>CAXSEC010000004.1:39819-54824 GCA_964236325.1 uncultured Acidobacteriaceae bacterium | reverse complement strand
TGGTGAGCTTGGTGAGGGAGAGATCCCAGGCGGCGTAGCCGGGGCCGGTGAGGGTATCGCGGCCGAGGTTGCCGACCGTGCCAAAGGCGGGCGCGGTGAAGGCGGCGGGGTTGAAGAAGTGGTTGGCGCGGGCGGAGGTCGAGCCGGTGGTGTAGGTGGGGCCGGTAAAGCCGGTGGCGCGGTTGGGACGGACGGGGTTGCGGGTATCGCCGGAGCCGGTGGGGTTGTAGCCGAGTTGCGGCGAGAACGGGAAGCCGGTCTGCAGGCTCGCGATGGAGCCAAGGGTGAAGCCGGAGAGGACGCGGTCGGCAAAAGGGTTCAGGTTCGAGGCAAAGGCGCGGCCATGGCCGAAGGGGAGGTCGTAGGTGCCGTTGATGGCTGCGAGGTGGCGGACGTCGGTGGCGGCGGGGCCGTAATCGAGGCGTGGGAGCTGCGGGACGGAGACGAAGGCGGGGGTGTTGCCGGAGACGCTGGTGTTCCAGGCGGAGCCGTTGTCTAGATTCTTCGAGAAGGTGTAGTTGGCGCGGAGTTGGAGGCCGTTGCGCATGCTGTGGCGCAGGTCGACCTCGAGGCCGTTGTAGTTGCTCGCGCCGCCGGAGGTCCAGGAGGTGGTGTTGGCGACGGCCGGGTTGAGTTTGGTGGTGGTGGGGTAGTAGATGGTGCCGTCGGCGATGCCGGCGGGGCAGTTCCCTGCACTGCAGACGGTGAAGGCGGGCTCGTTCAGGTCGCCGGAGAGGATCTGGTGGGTGCCGTGGGAGCCGACGTAGGCGAGGGTGAGCGAGGTGGCGGGGGCGATCTGCTGCTCGACGTGGAGGGTGTAGGCCAGGACGGCGGGGGTGCTGAGATTGGTCTGGACGGTGGAGGGCGAGATGAGGCCGGCGGCGCCGGAGGTTGGGCTAATGATGGGGACGTTGGCGTAGGTGAGGGTGGTATTGAAGGGGGCGGACTGGTCGAGGCGGTAGTTGAGGTTGTCGAGCAGCGAATTATGCAGGCCGACGCTGGCGCGGATGGCAGTACGGCCGTCGCCGCGGAGGTCGTAGGCGATGCCGAGGCGGGGCTGGGGGAGAGCGCGGGCCTGGTTGGTGGTGAGGGCGCTTGAGGTGATGGTGGGGTTGGTGGCGATGACGCCGTTCTGAAACTGGTAGATGCCGGCGCGACCGTGGGACTCGTTCCAGCCGTTGGTGGATTCGAGGCGGAGGCCGGCGCGGACCTCGAGGCGAGGGATGGGCTTCCAGGTGTCTTCGATGTAGCCGGCGCCGAGCCAGGAGCGCCAGTTGAGGCGGGTGGGCTGGGGGACGACGGTGAAGGTTTTGACGGTGCCCTGAAGGAAGGTCGAGAGCGAGGCAAAGGAGGCCTGGCCGAACTGGTTCTGGGCGAGGTTGTCGTTCGACTGGAGCCATTGCAGCCAGCCGCCGACCTCGAGCTGGTGACGGCCGCGGGTGTAGAAGATGTGGTCATCGAGGGTGTAGAGGTTGCGGGTGGTGGCGTTGTTCGAGCCGACGTTAGCGCCGGCCTGGGTGATCTGGGAGCTGCCGTTCGAGGCGGTAGAGCCGGCGATGACGATGGCGCCGACGGGCTTGCCGGGGACGAAGCCGGGGGCGGCGACGGTGGAGGAGCCGAGGAAGTAGAACTCGGCGCGGGAGAGGCCGACGCGGGCGGTGTTGAGCAGGCGGGAGGAGAAGACGTGCTGCTCCTGCAGGCTGGCGACCTGGGCGCGCATGGTCTCGTCGATGGTGGCGAAGGGGTTCTGGGTGGGGGTGTGTGCGGCGGAGTCGTCGATGGTGTAGACGGCGAAGAGGGTGTCCTGATCGTTGATGTTTTTGTCGAAGCGGGCGGTGCCGAAGTCTTCGCGGATGTGCTGGACGGGGTTCGAGAAGGCTTTGGCGATGCCGGTGGGGTTGCCGTTGGCGTCGGTGAGCTCGGGGCCGTTGGGGGTGGGCCAGAGAGCAAGCAGAGCGGCGACGCCGGGACCGACGCCGACGTTGGTTTGGCCGCCTTTGCCGTTAGGCAGCAAGCCCTGGCGGGCGAGGGCGTCGGGGACGAGGGTGACGTCCGAGAGGCCAAGGTTCTGTCTGTAACCTTCGTAGTTACCGAAGAGGAAGTCCTTGTTCTTGCGGATGGGGCCGCCGAGGGCAAGACCGTAGTTGTTGCGCTGGAAGTTGGGGATGCGGGACTGGTCGAAGTAGTTGCGAGCGTCGAAGAAGGAGTTGCGGAGGAACTCGTAGGCGCTGCCGTGGAGGGAGTTGGTTCCGGAGGCGGTGACGATGGAGATCTGGGCGCCCTGGCGTTTGCCGTAGTTGGCGCCGTAGGTGTCGGAGAGGACGTTGAACTCGCGGACGGCTTCGACGCCGAGGAGCTGGCCGCTGGTGCCGCCGGGGGTGACGTTGATGAGCGAGGCGCCGGTGTACTCGATGCCGTTGAGCAGGAAGAGATTGTCCTGCGGGCGGCGGCCGGAGACGACGAACATGCTGCCTACCGATGAGTTGGACGTCCCGACGGAGCCGGCGCGCTCTGCGGTGTAGTTGACGGTGGCGGGATTGAGGGTGAGGAGCTGATCGTAGGAGCGGCCGTTGAGCGGGAGTTCCTTGATCTGGCGCTCGTTGACGAGGCCGGAACTTTGCTGGGTGGAGGTGTCGACGGAGGCGGGGATGTCTTCGACGGTGACGACCTGCTCGACGGTGCCGACGGAAAGAGAGACGTCCGCGTGGACGGCCTCGCCGACGGTGACGACGACGTTTGTGCGGGTGCGTGGCGAGAAGCCGTCGTGGGTGACGAGGACGCTGTAGCGGCCGACGGAGATGGAGGGTGCGGCGAACTGGCCGGCGGCGTCCGAGGTGAGGCGGCGCTCGTTGCCGGTCTCTTCGTTGCGAAGGAGGACGGTGGATCCGGGGATGGCGGCGCCGGCGGTGTCGGTGATGGTGCCGCTGATGGTGCCGCCGACGACCTGGGCGTGGACGGCTGTGGTGGAGAGGAGGGCGGCAAGGAGCGGGATGGCGCGAAGCCGTGGCCCGGAGATGCGGGCGAGGAGGGAGTGCATGGGTGGAGCTCCTGGGAGGGTGCGGCGGCGGTGCGGGCGGCCCTGGGGGTGGGCCGCGATGACTCTAGCGACTCTGTCGAAGGAGGCGGCAACAACAGCGAACGCAGCGCCGGGAGGCGATGGGCAGGGCTGCGGTCGAGATGATGCGCCGGGTCATCGATTGAAGTAGAGGCATTGCGCTCCAGCGGGAGTCAGCGACGTGGCTGGCTGCTGTGATGAAGGGGATTTCAGGTTCGCGAAGAAGGCGTGGAGGGACCTGGCTTACGAACGTGCGGGGATGCAGTCTGCCGTCAACATCGTGCAACAACAACAACGCAGGATGGAGGTGGAGTGCATGAGCGCAAGCTTAGCATGGCTGCGCGGATGGGAGCGGTGCGTGCTTGCGGGGTGCGGTGGGTGAGGGCGAGCAGCGGAGAGGATGGCGGCTGGTTGTTACACTTGCGCTCGTGAAGCCACTCTTGCCTTTTGTGAAGCCCCTGTTGCCTTGTGTTGTGCTGGGGCTGGTGTCAGCGCTTGCGATGGCGGTGCCGGGCGAGACCACGCCCGTGGTGGACACGATCTTTGTGCATGGGGTGATCTTGACGGGGGCGCATCTGCGCGAGGCGGACGCCAGTATGACGCCGGCGCGGGTGAGTGCGGTGGCGGTGAGCCGTGGGCGGATCGTCGCGGTGGGGTCGGATGCGGAGGTGCTGAAGCTGAAGGGCGCGGAGACGAAGCTGGTGGATCTGGGCGGGGCGTTTGCGATGCCGGGTTTTAATGACGCGCATGTGCACATGGCGGCGGCGGGACGGCAGCGGCGGGCGGTGGATCTGGTGGGATCGCGATCGCTGGCTGAGATGCAGCAGAGGATTCGCGAGTATGTGGGGCATGCGGAGGCGGGTGCGTGGATCCAGGGTGGGGGATGGGATCAGACGCTGTGGACGGAGAAGACGCTGCCGACGCGGCAGGATCTGGATGCGGTGACGGCTGGGCATCCGGCGATACTGTCGCGGGTGGATGGGCATATTGCGGTAGTGAACTCCGCGGCGCTGGCGGCGGCGGGGATCACTGCGGGAACGGCGGATCCGGCGGGGGCGAAGATCGATCGGGATGCGCAGGGTGCGGCTACAGGAATCCTGCGGGAGAGTGGGGCGACCGGGCTGGTCTATGCGAAGGTGCCGAAGCCGACGATCGAGCAGCGGCGACGGGCGCTGACGCTGGCGATCGACGACGCGCTGGAGCACGGGGTGACGAGTGTGCAGGACAACTCCGACTGGGAGGATTTTCTGGTGCTGGAGGAGATGGAGCACACGCATGCGCTGAAGTTGCGATGGGCGGAGTGGATGGACTTCAATCTGCCCGTACCGGTGCTGCGGACGCGACGGGCGAGCCATGCGGCGGACGATCCGCTGCTGCACTTGACGCAGTTGAAGGGGTTTCTGGATGGGTCGCTGGGGTCGCGGACGGCGGCGATGGAGGAGCCCTACGCCGATGACGCAGCCAACTCCGGGCTGCCGCGGTATGACGACGAAAAGCTGGACGCGATGGCGGTGGAACGGGCGGCGGCGGGGTTCCAGATCGGGTTTCATGCGATCGGGGATCTGGCGAACACGATGGCGCTCGACGCGTTTGCCGCGGCGGAGCAGAGTGGGCAGCCGGCGAACCGACCGCTGCCGCCGGCGGATCCGGACGGGGCGGTGGTAGGGGGAGATGCGGCGCCGGTTTTGCCGGGCGATCTGCGGCTGCGGGTGGAGCATGCGCAGGTGTTGCTGCCGGAGGACTTTGAGCGATTTCGGGTGCTGGGGGTGATTGCGTCGATGCAGCCATCGCATCTGCTGACTGATATGAACTGGGCGGGCGACCGGCTGGGACCGGAGCGGTCGCGGTCTGCGTATGCGTGGCGTACGTTGCTGCAGCATGGGGTGACGCTGGCGTTTGGAACGGACTATCCGGTGGAGTCGATTAACCCGTTTCGTGGGCTGTACTCGGCGATTACGCGGAAGAACGAGGCGGGGACGAAGAGCTTTGAGGCGCAAGAGGCGATCTCGCTGAAGGAGGCGATCTATGCGTATACGCAGGCGCCGGCGTTTGCGGAGTTCCGCGAAGGGGTGAAGGGGCGGCTGGAGCCCGGGATGGTGGCGGACCTGATCGTGGTGGACCGAGATCTTACGAAGGCGACGCCGCAGGAGGTGCTGCATGCGCAAGTGCTGCGAACAGTGGTGAATGGGGAGACGGTGTACCAGATGGAGGGTGCGGCGGCAGGTGGTGGGAAGGCGGAGATGCGGCCGGCGGGGGATGATGATGCGCCGGAGGCTGGTGCTGGGGCGAGTGCGGGAGCTGGTGCCTTGGAGAAGCCGGCGGTGCCGGCAACTTCACAGGGAGCAGGGACGCCGACGCACGCGGATGCGGAGCGATCGGGCACGAGTCACCCGCCGGAGTGAAGCGCGATGGCTGAGGCGCGAAGACCGCGGCGCGGGCTGGCATTTGGGCTGCTGCTGGGTGTGGTGATGGTGTGGGGATGCACGTTTGCGCTGGTAAAAGGGGCGATAGCGGACGCGTCACCGCTGCTGTTTAACCTGGTGCGGTTCACGCTGGCGGCGGCGGTGCTGGTGGCGGTGGGATGGAAGCGGCTGCGCGGGGTGTCCGGTGCAAGCCTGCGCGGCGGGGTGGTGGCCGGCAGTCTGCTGGCGGCTGGATACGAGCTGCAGACCGCGGGTCTGGCGCGGACGACGGCGGTTCACTCGGCGTTTATCACCGGCCTGGTGGTGGTGTTTGTGCCGCTGCTGAGCCTGGTGCCGCAGCTACGGGCGCCTGGACAGGCGAGGCCGCGCGGTCGCTCGCTGGCTGGGGCGGCGGCTGCGTTTGTGGGGCTGTTTCTGATCACGACGCCGGGTGGAGTGACGATGGACTCGCTGGCGGGATCGGTGGGCGTGGGGGATCTGCTGACGCTGGGGTGCGCTCTGGCGTTTGCCGGGCATCTGCTCTCGTTGTCGCGGCTGGCGGCGCTGCCTGCGGCGGAGCTGGTGCCACTACAGATTGTGGCGTGCGCGGTGGTGATGCTGGTGTGTCTGCCGCTGGGCGGACCGGTGACGCTGCATGCGACGCCGCGGCTGGCGGTGGCGCTGGCGATTACGTCGCTGCTGGCAACGGCTGGGGCTTTCTGGGTGCAGACGTGGGCGCAGCAGCATCTGCCGGCGACGACGACGGCGATGATTTTGACCATGGAGCCGGTGTTTGCCCTGGCGTTCGCGATGCTGTTCTTTGGCGAGCGATTAGGACTGCGGTCGAGCGCGGGCGCCGGGTTGATTCTGACAGGGATTGCGGTGACGGAGCTTCTGTCACCCACAACGCCGGCCAGTTTTGAAGCTTCCTGACGAAGGGTGGCTGGTCGATCCATACTTTTCGAGGGCGATGGGCGTCTAAACTCAGGTAAAGCGGCTCCAAGTCCGCGAGAGACTGATCATCGGCTGGATTTACTCCAGCGCACGCGGTGAAGCTGCCGCACCTACAACCAAGAGGAAGATTCCTACGATGGAAACACCTACGTCCCAAACGCCCGGTTTTCTGGACCGAGCTCGATCTCACCGACTTACGACGTCCTTTGTCTTACTGGGAACACTTTCGGCCGGCATTCTGGCTGGTTCGGTTCTAACGCATGGCGTAAGCGGCAAAGAGGCGCAGCGGGCCGATTCGGGGGATGCGCGCCCGATCGTGATTCCGTCTCCGCAGACGCTGTCGAATGGTTTCTCGCAGATTGTGAAGCAGGTTGGACCGGCGGTGGTGAACATCAACACCGAATCGCTACCGAAGCAGACGCAACGCAAGAATGGACGGCGCGGCGGTCAGCTCAACCCCCATGGAAAGGGGAATGGCGGGGGCGGCGGAAGCGACGACCAGCAGGACAACATGCAGGACTTCTTCAACCGCTTCTTTGGCGGGCAAGGCGGGCAGGGCGGCGACGGTGATGACGAGGGCGGACAGAGCGGCGAACGACGCGCGCTGGGATCGGGCTTCATCGTGGACAGCAAGGGCTACATCATCACGAACAACCATGTGGTGGATAAGGCCGACAAGATCTTTGTGAAGTTATCAACCGACGCCGAGAATCCGACGGATCCAGGCCGACCGGCGACGGTGGTCGGGGTCGATGAGGCCACGGACATCGCGGTGATCAAGATTGATCCGCCTTCTGCTCTGCCGACGATTAAGATTGGCAACTCGGAGGGGGCGCAGGTCGGAGACTGGGTGCTGGCGATCGGCAGCCCGTTCTCGCTGTCGAAGACGGTCACGGCGGGCATTATTTCGGCCAAGAATCGGACGATTGATGAGCCATCGGGCCCTGGTGGTGTGGCGATGAATCAGTTCCAGCGCTTCATCCAGACGGACGCGGCGATCAATCCCGGCAACTCGGGTGGACCGCTAGTGGACATGACGGGTGAGGTTATCGGCATGAACACGGCAATCTACACGGCCGGCGGTGGCTCGTCGGGAGTTGGATTTGCGATGCCGTCTAACACCATCGCTTCGGTCTACAACATGCTGATCGGGCCGGAGCATAAGGTGACACGGGGATCGATCGGGATTACGTTCCAAGCGGCGCAGGCCTCGGCTGTGAGTCGGATGTACGGAACGGCGAATGGCGGTGTGCTAGTCGGCTCGGTGTCGCCGAAGGGCGGCGCAGCAAAGGCTGGACTGCAGGCCAACGATGTGATCACGACGATAGATGGACGGACGATCAAGGACGGCGACGACATGGTGGCGGACATCTCCGCGCGCAAGGTTGGATCGAGCGTGAAGATCGGCTATCTGCGTGGCGGCAAGCAGGAGTTTGCGTCGGTGATTGTGGGTGATCGGGCGAAGACCTACGCCGATCTCGCCAACACGCCGGAGGATGACAACAATCCAGCACAGGCTGACAACGATGCCGGCCAGACGAAGTTAGGTATTTCAGTGTCCGCGGTTCCGCCGCAGCTTGCGCAGAAGATTGGCGTGAGAGGCGGTGTGATCGTGACTAGTGTGGTTCCGGGCTCTTTTGCGGAGGACGTTGAACTCTTCAAGGGTGCGGTCATCGTTGAGATCAATAAGAAGCCGGTCACCGATGAGGCGTCCTACAAGGCGATCGTCGCTGGTCTGCATTCCAAGGATGATGTGGTGTTTGTTGTGCGGGACGCGCAGGGGCCCGGTAACGGCAACAGGTATCTCGGCGGCACACTGCCGTAGACCGGACTGACCGTGAACGAAGGAGGTGCTGCCTTTATGGTGGCACCTCTTTATTTACGGCGAAGACTGCTTCTGAGGTCGACCACGAAGTGGCGGAACACCGAGGCGGCAACTTGCACTCCAGTGACTGAAGCGTTACGCTGCTCTTCATACAGAAGGCGCTCAGGCCTGTCTGCAACCCGGAATGATGAGGTGGTACCTTCCTGATGCGATACGGTCGTCTGCTACCTGGCTTCGTGCTTCTTGCAATGGCGCTTCCCAGCTTTGCCTACAGCCGCTCGCATCGTGGACCGACGTCGCAGCGTAGCCTCTCAAAGCGTGCCAGCCGAGCGGTGGCACGACCTGCCGGACAACGGACGATTGATGACAATCGGGCGGTGCAGATTCAAACGGCGCTGACTGGTGCTGGCTATCTGCAGGGAGAGCCGACCGGTCATTGGGACGCGAATACCCAGGCTGCGATGCAGAAGTATCAGTCCGATCATGGTTGGCAGACGAAGCTGATCCCGGATTCTCGTGCAATCATCAAGCTTGGTCTGGGGCCAAACAGTGAGACGGCTCATGTGAGTCCCCCCGCGACTGACAAGGCAGAGACGATCTTCCCAGCACAGCCCTAGCTTCAACAGACATTCTTCCCTTGTTTTGCATAACGACTAGCGAGTAGCGTTCAGCGACGTGCGCAGGCGAGTGATGGCTGCGGTGCGAATCTGCGAGACGCGGGAGACAGTGAGGCTGAGCATGTCTCCGATCTCTTTCAGGGTGAGTTCCTCGTAGTACGAGAGGGTGACGATCGTGCGCTCGCGCTCGGGCAGTGAGTCGATGGCGTCGATGAGCGCCTGCTTGAACTCGCTTTCCATGCAGAGGGAGAGGGCGCTCTTGGCCTTAGGGTCGACGATTGATGCCAGCAGGTCCTGCCCATCTTCGTCTTCCCGCTCGGACTGCAGGCTTTCCGTTTCGAGGCTGCGGGCTTCGCCGAGGGTCTCGCGCAGATCCGCGATGGAGATTCCGAGCTCGCAGGCGAGATCGACGTCATCAGGAGTATGACCGAGCGTGGCGGCGAGGGCCAGGCGAGCCTGTTCGATGTCGGGAACCTTGCGGCGGAGGCTACGGGTTCCCCAATCGAGCTCACGAAGCGAATCGAGGATGGCGCCGCGGACGCGGAACTCTGCGTAGCTGCGGAACTAAGTTTGGCGGGACTCTTCGAACTTCTGGGCGGCATCCACCAGGCCGAGGTAGCCAGCGGAGATGAGGTCGTCGAGTTCGATGTGCCGAGGCAGGGTGCGGTGCATGCGGCGAGCGACGGAGCGCACCATGGCCATGTGATCTTCGAGGTTGATGGAGGTGCTGGTTTCTGGTTGCTGGCTGAAGGTGGTCGCGATGGGAAGAAGAGCCGCTTGCGGGAAAGAGGTTTTTGCGAATGTTGCGACCAGGGTTGCCATGATTGCCTCCAGAGACTCGGCGTTGAACTCACCGATGCCTGGAATAAAGCACGTGTAACGCCACTTCGCTCGCGCTTCTCTTAGTGTTCTTCTATTCTTCGCCTTTCTGCGCGGCTAAACCGTTCAATCGATTCAACTTGCTCGTTGCACCGGGATAAGCGAAGACAGAGCGAATGAAATGGCGAAGATAGCACGAAGACGCAACGCGGGCGGAAGTCTAAGCTGGGCCTAAGCGGCAGGTTAGGCTTTGTGAAGAAAAGGCGAAGGCTGGAAGAACGTGTGGGCTCGACGCGAGCTGCGGGGCTGGCGATTGCGCGGGCTCGCGATTGCGCCGGGCGGGCGATTGTGCAGGGCTGTTGATCGCAAAGATGCGCGGAGATGTGGGGCCGCACACACTGACGAATAGAGGATGCGTCGTAGTGGAGCCGAGCCGAACCAGTCCAGCCATGCGTCGAAGCGTCCCCCCGATGGCAGGAGCCAAGGCAGCGGCGACTTGACTGTATCGGCAGCCTGCGTGATCGACACAGGTGTTATGCGACGGGTGGTATCAGGGACGGGGGCGTTTACGGATGCGGATGTCTGCCCGCTCAATCATGGCGCGATCTGCGCTTAGGATCGTGGCTCGCTCCAGCACGTGCATGAGTTCGCGCACGTTGCCGGGCCAGCGGTGGGCGAGCAGATCTTCGAGGGCATCGGCTGTAAGCTGCTTGCGGAGGCCACGCTGGATGAGGCGATCGAGGAAGAACTCGGCGAGTGCAGGTACATCCTCCATGCGTTGCTGCAGGGCGGGGATCTCTACCGGGAAGACGGCTAGGCGGTGATAGAGGTCGAGGCGGAAGGTGCCTTCTTCGGAGCGCTGCTCGAGCGGCTGATGAGTGGCCGCGATGACGCGCACGTTGACATAGGAGACGGCGTTGTCGCCGACGCGCTGGATTTCGCCGCACTCGAGGAAGCGGAGCATCTTGGCCTGGAGGGCGAGGGGCATTTCGCCGATCTCGTCGAGGAAGAGGGTTCCGCCGTCCGCGGCCTCAATGCGGCCGATGCGGGACTGCGTGGCTCCGGTGAAGGCGCCGCGGGTGTGACCGAAGAGTTCGGCTTCGAGCAGGGTCTCCGGGATGGCGGCGCAGTTGAGGATGGCCATGCCCTGATCGCAGCGGGCGCTGAGGGAGTGGATGGCGGCCGCGACGAGCTCCTTGCCGGCGCCGGTTGGGCCTTCGATGAGCACGGTCGTATCGCGTGGCGCGACGAGGCGGATGACGCGGCCGAGCTCGCGCATGATTGCGCTCTCTCCGACCATGCCGGGAAGGCGATCGGAGACGGGTGCGGGCGAGATGGCGGGATGGCTGCCGATCGCGGGCGCGCTGCGGGTGGAAGGCGCGGCTGGGATGATGGACGGCAGGAGCTCGTTTTTCGCTGATGCGTTCCCCTGCGCGTTGCGGATCGCCGATAAAAGCTCCGGGCGACGCGGACTACGAAGGCTGCGGGTGAGACTCTGGCCATCAACGCGCAGAAGGTCAAGGGTGGGAAACAGCTGCTGAGCCAGCTTTGAAAACTCGTTGACCTCGATGTCGGGCAGCCAGAGATCAAGCACCAGAGCCTCGGGAAGGGAGTGCTCGAGTTGACTCAGAGCATCGGCGGCGCCACTCGCTTCACGGACCTGCCAGCGCATGGCGAGGAGCGAGGCACGAAGGGTCGCGCGCAGAACGGGATCGGAGGATGCAAGAAGGACGGAGCGGAGCTGCGCCTCGGGTCTTGTGAACATAAGCGGCGGAGCGGCGACAGTGGCCATAGATCTCTCTTACGAACGAGGAGGGTTAGAGGGAGACCGCATGGAGCAGCGGGAAGGTCCGCTGCGGGCCAGGCTTTGACTTCGCCGAGGACGGAGTGCTGACGCGGTAGCCGGAGCCTCGGACAGTTTCGATGACGGCCGGCGCATCGGTGAGCGCGTGAGGCGCAAGCTTGCGGCGGAGATAGTTGATATAGACCTCGACCACATTGGTGGTGGAGTCCTGCGGAAGCTGAAAGACCTTGTGGAGGAGTTCGGCACGACTGCAACACCGCCCGCGACGATCGAGGAGGTGCTCGAGCAGCGCGAACTCCTTGGCCGTGAGGTCGATTGGGATGCTGTCGCGCTGGACGGTGCGGTCGCGGCGGTTGAGGATGAGGCCGTTGAGCTCCAGGGTGTCGCTGTTGAGGCGGGAGCGGCGACGCAGCTGCGCGTGACACCGGGCGAGGAGTTCCTGCAGACTGAAAGGCTTGGCGATGCAGTCGTCGGCGCCGATGTTGAGGCAGCGCACGCGGGCTTCGGCGGACTCTTCTGCCGTGAGCGTGATGACCGAACAGCGGGGATGGGCGTGCTGCATACGCTCAAGAACTTCGTGCCCGCTGAGGTTCGGCAGCAGGAGGTCGAGCACCATGAGGTCGAAGTCGGATCCGTCGACTTGAGCCAGTGCTGCTTCACCGTCCGAAACCCAATGGGTCTCGTGCTCGCCGACGCTGAGCGATCGTGCGAGAAACTGTCCGAGTGCTGCATCCTGTTCGACAACGATTATGCGCATGGTTACGCTTCCTGACCCACGTCTACTCTGTCGCGGCCGGTCGATGGGAGTGTCCGCGGGTGTTGCTTGGGGAGGGCTGACGCTCCCGCGGCTGTGTTCATCATTGCGCTTGCGGGCAGGGATGGCTCTGCAACTTTCGGCGCAGCGGTCTGGATGGAGGGGAAGTTGTCCCCCAAAGGCAGCAGGGGGATGCACCAAATTAGTTATCCCAGTTCGCCTTTTATTCGCTAGAATGACGCCATGGCGATTACGCGGCGGCAAAAAGAGGTCATCGACTTCCTCTCGAACTTCACTCAGAAGAACGGGTACAGCCCTTCTTACGAAGAGATTGCGACCGGGCTGGGGCTGAACTCATTGGCCACGGTTCACAAACATGTGACCAATCTGCAGAACAAGGGTATGTTGCAGCGGGCGCATAACCGCAGTCGGTCGATTGACGTGCTGCCATCGCGACCCGGGAAGAAGGGATCGGACCGGATGCCGCTGCTAGGGCGGATTGCTGCCGGGAGGCCGGTTGAGGCCATTGAAAGCGCCGAGAGCATTTCGCTGGGAGACATCATTGGAAATCGCGAGGTGTTTGCGCTCGAGGTGCAGGGCGATTCCATGCGGGATGAACATATTGTGAGCGGAGACTATGTGCTGGTGGAGCGAACCCGGACGGCGCGCGAGGGGGAGATCATCGTTGCGCTGGTTGATGGGACGGATGCGACGTTGAAGCGGTTCTACCGCGAGGGCAATATGATCCGTCTGCAGCCCTCGAACGCCGAGATGGCACCGATCTACGCGCCCGCTGCCAATGTTGCCATTCAGGGCAAGGTGCTGGGGGTGCTGCGGAAGTATGCCTAACGTTAGGGACAAGGAGCCTGCTGGCTACTGAAGCAGGCTTTCTTCGCTGGAGCGCAGGCGCAAGGTGCGGTCGACGGCGTAGGGCGCCCGATGATTGGCGGTGTGGAAGTGGCGGACTTGAAGCTCACCGAGTAGACCGATGCCGAGCATCTGGATGCCTGCGAGTATGAGGACGCCGGCGATGATGAAGATCGGTCCATGTTGATCGAGCACGTGGCCGCGGGTGGCGATCTTGAGGATCAACATCCAGGAGGCGAGTGCGAGGCCAGTTACCATGCCGATGGCGCCGACGGTCCCGAAGAAATGCAGAGGGCGCGTCATGTATTTGAGGAGAAAGCGGATGGTCAGGAGATCGAAGAAGACGCGGAAGGTTCGTGAGATGCCGTAGTGGCTCTTCCCTGCTATTCGGGCGGGGTTTGAGATCGGAATCTCACAAATGGACGCGCCGTACCAGCTGGCGAGGGCCGGGATGAAGCGATGCATTTCGCCGTAGAGCGGGATGTTTTGGATGATCTCTCGCCGGTAGGCCTTGAAGGTCGTGCCGAAGTCATGGATATCCACCCCGGAGAGTGTCGCCATCAGTTTGTTTGCGGCGCTCGAGGGGAGGCGGCGCAGGATGAAGTTATCGCCGCGCTGGTAGCGCCAGCCACTAACGACGTCATAGCCTTCCTCGAGCTTTGCGAGGAAGCGAGGAATCTCGTCTGGATCGTGCTGTAGATCTCCGTCCATTGCGAGGATGAAGTCACCCTGGGCGTGGTCAAAGCCGGCGGCCAAAGCGGAGGTCTGACCGAAGTTTCTGCGGAGCTTAATTACAAGAACACGTGAGTCAACGGCTGCAATCTCTTCGAGCAGGCGATAGGTGCGGTCACGTGAGCCGTCGTCGACAAAGACAAGTTCGAAGGAGTCTCCGACCTGTTCCATGACGGCCTTCAGGCGATCGTACAGCGCGGTGACGTTGTCTTCTTCGTTGTGAAAGGGAACGACGACGGAGTATTTCGGCACACAGTGATGATACTCCGGGACAACGATTTCACCCATCTTCCAGATGAGGAACGACGCGAGGAACGTGATCTGGTGGCCGCCAACCTCTTCTAAACGTTACCCTGTTGTGTCAGGCGGTACTTGGCAGAGCGCTTCAGACGCATGAGAATAGGTGCAGCAGCGGCGAGGACCGGTCATGAGACGCGAGGGCAAGCGAGCGGAAGACCGTGACGAGGTAAAGCGAGGGACGGTGCGATGCTGAGAACCGTCCTGATTGGTTTGGGCATTCTCGTGCTTGGTGTCTTTGCCTTCGTTGGCTACAACAGCTATGCGGTTGGGCGTCGACCTGCAGGTGATGAGGTGTTTACCGGGGCCAACATCAATCCCGGTGTCGAGAGTAAACCCCTGGCTGGTGGCAGCTCCAGCTTTCCGCCGACCGCCGTGACCGGGGCGGACCCGGCGGCAGGGACTGCGGAGGTTACGGCGCAGGGAGCCAGCAACAGTGGCGGCGTGACGGCTCCGGCAAGCGACAGTGTGGCGGCCAACCCTCCAAACGGCATGACCTTTGGCGGGTCTGGACACTTCCAGCTGTACCGCCAGGGAGATCTGACTTGGCGACTGAACACTGACACTGGCGAGACGTGCGTGATCTTCGCAACGGATGAGGAATGGCATAAGCCGAAGGTGTACAAGGCGGGCTGTCGCGGCAAATGACGGACACCTGGCCGACGGAGAGTGTGGCTCCCGCATTGGTGTGGCAGTGGCTTGATCCGTGGCGGGTGAAGACGTGAGACTTCCTCCTGTGGCGGAGATGCTGCGGCAAATGGAGAGTTCTGAAGGCAGCAGCCGCGAGCTGGTGGAGACATGCCTGCGGGCGATTGCGGCTCCGGATGGCGAGGGTTCGCGAACCTTTCTGCGGGTGTATGCGGACGAGGCGCGAAGGGA
>CAXSEC010000004.1:21687-39719 GCA_964236325.1 uncultured Acidobacteriaceae bacterium | reverse complement strand
TCGGTGAGGATCCCGGCGGCGCTGTGCGGGCTGGCAGGCTTCAAGCCGACGGCGCGACGGGTCTCGTGTGAGGGCATGTTGCCGCTGGCGCCGAGTCTAGACTCGATTGGGCCGATCGCGCGGACGATCGATTGCTGCGAGCGGGTGAATGCGGTGCTGGCAGGCGAGACGTTACAGCTGCAGCCGTCGCCGGCGCTCTCGTCACTACGCCTGGGTGTGCTTGAAGGCTACGTTCTGGATGATCTTGATGCGGGGGTTGCGGGCGCGTTTGAGAACGCTGTCAAAGCCCTCTCGGACGCGGGTGCGGCGGTAGAGAGGGTGACGTTTGCTGAGCTCGATCACGTGCCGTCCGGCAACCAATTTGCCGCGGCGGAGGCCTTTCGCTGGCACAGAGTGCTGCTGGGACGGGCCGGGGGCGGCTATGACCGGCATGTCTCCGCGCGTATCTGGCACGGCGCGGCGATGCTGGCGGCGGATTATCTCGACTTGTTGCGGTTGCGGCGCGAGATGATGCTGGCAGCGGAGGTCACGTTTGCCGGGTTCGACGCGCTGCTGCTGCCGACGACGCCCTGGACCGCGCCCAGAATTGCCTGGGTCGAACAGAGTGACGAAGCCTACTTTGAGGCAAATGGGGCGATGCTGCGGAATACGAGTTTGATCAACTACCTGGACGGATGCGCCGCAACGATTCCGTGTCATGCGCCGGGTGAGGCGCCGGTGGGCTTGATGATTGCCGGCCTGGCCGGATGGGATGCAGCAGTTTTACGGGTGAGTCGTGTGGTTGAGACGGTGATTGCGTCCGGGTTCGATCGCGGGTAGCGGCAACGGTCTGAGACGAAGGGCGAGACGCCCCGTGCAGGACGCTTTGCCCTGAGGCGAGGGCCGAAAATGTATGGGCTGCGCGTTGCCGAGGAAGTACATCTGAGGGATCGCCGTCAGCATCCCGGGAGATTGCCTGATCCTTCAGGTCATGCTAGCGTCGCACTATGGCGTTCCCCGTATTTCGTTGTTGTCGCCGCGATCAGCCCTTCCTCGGGTGAGCTGCGATACCTCCGGGTCCTTCTGAAACGCCCTGCCAAGCTCATCCCCTTTCCATCGTTCGTTGGGTAGCCTCCGTCCAGAAGCAGGCCTTTGTGCCCTGGCTGCGACGGCGCAGCTCTGGAGAGATCGTATGCCGCTTGCAACAGAGGAACACCCCGCACAGCAGGTCGCCGGTAGTGGGGCGGCGGAGCGCAAGTTGGACGAAGGCGCGAAGACGTTAGAGCAACTGGCCAGGATCGTCGTCCAGTTTGCGGCTACGGATGGATGGATGGAGCGGGTGCGGCTGAGGACGGACCAGCGCTGGTACGAGCGGTTGTATCAGGGACCGAACCACGACATCTGGGTGATCAGCTGGCTGCCCGGGCAATCCACCGGCTTCCACGATCACGGTGCATCCGCTGGGGCCTTCGTCGTAGCGACCGGCCTGCTTGAGGAGCATCGGCCGGGGGAGGAAGTTTTGGTGATTGCTCCGGGCGAACCGCGCACCTTTCTTCCCGACTACACACACGACGTCCGCAATGGATCACTTGCGCCGGCGATCAGCATTCATGCGTATTCGCCTCAGCTCACGGAGATGAACGAGTATGCGCTGGATGGCGATCGATTGATTCCGCGGGAACGCGGGTTGGGAGAACAAAGACCGGGGGCGACGGATCAGGAGCGGCAGCTGGAAAGCGGCGCGGCTGCGGACTGGCGCGGCGTCACGACCATCGACCAGATGCTTGCAGCGGCGCGGTCCCGGCTGCGACGGGTCTCGCCGGAAGAAGCCTTTGAAGCGACCAGGACGGGGGCGGTACTCGTCGACATTCGCCCCGCGGGCCAGCGTGGGGTCGAGGGTGGTGTCCCGGGGGCTTTGCTGGTCGAGCGGAACGTGCTCGAGTGGCGCTTCGACCCAGCCAGCGACGCGCGGCTGCCGGTTGCGACCGGTCATGACGTCCAGGTGATCGTCTTCTGTTCCGAGGGATATACGTCGAGTCTCGCGGGTGCCGTGTTGCAGGATCTTGGACTCTGGCGTGCGACCGATGTGGTGGGCGGATTTCAGGCATGGCGCGCGGCGGGGCTGCCGGTTGTGCTGCCGGCCGATCCCGATGGGCCAAGCTCTGCTTCTCAAGAGGGATCAGGCTAAAGGCGGTGAGCACCTGCGGCTGCTGGCGTCGCCGCCGATGATCAGGCTTGCTGACTGGTGGCCCGGGCAGGAGTCCAACCTGCGACCTTCGCGTTAGGAGTGCGCTGCTCTATGCAACTGAGCTACCGGGCCACGTTTGCTTAGTGTACCCGCTGCGTCGAGAGATCCTTTTGCGCCGAGGGCCGCTGGTAAACTTAGAGGTGGGGACGTATATGCCACGGATTGTGCGGAGACAAGCGGTTACGGTTGGGATCGGCGACGTTCGCGTGGGCTCAGATGCGCCGGTTGTCGTGCAGTCCATGACGAACACGGATACGGCGGACGTTGAGAGTACGGTGCAGCAGGTGGCTGCGCTGGCGCGCGCCGGGTCTGAGCTGGTGCGGATTACGGTGAACAATGACGAGGCGGCGAAGGCGGTGCCGCGGATCGTTGACGAGCTTGCGAAGAAGGGCTGGACGACGCCGATCATCGGCGATTTTCACTATAACGGGCACATCCTGCTGCGCAAGTATCCGGAGTGTGCGCGAGCTCTGGCGAAGTACCGTATCAACCCCGGCAATGTCTCGATCGGGCGCAAGGACGATGACAACTTTCGCACCATGATTGAGTGCGCGGTCGACAATCAGAAGCCGGTGCGCATCGGCGTGAACTGGGGCTCGCTCGATCAGGCGCTGCTGACTCGCATGATGGATGACAACTCGAAAAGCGCGCAGCCGCAGGATGCACGCGACGTGATGATGGAGGCGATGGTGGTCTCGGCGCTCGACAACGCCGCGGCGGCAGAACGATATGGGCTGCGGCGCGATCAGATTATTCTGAGCGCGAAGGTCTCGAATGTGCGCGATCTGCTGGATGTCTATACAGAGCTGGCGCGGCGGTCGGACTATGCGCTGCACCTCGGCTTGACCGAAGCTGGCATGGGGATGAAGGGGATTGTGGCCTCGACCGCTGGCCTGGCACCGCTGCTGCTGGCGGGAATTGGCGATACGATTCGTGTGAGTCTGACGCCGACGCCGGGGGGAGATCGCTCGGAGGAGGTCCGGTGCGGGCAGCAGATTCTGCAGTCGCTGGGGATCCGGAGCTTCATGCCGCAGGTGACCAGCTGCCCCGGGTGCGGGCGAACCACGTCGACGTACTTTCAAGAGCTGGCAGAGCGGATCCAGAACTACCTGGTGGAGCAGATGCCGGAGTGGAAGAAGCAGTATGCCGGCGTTGAGGAGTTGAAGCTAGCGGTGATGGGCTGCATTGTGAACGGGCCTGGAGAGTCAAAGCACGCCAATATCGGCATCTCCCTGCCTGGCACCTTTGAAGAGCCAAAGGCGCCGGTGTATGTCGACGGCAAGCTATTTACGACGCTGAAGGGCGACCGGATCGTTGAGGAGTTTCAGGTCATCCTGGACGAGTATGTGCAGAAGCGCTACAGCCGGCAGCTTGTCGAGGTATAGATCGCTAGAGACAATCAGCGGAGTTTAATGGCCGCGGCGCGGAGTTGTTGCAGCGGATAGAAGGTGCCTCGCCAGTGGACACCGCCACTTCGCAGGGTGGTCGCGGCTGATTTCAGGATGGCATAGAGAAAGAGCACGGCGCCGATGGGAAAGCCGAAAGAATATAGCGGCGTCATCCTGGTCAGGTAGCGGCTGCTTAGTCTGTAGAGCGCGGTGATTGCGATCAGGGCGACCAAGGATGGAAGGCGCGTGGGGGACCACACTAGTCCAAGGATCGGGCCGAGGCATAGCCCGGTAAGACCGCAGCAGGCGGCCGCCATGAGCAGGATGCGGAAGCGAAAGACGGCAAAGAGATTCTTGGTCATGGTGTTGAGGACGCCGCGGATGCCCGGCGCCCAATGGATGCGGACGTACCCGGGTGCAAGCGTGACTCTCTGCCGAAGGCCGGCGTCCTTGACTCGCCTGGCGAGAGCCAGATCCTCCAGGATCTGCAGACGGAGAGCCGCAAAGCCGCCGAGTTGCTCATAGGCAGAGGTACGTATGAGGTTGAAGGCTCCGATGCCGACGGCGTCTCTCGTGGAGGCATCGGCGACCTTCCAGAGCCGTGCGCCAAGGAGACCGAGGACCTGAAGAAACGCCATCAGCATGCCTTCGCCTGCCGAGTAGATGATGGCCGTGGGTAGGGTCACGAGGTGATCGGCCTGCTGGGTTTCGGCGAGGGCGAGCGAGCGGCGAAGGCACTCAGGATGGAAGAGCACATCAGCATCGGTAAACAGCAGCCACCGCGGCTGAAATCGAGCCGTGGCATGATCGGCGGCTTGTGCCATGGCGTGCGGCTTGCCCAACCAGCCTGCAGGTAAAGCGGTGATATGGATCACGGAGAGCCGATCGGGATTGCGGCGCTGGAGCGCATCCAGGATGTGTCCGGTGTCATCCGCGGATCGATCATCGACAGCAATGATATGCAGGTTGGGCCAATCCTGATCAAGCAGCGACTGGATGCAGGGGGCGATCGCGTGCTGCTCATCGCAGGCGGGCACGATCACGGCAAGCGAGGTATATTCGGGCGGCCGCGCTGGGGCATCAAGCGCAAGCAGGGACGGAAGCTGTCGGAGACCGACCGCAGCCGTGACTGCCTGGACACACCAGGTAGTGGCCAGCGCCCAGGCCAGAAAGACCAGGGCGAAATGAAGGGTTAAGGCGAGACTCACTGCGGATCCTTAGGGCAGTCTTCCTGATGCTACGGCTCTGATGGTGTGCAGTGGGAGCCGTCTTCTTTGAGGGAAGGTTGCACGGGCGAGACGGGCTTGGTGTCGCTATCAGGGGGGAAGAAGCTATGCTGACGGCGGTGCTACGGTGCTTCTCTTGAAACGATACTGGAAGGCACGGGCCACCGCAGGTCAGGCTTGTGCGGCGTCAACAGCAGCGTGCAGCGGTGGGGCGAAGCGGGCGCCGATGAAGAAGATGATCGCCGCGAGGACCAGGGTGATGAGCGTGGAGCCAAGCCCGACGGAGAGGTTTGAGTGATCAGAGACGGTGCCAATGATGCGGGGGCTGATGGCATCGCCGAGCGCGTGGATGAGGAAGAGCTGGCCGGCGAGGGCGGTCGCGCGGATCTCTGGACGAACCGCGTTGATGGTGGCTGCATTGACCGGTCCGGTGCCGAGAAAGATCAGGAAGATTGCTAGCGCGAGAGCGGGGAGAGTGAGAGACCGGGGACCGAAGAAGCAGACCAGTGCGGGCGGGGTGGCGAGCGCGGCGGCGATGGCCGGGACGAGGTAGAGAGCCTTTGAGGTTCGCTTCGACCATCTTTGTGCGATGACTCCACCAACGACGGTGCCGGCGAGACCGGTGACGACCGTGATGGCTCCCATAAGGAAGGCCGCAGAGCTCTGAGATCGGCCATCGACGCGCTGCAGGAAGGAGGGCATCCACCAGGAGATGCCGCCGAGGGAGAAGGTGACGGCGGCGTAGCCGAGGATGGAGCACATGTAGGCGGGGTTCTTGAGCAGCGAGAGGACTGTGTCCTTTTCAAGTCTGGCGCCTGAGCTTTTCTGGCTGGAGCCATCCTGACTCTTCGGTCGCTGGGGCTCTTTCATGAAGACGGCGATCAGCAGGGCGATGACGATGGCGGGTACGGCGGAGACGATGAAGGAGGTTCGCCAGCCGAAGCGTTCGCCGACTGTGCCGCCTACCAGGTAGCCCAGGGCGGCACCGACGGGGATGGCAATGTTGAAGATGGTGAGGATACGATTGCGTTGGTCTTCCGGGTAGAAGTCCGCAAGCATCGCCGGGGCAAAGATGCCGAACGATGCCTCGCCGACACCAAGTGCGGCATGGCGCAGGTTCAGCGAGTCGTAGGAGTGCACAGTCGCTGTCAGCAGGTTGATCGCTCCCCAAAAGAGCGCCGCAGCCACGATCATGGGCTTGCGAGGAAATCTATCGCCGAGCCAACCGGTTATGGGCGAGGTGACCATGTACGCCAGCATGAACCAGAGTGTCAGCGAGCCGATCTGCTGGTCGGTGATGTGGAACTCGCCCTTGACCTGCTCCTGCACGCCCGGAAGGATGTAGCGATCGATGTAGTTGACGAAGTTGAGCGCTGTAAGCAGGACGAGCGCTGTCGTTGCGCCGGCGACCGCTGAGGCGGTTGGAGAGTTCCGGGTTTGAGGGACCTGGGTCATCCTGCGGTCGAGGATAGCAGGATGATCCTGGGATATGGGCTCGCCGGCTACGCGTTGATCCTGAGTGTTATCGGGGTCCGGCTGAGTTACCTGGCCGGGGATAGAAGGCCTCGACTACGGTGGAGATTCCACCGCGCGGCCGGAAGTCTCCCTTGACGAGTGCCCAGACCGGATCGGTCGCTTTCACGATGTCGTTCAGGACCTGATTTGCGATGTTTTCCTGAAAGATTCCCAGGTTGCGATAGCAGAAGAGATATTCCTTCAGGCTTTTGAGCTCGAGACAGCGATGTCGCGGCATGTAGCGAATGGTCAGGATGCCGAAGTCGGGAAGACTAGTTTTAGGGCAGACGGAGGTGATCTCCGGGTCGTCGATCAGGATCTCGTAGGCCTGAAATTGATTTTCCCAAGTCTCAATTTCGGGAAAGTGCGCGTCGAGACCTGCCTTTGCATGGTCGTCGGTATAGCCGGTGGTGTGGGTCGCCATATTTCTAGTTTACGAGATGGAGGAGACGATGATCTCCCCACCCCAGAACGGAACGCTCGAGCTAGTTGCGGCGGCCGAGCGTTGGCCGGTCGTCTCCGCTGGTTGTGGTTGAGTTGGGATTGTTGGGGTCGTTGTTCGATCCGCCAGCGCGTCGCAGTGTGGGCTTGTTGCCGTCGTTCTTATTGTTCAACTTCCGCTTGTTCTCGATTCGTGCGAGCCGCGCCTTTACATCATCGAACTCGCTGGTCGTGACGATGTAATCAGGCTTTGCCGGCAGGATGGTGGCGATTTCATCCTCCGATCGCCCGATGCGATCCGGTGTCTGCGGATGGTCGGAAAAGAGCTTTGCGACCGCGCCTGGCTTGTGTTTTTCGAGGGCATCGATCTTCTCGAAGAACTGGATAAAGGCCTGCGGGTCGTACCCCGCACGGTACATGTATTGCACCCCGAGGAAGTCTGCCTCGGCTTCATCCATGCGGGAGAATTTGAGGAAGGCGACCGGAATCGCGAGTTGCGTGGCCTCGTAGATGCCATACCCGGTGTACGAACCCTGCGTCATGATGATCAGGGGGACGCTGGCAATCTGAGCATAGTTCATGAGGGTCATCTGGCGGGCCGCATGATGGGCGATCACATGGGAGATTTCATGTGCCATGACGCCGGCAAGCTCTGCCTCTTCATCCGCAGCGAGGATCAGCCCGGAGTTGACGTAGAAGAAGCCACCCGGCAGAGCGAAGGCGTTGATCTCATCGGAGTCGATGACCTTGATGGTGAAGGGAACCTTGGCGTCGGAGTTCTTGACCAGGTTCTGACCGATGCGATTGACGTACTCGACGATGACCGGGTCGGTGACCAGATGCGCCGACTTTTCGATCTCCATTGAGTAGGCTTTTCCGTTGCGGATCTCCCAGTCAGTCGAGTACCAGTTTCCCAATCCTCGACCGCCGATGTTGCGCGTGCCGATGGCGTTGACGTCGTCTTCGGACCCTTTTTTGATGTTGGGATCGAGCGACTCTCCTGGGGAGGGCAAAGCATCCGAGTTCTGTTTGGCTGCAGCGGCCGCTTTATTGTCCGTCTGTGTGGGCTGCTTGTCTGTTCCCGGATCCTTGGGGAGAGGACCGGGCGTAGGTGTCTGGGGAGCCGGCGGGCTCTGGGGCGATGGCGCGGAGGTCGGTACAGGAGCCGTGGAGGGTACAGGAGCGGGAGCCTGCGCCGGGGTTCCTACCGGGGTCTGAGCTGAGGCGAGGAGCCCGACCGAGAGCAGCGTGGCAAGTGAAAGAGGCGCATATGGGCGCATGAGGCAACTCTCCTGGTGGGACCAAAGACCTGGGTTGAACCGAAGAAAGCTGCGTCGATGAGAGCGACTATGGGCGCAGCATTCCACCTATTTGACGTAAGTATGCGCCTTTTAGTCGCGGTCCGATACCGTCGCGGGATGGCACGCTTGATTGGGCTACCAGGTGTTGTAGGAGCTTCCATCAGCGGCGGTGATCTGGGCGCCAGAGTGAACGTCGTTGATGCCGCCGGAGTCCGTCTGGTCGGTGGTCGAGAGGGTATCGGACTGGCCGGGAACCCAGGTATCCGCTCGCTTGGTGAATGGATCGACGGGCATGGCTTTCAGGTAGCCGGACTGCACCACGTCATCAAGCGATTGCGGCGCTTTTTGTTTATCAATGGTGTAGGAATCGATGGCGCCCCGCATCGTCCGCAGATCTTCCCGAAGCACAGCTTCCTTCGCGTTGCGAACGTTGTTGGTGTAGGACGGGATGGCGATGGCGGCGAGCAGACCGATCACGACCATGACGATCATCAGTTCGATGAGGGTAAAGCCCTCATTGTGCCGACGCGGCGCAGAGCGGATTGTCAGGCAACTTACCATGTGGAGTACTTTGTCCCGTCGAGGGCTGTTCCCTGGCTCTTGGAGTGCACGTCAAAGACGTTCTGTCCGCCCCAGGAGTCGCTGTCGGGATCATCCTGATTGGAGCGTATCCCCCATTCCGTCGTGTTCATCATGGGATCGATCGGGATGCGGCGCAGAAAGCGTACCTTTTTGCTCTGAATCTCGACGCCATCGACGAGGGTTTGCAGGTCCGGTGGATAGTTCATGCTGTCGGCCTTGGTCACCATACCGCCTTTTTCTGCTGCGTCCTTGTAGTGGTCGATCGCGTCGCGCATCTCCCAGAGATCTCGCCGGAGCTCACGTTCCTTCTCCCGCTTGACCTGGAAACGTGCGATTGGGAGAGCTGCGGTCGCCAGAATGGCCACGATGGCAACCGTGATGATGAGTTCTACCAGGGTAAGGCCGGCCTGCGACGAGAGCGGGCCCGAGATGGATCGGCGACTCGCGAGCTCTTGCTGACTGACCATCCTAACTCCCGTCGAACTTGCTGACGCGACTCCCATATGAACTTCCTGGCGCGGCACTACTTGACGTGGATCAGAGCACTGGAGCCAACCGCGGGCAGGGTGCCCTGTGAGCTGTTGCGTGCTCCTACTTTGGGTAGCGTGATCGAGGAGTCGCCGGCGGCCAGCGCCTTGAAGGTCAGGATGCAGACGCTTCCCTGCCCATCGACTCCCTTGACGCCCGGCGGACGCGAGGTGGAGACGTTGATCAAGCCGTCGCCTTCGTCGCGGTGAACCGTGGCGACTGCCTGACCGTCGCGCGAGAGGAGATCGCCGGAGTCGACGTTGACCAGCTGAAGCACCCGGGAGTTGAACTGGACCTGCAACGGGAGCGAGTAGAGGTCCTTCGCATTCGAGGCCATCACGGCGACCTGGAAGGTGCTGCCGACGGCCTGCACCGTCGATGGCGGAACGATGGAGAGCGTGACGGGGGTGGCTCCGAGCGGTGCCGCTGGGGAGGCGCTGTCGGTGCCTGCGGTGAACCCTGGCGTGGGATCGCCCGGAGTCGGCATGCGCGCCTGTGCGCTGAGCTGACCGACCATAGCCGAGGCTGCGACCGCGGCGGAGGTCTGGCCGGGCTCGGAGGCACGCGGCCGCGGGATCACTGGAACGTTCAAGCCGGCCATGCTGGGATCGCGACGAAGTTCAATTGTCTGCGCGCTGCCAGTGTCGATGGGCCGAGTATTCATCCTAGTCAGGACGGACTCGCGCACGATGTGCGGGATGAGCAGAAAGACGATCTCGCTCTGCTGGGCTTCCTTATTCTGCGACGAGAAGAAGTACTTGATGATGGGAATCTCGCCAAGTCCCGGCGTTCCGCTGACGTTCTTTAGGTCCTGTTTCTGGACCATGCCAGCGAGGATGGATGGCTCGCCTTCGCGCAGCTGAATGGTCTGCTCGACGATGTTCTGGCCGATGATGGGTTCGGTCACGTTCGAGATCATGACACTCGACTGCTGTTGAGAGACCTCAAGCCTCATCTTCAGGGTGACCTGGCGATCGTAGTGAACGGTAGGTGTCATGTCCACGTTGACACCAACGTCGATGTAGGTGAACTGGGTTTGCACGCCGATCGAGGCGATGCCGGTGGAGACGCCGGCGTTATAGCTTCCGGTTGCGACCGGGATCCTGGTACCGATCTTCAGCGTGGCCTTCTGGCCGTCGGTCGCGCGGATGCGCGGGTTCTGCAGGACGCGAGTGTCGGCGTCGGTGAGCAGCGCATTGACCGTTCCGCCCGTGACGGAGACGGCGAAGTTACTGGCGTTGAGGTTGGCGAGGTTGTTCAGGGTGAGGTTGCTGGTATTGGTGTTGGTACCGCTCGAAGTACCGGTCGCTGTCGTTGCGGTGCTGGTGTTGGTGCTGCTGGTGGTGGTGGTGGTGGGGGTTAGGCCGAAGGACTGCGGCAACGTGATGCCGAGATTACGAACCTTGTCTCGGTTGACCGACAGGATGGCGACGTCGACCACGACCTCGGGCCGCGCGCGATCCAGGTCGCTTAGCAGTTTCTGCGCCAGCAGGAGCTGGTCTGGTGTCGCACGCATCACGATGGCGTTCTGCGACGGCACCAGGTAGATCTTCACGCTGGGATCAAGCAGGTTCCGGATGGCGGTGAGGATCTCGTTGGCATCATTCTGCTGGCTCGCGTTCGTCAGATAGAAGGTCTGCACGGCAAGATCATCGAGCTCGGTTCGGTTGGTGCGATTGTTGAGCGCCACAAAGATCGTGTTGGGCGTTACTGGCTTGAAAAACGTACCAGCCTGGATGCCAACGATGCGCAGTGCATCGGCGAGCGAGACGTTGGTGAGATCGATCGGGATGCGTTTGGAGCTGTACTGCGGATCGAAGAGAACGTTCAGGCCGGCGAGCTTGCCGATGGCTTGATAGATGTTGCGGGTGTCCTCGACCGTGTGGATGGTGATGGGATCGTTCGAGACGGGCTGCAGCGTGATTGGTCCGGCAACATCGCCAAACTGAGGCGCGGTATCGGCGATGCTCGAAGGAGGCGACGCCTCGCCATCCGCGAGGCTGGACGGAGAGACGACGGGCGCCGGGCCAGGCTGAGGTACGGCGAGACTCTGGCCGGGAGTCTCGAGGATGTGGATCTCCTGCATGGCCGTCTGATTGCCGGGGTCGATCTCATGCGCGCGGCGGAACTCCTGCATGGCGCCGCCGAGATCGCCACTCTGCTTCAGAACGCGACCGCGATCGACGTGCGCCACGGCCGCTTGAAAGCGGAGCCGTTCAAAGGGGGCCTTGTAGCGGATGTCTGCAGGGCTCTTGGTGTGTGCCTGACGATACGCCTCAAAGGCGACGTCGTAGTCTTCGCGTGCTTCAGCCGCCTGACCACGCTTATTCCATGTACTGGCGGACTGCGCGTGCAGCGACGTTGCGCTGCTGGGATAGAGAGAGAGGACGGCAAACAGCGGCATGGCACTGATCGATCTGCTCAGGATTTTCCGCTTACTTGCCATGCTCGGGTCTGCTGCCTCAGGGTCTTTCGTAGGGTGATGGAGCTGCCAGATACAGCTGCACGGCTCGGTTCAATCACTCCGCGGGACGGACCAGCCTCCGTACGCTCCGCGTGAGTATAGCATTTCGTTTGCTGCACTTCGGCTGCAGGACGCGGACGCGACACGGTACCGCGGTGCAGTTGCGCTGAAGTGCGAGGCAAGCTTTGCTGCGCTTGTTCCGGCGACCTCCCGCCACTCTCCTTCGACGAAGGATTCTCTAGAGAGTGAGCGTTGCGCAGACGGCGTGATCGCACTTTTGGGGGACGGTGTGGCGGGTCGATCCATGTTAAAGTAGAGGGTCCGTGCCACGCTCTCTTTCTAACCCGACCCAGGCCGCCGCTGTGAAGCCGGTGGCAAAGGAAAAGGACCGGGATCCGGTTGCCTCCGGGCGACGCGACGCCTCGTTTAATCGCTCTGCCTCCTTCAACTATTTTCTGACGGATCGCTTTGAGGCGGGTGTGGCGCTGCGCGGGACCGAGGTCAAGAGCATCCGCGAGGGCAAGGCGAACCTGAAGGATTCATATGGGCTGCTCAAGGATGGCGAATGCTTTCTGCTGAACGCGCACATTGGCCCGTTCTCGCATGGCAACGCCATGAACCACGACGCGCTGCGCACAAGGAAGCTGCTGCTGCATGGGACCGAGATCCGCAAGCTTGAGGCGCTCACGCGGCAGAAGGGCTTCACTCTCATTCCAGTCCGGCTTTACTTCAAGCATGGCCGGGTGAAGTGCGAGATTGCTCTTGCCAAGGGCAAACAGGACTGGGACAAGCGCGCGACGGAGCGGAAACGCGAGGCCGACAGCGAGGCTCGAGCGGCGATTGCGCGTAGTCAGCGGCGCTAAGAGGCGTTTCGGAAGGTCTGCCAGGTGTTTCTGCGCCATGTTCGCGCTGTAGGATGGGACTCTATGGACATCGCTCTTTCCGTTCAAGATGCTGCCTCGTTCCAGACGCCGCTACTGGCTGTTTTTGCCGTCGATATTGCGACCGGGGACGCCTCCGAGCCGCATGCGGTTCTGCTCACGACCTCCGACGCGTTGACGGACGCCGCCTCACGCGCGCTTGCTTCTGGCGAGTTCAAGGCTGCCCTGGGGGAGACGCTGCTGCTCCATGCGCCTGCGGGTCTGCGCGCCGACCGCCTTCTGGTGGTTGGTCTTGGCAAGGCGAAGAGTTTGACACCGGCGCAGGCCAGAAAGGGCGCGGGCACGGCGGTTCGCGCCGCCAAGCCGCGTGCGGTTCGGGAGATCGCGCTGGCGTTCCCGGAAGATCGGGCGCTCAGCGATGAAAGCCTTGACGAGCTACCGTGCCAGGCCACCATGCGAGCGATCGTTGAAGGTGCGGAACTTGCAGACCCGGACTATGACACCTACAAGAGCGATCGCAAGGACAAGGCCGTCAAGTCATTGGCCATCCTCGCCCGAAGCTCGGAGCGCTCGACCCGCGCTGAGATGGACGAAGGCCTGCGCGAGGGACTGATTGTCGCGCGGGCACAAAACTTTGCGCGATCCCTGGTGAATGAGCCCGGCAATGTCCTAACGCCTACCGAACTGGCACGGCGGACGGAAGCCATGTGCGCCGAGGTCGGCCTGCGCTGCGAGGTGCAGTCGACCGAGAAGCTTCGCGAGCTGAAGATGGGGGCGTTTCTTGCGGTAGCGCAAGGGTCGGAGCAGCCTCCTGCACTGATCACCATGACCTACGACCCGGCGGACGCGCCTGCTGCGGACGCGCCGGTGCTGGGTCTTGTCGGAAAAGGGATCACCTTCGATACCGGCGGCATCTCGATCAAACCGGCAGACGGCATGGAGAAGATGAAGTACGACATGGCAGGCGCGGCGGCGATGATCGGCGCCATGCGGGCGATCGCAGAGCTGAAGCCGAAGATCAAGGTGATCGGTGTTGTCTGCTCGGCCGAGAACATGCCGGACGGACGGGCGTATAAGCCCGGGGATGTGGTCACGGCCATGAGCGGTAAGACCATCGAGATCATCAACACGGACGCGGAGGGCCGGCTGGTGCTGGCGGACGGGCTGCACTACGCCAAGACGCTTGGCTGTACGCACCTGGTGAACGCTGCCACCCTGACCGGCGCCTGCGTGGTGGCGCTGGGGATCCTGAATGCGGGACTCTTTTCGAACGACGATGCAGAGGCGGGACGATTTCAGGACGCCATGCGACGAGCCGGCGAGCAGTTCTGGCGGCTGCCATGCACAGACGACTACCGCGAGCAGATCAAGAGCAAGATTGCAGACATCATGAACACGGGCGGAGTCCGGTGGGGTGGGGCCATTTCGGCAGCCATGTTCCTGCGCGAGTTTGTGGGTGAGACTCCATGGCTCCACCTGGATATTGCCGGGTGTGCCTGGGAAGACGATGCGAAGAGCTGGATCGCGAAGGGCCCTACGGGGATCGCCGTGCGGTCGGTGATCGAATGGGCGATGGCGGCGCGGTAGAGGCGCGACGAGCGGATTGATCCGCTCGTTCCTTACATGGCCGCCGGCACCTGAATGCCCAGCAGAGCCAGGGTTCGCGACAACTCTCGCTGCGCCACGGCGGCTGTGGCGATGAGGAGCGAGCGCCGGTCCGGGTCCGTCTCGTTCAGGACATGGTGCCGGTGGTAGAAGTTGTTGAACTGCTGTGCGAGTAGGAAGGCAAAGCGCGCCAGATGCGCGGGCTCTGCTGTTGCGATGGCCTGTTCGATCACGGTGGTTAGTCGTGAGCACAGCAGCCAGGTCTCCCAGATGCTGCTTCCCTGCTCGGTCTCCAAGAGCTGCGCGAGACGTGGTTCCGGGACGTTCGACAACGCTTGAAGAGCAGGCGCAAGGCTGGTCTCGGCCTTTCGCAGGATGTTGGCCGCACGCACCACGGCGTACTGGATGTACGGGCCTGTCTCACCTTCGAAGCTAAGCGCATCCCTGAAGTCAAACGCGATGACCGTATTGCGAGTGAAGCGCAACATAAAGAAGCGGAGCGCGCCGACGGCGATCTGGGTGGCAATCTCTGTGCGTTCCCGACTTGCAAGTTCCGGATGACGCTGATCGACCTCACTCTGCGCGGCGAGGATCAACCGGTCGATGAGGTCATCTGCCTTGACGCCGAATCCTTTGCGGCCGCTGACTTCGAGGTAGGACCGCTTCTGATCTTCTTCGCTGACCGTATAGCCGAGATCCATCGCGCAGCGGGGCGTGAGCGCGACCATTTCATAGCCGAAGTGTGTGTAATTTTCCGCGGCTTCCGTGTAGCCCATGCCCCGAAGCGCCTGCACGACGTTCTGCTGTGGATCATTCTGGCGCGAATCGATCACGTTGTAGATGGCGGTAGCGTGTCCGAAGCTGGGATGAGGGTCTTCGCCCGCGACGTTCGAGATCCAGCAGGTGTGCGACGGGTACTGGTGGAACTGCGTGTAGCCAAAATCCTTGTTCGGCAGCAGATTGAACTTCCACAGGTGATAGGCGATGTCCTTGCCGACGTAGGTCACCGTTCCATTCGATCGAACGATAACCTTGGCTTCTTCATCCGGCCCGGCGTAGTCCACAGGCTCAGCCTGGCTGGCCCCGGCGCGGCGCATGACATAGCAGCCCTTGTTTTTGCCTTCTGTTTCCTGGTACAGGACGCCTTTTTCGAGCATGAGCTGCCTGGCCGCCTGCCAGAAATGAAGCGACAGGATCTCGCTCTCTCGAGGAAGGAAATCGTACTCGATACCGAGCCGCTCCATGGTCTCGAGATGACGCCGCAGGACAGAGGTGGCGATGAGATCGGCGATGGCAGCGATCTCGTTTCCACCTTCTTCAAGGGCGTGCAGCGTTGCCAGACGGATCCCTTTTCTGTCAGCGATCTGACCGGCGTCTGCCGTATACCACTGCGAGACGCGGGCATACAGATCCCAGCAGTAGTAGTCGACGCGCTGATGGCTCTCCAGGAGTTCTGTGATCAACTCGCGCACGCTTGCTAGGCTCATCGATTGCAGGTGCACAAAGCCGACAACAACATCGGCCACCTGCACGCCTGTGTTATCGATGTAGTTCTGCACGCCGACCTGGTATCCGGTTTTGAACTCATCCGGCCGTAAAAGGCGCTGGAACGTGTCCCCCAGGATGGCATTCCGCAGATGCCCGATGTGGGCCGCTTTGTTTGGATTGATGCTGGTGTGCTCCACCAGGCGAAAGCCCGGGCCGCCGATGTCAGCGTGACGATCTGCTGCCATCTGGAGGACTATGAACGCACGATTGAGCTTGAAGTTCAGATAGCCTGCACCAGCGGCCTCAACCGAGACCAGCTCCGGCAGACCTCCCTGCGCGATCAGCTCGCCCATGGCTACAGCCAGAGTTTGCGCAATCATCCGCGGCGCCTTGCGGAGGCGCTTCGCCAGCTCGAACGCCAGGGGTGTTGCCAGTTCGCCCAGAGCAATGGATGGCGGCTGCTCGATGACGATCGGCTGCTCGTCTAGCTCGAACTGTTCTTTGAGGACACGTTCGAGCGTGGCGACAACTGTCTGCTGTACGGTACGAAACATGTGAGGAGTTCACCTTGTGCCGGAGTCGAACCGGATGTTGTAAAGAGGTCGTGTTGACGGGTCGCGGCTGCTCAAGGCAGCCCGCTGCCGGCTAGGGAAGCTCGCCGGGAAGAACCTCAATCTCCTCCAGCAAAGGCTGGTGCGGAGACGTTTGAAAGCGATGGATCAGGAAGATCAGACCGCCGGCGCCGGTCACCGAGACAAGTAGCCAGGCATGGAGGGCCAGGGCGAAGACGGCAGAAGAACCTTCGCTGGCGCCATGGCTGACAAGTGCCGTCTTCACCGCCCACTCGAAGGTCCCGATGGCTCCTGGGGAACTGGGAATCAGGTAGGACAGATTGGCTACGGAAACGGCTTGCCACGGGCCGATCGCATCAACCGCCAGGCCTACCAGGCGAACGCCGGAGACGAAGATCATGCCCTCGGCCGCCCAGATCAGGCCGGATTGCAGCAGTAGGAGGATCGATCCCACGACACCGATCTTGCGCAGGCAATCGAGCGCCAGAGTGATCCAGTGCTCTGCTTTCTGCAGCATCGGCCGCTGCGGCAATCGCTGGAAGAGACGAAGAATGGGGGCCTGGAGGAGACGTGCGCCCAGGAGCAGCGTGAGCAGACCGACGCTTGACAGGGCCAGCATCGACTCGGCAAGAAGACGAGAGTGCGGCGAAACCTTTTCGCCCATAAAGATCACGAAGAGCAGGACAAGAACGAAGATGTCCAGCAACTTTTCAAGAATGACCGTGCTCAGGATCACCGAGGGGCTGGTGCCAAGATCCTCGGCATACGTAAAGACTCGCATGATGTCGCCGATGCGGAGTGGAAGGATGTTGTTGGCCGCTAGCGAGGTCAGCAGGACGCGTGCGCAGGCAGAGAATGGTGCTCCCGTTGGGCGCATCATCTGCGTCCAACGAACGCATCGCAAGGTATAACTCAGGCAGGTAAACGCTATGACGCCGACGATCCAGACGGGTCGTATGAGGCGAATGTTACTGATTTGCTGGAGGGAGATCCCGCGGAAGGTGTACCAAAGAAAAAAGCCGCTGACCAGGAGTCCGGGGATCGTACGAAATAGCTTGTTGTGCTGCTTTTCACTCACGGCAGTAGTCCTCCGCAACCGCACCCAGCACATTCCTCTTCCATCCCTGCGACATGTAAACTATTGTATCGTCGACCTTTCCTTAAGGACCTGCAAAAACTAGACTGACAATCCTCCGGATCTTCGGCGATAGATCGAGCGCCTTCCGGCCTTTCCCAGTGAGAGCTGCAGACCGGCGATGTAAGAGTTCAGGAGCACGTACGCTTTGCCGACCGTAACCACCAAGCCAGCCATTCCTGCCTCGTCTCGACTTCTGCTTCCTCTCTCGAAGGTCGGCTTCGGTCTCACTCTTTCGGCGCTTCTAACTCCTCTGTCGCTGCTTATTCTTGGCTATCACCCCTATGCCGAGGATGGCGGCCTCTACCTGGCTGGCGTTAAGTACCTTTTGCGTCCATCTCTGTTTCCGCACTACCGCTCGTTTGTAACGGCGCCGCTTACGTATTCAGTCTTTGCTCCATGCGTGGCCTTTCTGATACGCCACTCCGGCCTCGCCTTTAACCAGGTTGTGTTTGCTCTCTTCATCTTCTGCCTGTTTGGGACGATCTTCGCGGCGTGGCGTATCGCAAAGGGCTGCTTTTCGAGCGGTCTCGAGCAGACTGGCGCAACCTTCCTGATGGCGCTGTGGTTGAGTCTGCCTGTGGCAGGGACATCGTTGATGCTGATCGATCCGTACCTGACCGCGCGCAGCTTTTCGACACCGTTGGTCTTGATGGGACTTGCCGATGCACTCCGGGCC
>CAXSEC010000004.1:0-21587 GCA_964236325.1 uncultured Acidobacteriaceae bacterium | reverse complement strand
TTGACCAGAAGCTACTGGTTTCTTGCTCGCTGGGAGTGGTTTGAAGTTATCGGTCTGGTTGCCCCACTGCTTATCCTTTTCGTCTTTCTCAAGTCAGATCGCTTCAGAGAGTTTCACGCTCTTGCTCGCACAATGATAGTCGTAGGGTTTACCGCCATCGCGATCTCTCTCTGCTTTGCGCGACCGGCCCTGCTTTCTTTCGGCGTGTCACACCTTCAGCCGATGCGCGTCTTTCAGGGTATCTACTTCACCCTGCTTCTTGGACTCGGCGCGTGCCTGGCGCGCTTCATTCTCCGCGACGTCTGGTGGCGATGGGCGGCAGCGATTGTTCTGCTCGGCGCGCCCGTCATGATTCCGGCCTGGGTGGTCTTTCCTTACTCTGCACACATCGAGTGGCCACGAAGTGGGTCCGTTTCGCCGAACCGGTGGGTTGCGGCGTTCCAGTGGATTCAGGGAAATACCCCCGCGGACGCCCTGTTCGCGCTCGACGCGAACTACATCACTGATCCGCGAGAAGAAGCGCAGAGCTTTCGACCGATCGCGGAACGGAGTTCTCTGCCCGACTACTCAAAGGACGGCGGAGAGTCTGCCGTAAACCGAAGCTTGAGCGACGATTGGGTGCATGGTGTGGATGCACAGACAAACCTCTCGTCTGAAAGCGACCAGGCGCGGGATCAGGCACTGCGCGGCCTGGGCGTGACCTGGCTGGTTCTAAAGAGCCAGGCTGTGACGGCGGCACTTTGTCCTTACGATAATGGAACAGTCAAAGTATGCCAGTTCGGGACAACGCCGAGCAGCACGCGAAGCGAGTCACGATAGCTGTGCGGATCTCCGGCAAGTTCTAGTACTTCTCGCGACGACTCAGGGCACTCGGAGGGGGCGAAAGCCTGAAATAGGAAACAGCCCCGTCGGATAGTCTTCGCTTGGTACCTGCTGCCTGAAGAGATAGCGGACAAAGAACCCGCCGTTGACTGTGTTGTAGTTTCGCGAGTTGTTGGCCGAGGCGAAACCGCCTACGTACCAATGGTCGGCGATCCGGTAGGAGCCCTCGGTATTCAGCGAGTAGTTCAGGCCCGTGTCGCTGGTCTGGGGGTAGGACGGGTTGCCGGCTGCCTGCAATGCTAGATCGAGCGGGTAGAACACCGCAGAGTTCTCCTGAAAGGTCTGCACACCGACGCTGCCATTGATGGAGTAGTGGAAATCACTCTTGTAGTAGCCGGTATAGGTCAGTGGGACTGAAGCGAGAAAGTAGACATTCGGACTGAAGTAGCCGCCCTGGCCATACGTCAAACCTTGCTCGTTCTGGTCATAGTGCATGGCAAAGAAGTTGCCGCCCACATTGAGCGTGCCGTACCCGGGCCAACTATGGACGCGGAAGTAAGCACCCATGGTGCCCTCGTACTTCTTGTTGTCCAGGACATGGTATCCCGTGATGGTGCCGCCATCTCCTGAGAGATAGAGCCCAGACTTTTCTCCGCCGACATCGACCCGCATCCCACCAGTGGTCGAGATGACGCCGCCCCAGATGTTTCCGGCATAGACGGCGCTGATCGTGGCGGGATCGCGAAGACCAGCGTAGGAGAGCTGAGTGTCCTTGACGCTGTCACGATCACCGAAGATGGTGACGTACCCGCCGAATGGGCGCCACTGAGCGCGAGCGGTGAGATTTGAGACCAGGAAGGTGTAGGGCGTGTAGCCTGCGGCGACTCCGAAGTTCGTAGTCGTGAGCTGAATTTCGCCACCGATACCACTTGAGAACTGCTGCGCCGGGGCAACAGGCACACTTGCGCTAAAGGTTCCGAGCACAGGAACAGTGCCCGTTGCGCCCTGGAATGATGCTGGGTTGATGCTGCCTGAGTTGAGAAAGACTGGCCGCGGCACGATCGTGGCACGAAGCGTCTTCCCCAGCACCGCGGAGGCTTCAACGGGGGCTTCAATGTCAACCAGTTGGTCAAAGCCGGCGGTTCCGCTGCGGTAGCGCGCAACGCCCGTGCCACCGATCCACCCGCTGTAGGACGCCTCCAGAGTTGCCAGCTCCATCTCGGTCTGCTCACGCTGCGACTTACCGGCGGGCACAACGCCGCCCCGGGGTCGTATGACCCTCGCAGGGGTGGCACGATTTTGGCCGTAAGCTCGGCGTCTGTAGGCGGCGGGCCTGCGGGGTTCGCCGGCGCCAGAGCAGGATAGGGCAAAGCTTCAAGAGGCGCAGCAACATTCGGATAGGACAGGGGCTGTGCCGGCTGGGTGGCATAGGAAGAGGTCGATGCGCCCGTGGTTGACGATCGACGATGCCGCGTCGCGCCACTCGCGGAACCAGCTGCTACATCCGGCTGCGGATATTGCTGAGCAGAGCTATCCCCTGTCTGTTTTGAAGCGATAAACTGCGCGTTTCGCGTTGGCGGTGCGCTGTAGTCCGAAGAAGAGGGACGATTGATCCCGGACGTGTCGGAGCGGCCGGGCGTGAAGGGAGCATTCGGCAGATAGCGTGGTGCTGGAAGGACGTCGGTGACCTCGCGCTGGCTTGGGCCTGTCTGAGGAGCAGCGTTGCCCAACTGCACAGCGACCGCGGAAGGCGTATACCCAAAGCTCCCTGGCGCAGGCGTGTACGGGACATAGGGCCCGTAGATGTCGCGTGTCGGAACAACCGTCGTTTGCAGGTCTGCGGAGGTCCGGCTGCTCCCTGAAAAGGGGGAATCGCTCGTCATCGGAGCGGGCGTGAAGATGGGAGGACGAACGTCGGCCAGACTTGTTGGCGGAGGGGAGGCGGTAGTGCCCGGGAGGTTGTGCTGCTCCACGCCCGCTGTCGGAACGTAGTCCTTCAAGGTGGTTCGACTGCCTGCGGCAGGTTGCGTCGGCCGGTAGCCCGGATTTGCCATGTGCGACGGAACGACACCGGGAGAGTTCGACCCATCTGTCCCAAGCGTCACCGGTGGTTGCCCGCTTAGATTCCCGTAGTTTGGCAGGTAGGGTCGATCCGCCTGGGCGCTCTGTGTCCCGCCACTGCTTGCGGCGTCGCCGCCCGTGCTCAGCAGCGTTGCGAGGTCCTGGGATTGCGTTGCGCTCGGGAGGCGAACTGCCGGCAGCGGCTGGCTCAGTTCGCCGGCAAGCTCGGCTCCGGGGTCTCCCGGCGGCAGGGCGGCGAGCGAGGCGCGGAAGTAGTCCGCTGCCCGGCCACTGTTGCCATGGGCCTGTTCAAACTTCGCCCCCAGCGTCAGCATCTGCGCGTCTTTGGGATATGCATCCAGGCCGAAGCGGAGCCACGTCTCGGCGTCCTTCTGATCGCTGGAGGCAAGTGCAGCGCCGACGGCTGACTTGTAGTCGGAGGCTGTGGCCGCGGTCATATCCTGCGATTTGTAGATGAGGACCGCCTGCTTGGGCAAACCGGCGCGCGCATACCCGGCAGCTAACGCACGAAGTACACCCGGATTGTCCGGGAAGGCTTTCGCCGCCGCATTCAGGATGGCGAGCGATCGCTTCTGATCGCCTGCGCCGGCGGCCTGATTCGCTCGTCGAACAGCCCAGTTGGTCCAGATGGTCTGCACTGTTCGCCGCTGCTCGTCGGAGAGATCCGGCCGGCCACCAAGCAACATGAGTTGGCGATACAGTCCGGCGTCGTTGCCGCTATTGAACAGAAGCCACGCGTCCTGAACGTCGATGTCCGATGGAGGCGCAGCATTCTGGGCCGCGTAGTGCTGCTGGACCCGATTGATGAACGCCATCGCCTGACGCGGCTGACCCAGGCCGTTGTAGATCGCGCCCACCGTCTGCAGATACTCCGGATCGGTCTCGAACTGCTGCCTGACTCCTGCCGGGATCTGCTGCGCCTGTGCCAAAGCCTCCTGGTCGTGCCCGGAGCCATGCAGCGCGGCGAGGATCCCCTTCCAGGCGTCAGGACGATCCGCACTCTCCGCCAGCACCTGCCGGTAGATAGGATAGGCCTGCTGCGTATTGTTACGCGAGAGATAAACGCCGGCCAGCTGCAGTTCAAGTCCGACGCTGAGCTTCTGGTTGGCCGCCGTCTGCTGTGCGACTGCGTGCTCGAGGACCTGCTGCGCCATCTCCAGCTTGTTGGCGCCTTGGTAGACAGAGGCCACGGTGGACTGGAAGCCACTATCGCGCATTGCCGCCTCGTAGGTTGCAGGCGGCATGCTTTCAAGCGTCTGTAGAGCCTGTGCGTCGTTCTTCATCGCATGCTCGGCGCGAACCAGACCCTGCCATGCGCCGGTGTTCGTACTATCCACGGCAAGCACCTGCCGGTAGAGGCCGGCCGCCTGATCAACGTGGTTGGCCTGCTGCAGCAAGGCGGCAAACTGCAGCTGGGTTTCGATCTTCAGACGGCTTGCGTCCGCGGGAAACGGCAGGTCGAGCGCGCTTCGCAGCACGCGCTGTGCATCTGCATCGCGACCGACCGCAGAGTAGGCAGACGCGAGGTTGCGAAGGAAGTCCGGGTTACGCATCAGCTGCGAGTGGACGGACGCGGGAATGCGTTTTTCTGTCAGCAGCGCCTGTGGAGCATTGCCCGCGCTGTAGTAACTCTGGAACAGACCGCGCCACCCACCGGCCGCGTTGGGCTTAAGCTTCACCAGCTGCTCAAAGACCTGGGTCGCTGCGTCGGATTGTTGCGCCTTCAGCAAGGTGCCGCCCAGCCCTTCGAGAGCCTCCGGACTGTTTGGCCGCATGGCGAGCGCGGCCTGGTACTGCTGCTCTGCCGTCGTCAGATCGTTCTCATTGAGGGAGGTTGACGCTTCGCCCATGGTGAACCAGAAACGTGCCGTAGCCAGAGCGGGATCGAGGCCGGCATCCTTGGCGCCATTCTGTTTTGCCTGGTCGAGGAAGCTGATGGCTGCGCCGAAGTTGGACTGCTGCATCCGGATGTAGCCAAGACCCGCCAGGGCGCGCGCGTTCTCGGGGTCCGTCGCCAGGATCGCCTTGAAGCGGGTCTCCGCCTCATCCAGCTGCTTGCCGTTCAGAGCCTTGTACGCGCCTTCGACCTCTTGCCCGCGAGCGCGGCTGGCGATGACCTCCGGGCTATCCTCCGCGGGAGCGGCCCCGCCCTTGCCGGCGGTCTTCGGCGTCACCTTAGGCTGATTGCGCAGCGCCTCCGCAAGCTGGGCATCGGTGTGCTTCGCAAGATACGCACGGATCTCCGGAGCCGATGCAGGATTTGCTGAGTCCCACACCAGCGACTGTCGGAGGGCCACCATCGCTGGTGGACTGCCGGGATGCTTCTCGAGATAGTGGCGGCCCTCGGCGCGCGTCTTTGGGTTGTAGGTCAAAATGCGGCCGAGCGCAATCTGATATCTAGAGTCTGCCGGGTAGCGCTCCACCAGCGCATGCAGACCGGCGACCGCATGGGGACGCCCCGCCTCGGTTGCGGCTTCCGTCTCGTAGTAGGCAAGTGCCCAGTCGCCGGCTGGAGGCGTGTCGCCGAACACCTTGCGATAGATGCCCAGCGCCTGCGCGTACTGCCCAGCCTGCGCATACTTTCCTGCCTGCTGCAGCTCTGCGCTACGCGTATCGTCACTGGCGACCTTCTCAGCTCGCACGATTCCGGGATCGTTCGGATTGATCGCGCGCAGGCGCTCCAGGTAGCTGGCAGAAAGCTGGCTATTGCCACTCAGCTTTGCGGCTCGTGCCAGCCCGCTCAGCGCTTCGGTATTGTTCGGATCCGCAAGCAGCACCTGCTGCCAGCTCTGGGTGGCCATGTCCATGCGCCCCTTGACCTCAAGCGTATGGGCCTTGTCCAGGAGCACCTGCGTTGCCGTCTGAGCAGCCTGACCCACGGCCGCTACGCTCATCGGAAGGCAGGCAAGTGAACTGCCGAGAAGCGCGGCGAAAAGGGTCCGGGATGCTGGTTTTCTCTTCATAGACTTTCGGTGCTCTGCCAAGGATCTGCGTTCGCCAGGGGTAAGTGCGGTCCAGCCAGCTCTTACTTCCCGAACCTTAATGGGTTTAGCATTCTTTATACCGCGTAATCTTTCGAAACGAGAGCGATCTACCGCCAAAGTTGCACACCTTCAGGGCGCTTCAGTGCCAGCGCACGATCAACTTGCCCCCTCGATCAAAGTGGTACCGCTGCTCCGTCCAGCCCGTGGCAAACAGAGCCAGATTCTGGTCGTAGTAGTTCGCTTGTTTGCCGTAGAGACCGCTGCTTTCGTCACGCATGGCGCCCAGCCGGATCAACTGCGTCCGCTCCTCATTGCGCCGGCCGAGTAAGTGGAGATACGGCACGACTGCGGCCGAAAAGGCTGGAGGCGCATCTCGCTTAATCACCTGTCCCGTCGCATCCACTTCGAGCGGCGGCGTCACGTCATGCTGAAGATAGCTGGCCATGCCCGGCAGCTGCGCAATCATCGCCGACAAGCCAGGGGTTGCGCCGTCTGTCATGCCAAGCCACAGATACACGCGGATCGCTTCATAGGCGCCAACTGGTGCCGCGTCATGGTCTGCTGCGGCACGCTGGCCGGGGGAGATCGACGGCCGGATCGTCGTGCCCGCCGCGACCCAGTCCATGGCGAAACCGGCGCCGCTTCCCTTCTGCAGCATGATGGAGAGACTGTTCAAGACCGAGAGCCACGGCCCATCCGTTTGCAGGTCCGAGAGCCGCATCAGCAGCGGCGGAGGAAGGTAGCTGGGATTCAGGATCCACGTCTCACTGTCAGGATGGAACCCGACGATCCCCGGCATCAACGTGATGCCGAGACCCGGAACGAACGCGACCTCCTGCTGTGCGATACGCGTCGCCAGAATGGATCCGAGCTTTTCATAGCGCGGCTCTCGCCATAGCCGCCCCGCTTCAGACAGTGTGTATGCCATCCAAAGATCGGCGTCAGAGGCGGGATTCTCATCGAGAATCTTCCACGTCCCGTCGGGCGCTTTGCCCCAGCTCCACGCGGGCAGACGCAGGGTCAGATCGCCTCCAGCCAGATTTGCTTCGGTCCAGTGCACGAGGTTGTCAAAGCGTCCACGATCGTTCGCCACAAGAGCGAAAAACATCCCGTAGGCCTGCCCTTCGCTGGTGGTCCGATCGCCGGCCATATGATCCACCACTCGACCCTGGCCGTCGACCATGTGCTCCGCGTAGCTGCTCCAGAGAGGCCAGGGCTGCTCGGCACGGCAGCCATCATTCAGGCAGGCAGACAACGTCAGCAACAGTCCGGCGCAGCGAAGCACGAAGTTCTTCGCCGATCGCTTGCTCGCGAGATACAGCACCCTGGGCATCGCCGATCTACTCGTTTCCCTGCAACCTTGCCCGCGCCTTCCGTCGTAGGACGGCGCGCAGCAGCGTGGCCAGAAGGAAGCAGATCACCACAGCCGTCACAACCATCAGCCAGGGAAAACGGGAGAACAGGATGTTCAGGTACGTCCAGGTCGAGAGCGATCCCACGTTGTAGACGTCGTTGCCGATGCGGTATGAGACGAAACGCGTTCCATGCAGCACACTGACTGATTGCGAAACATCCGACGATTGCGATGTCTTCAGGAAGGTTGCGAGAAAGTTCGGGATCGTCGCGTGGTCGCGAACCACCATCACCACGACAGACTTACCCGAGCCGCTCGGCCACTCGATGCCTTCCATCAGCGCATCCGGCAGCCCACCCGCCGTCTCCAGCTGCCCGGACTGCACGTGGTCCGAGCTCCGAACCTTCCACCAGGCATGTTGAATCTGCGCAAAGAAGCCCTGCGTGTCCTGAATATGCAGACCGCTGCCATCAATAACCACCGGCAAATTCTGATTAAGCCGAGTCAGCGCGGCCTGATCTTCAACCGTGCCCATGACCAGATAATCTTTGCCGCTGTCGCTCTTCATGCCATCGTTGTTGGTCACCGAGACGTTGAGGACCGGGTAGCCCGTCTGCGCCCCGAAGTGTCCCATGAACGTCAGGTACATCTCGATCTCATCAGCCGCCGGCGTGTCCGGAAGGACAACCGCGGTGTCGGCAAGATCCGCCTTGCGCGTGAAAGGATATCCAGCGTTCGCGAAGATCTCTAGGTTCGGCATCGGCGCCCAGTGCGGGATATCCGTAATGTCGAGGTAAGAGTCTTTCAGCACGGCGCCCTGCAGGTTATACGGAGCTGTGTCCTGGCACCGCCCCTTCTTCGGCAGCAGGAAGATAAAGCGCATCATCAGTGAATTCGAGAAGGGCCTCATGTTCGCCACGGGAATCGGAATGACCGTCTCCAGCTTGGCCGAGGCTTTGTCGGTATGCGGCATCGGCGTCGAGCTCACATAACCATCGTTCATGTAGACCTGGATGGTACTGTCGTTCGAGATGGGAATGCTGTTGTAGCGATAGCCCATATGGAACGAGAGATCCTGCTTGTTGCCATAGAACAGATCGGGCGGCAGCCGCATGTAGCCCCGTATGGGAGCCGCTCCATCTCCCTGTAGATCGCCGGTCTGCGCTATATCGCCAAGGTGAACCACCTTGTCCGTCCGCAACCAGCGTGGCGCATCGTCTGGATCTCTCGGTGCCGGAGCTTTCAAACTAGGAATGCGAACCTGATCGCCCTGAAAGAGCCCGCGCTGCAGCGTCAAGGCCATGGCCGCGGTCACCAGATCATCTGGGTTGTCCCCGCTAAGGACCAGCAGCTTTGAATACGGATCCGAAGGATTGGTGCGCATGGCAATGGTCGGACCCGAGCCCCCCGCAAGGTTGAAGCTGGTCGGCAACTCCGCCGAATTCTCACTGATCACAATCGCGTTTCCAGCAGGAATGGTGCCAAACGAGACGGGAAAGCGAACCGGTCGAAAGTCCGTCATGATCCCGAACCACGACGCCACAATGCCCGCGGCCTGCATCGCCTTCGGCGACGGCTGCGCCAGAAAGATGATGGGCACAATCGGGTGAAGATTGACCGCCGCATCGTAGAACGGCAGCGGCAGCAGCTTCAGATCGTTTTGCAGCGGCAGGAGCGCACCGGCGAGTTCGATGGTCGAGCTCGTATCAACGTGGCTCCACAGCGCCGAGCTGGAAGGGTCCTCGCACTGTGTTGTGTAATGTCCGATGAACTCGAAGTTTAACTCATTCTGGTGAACCAGCATCTCCGCCGGCATGGTGAGCGTCGCCTCCAGCATGGCGCTCGATTCATTCCGTGTCACCGTCACAGAGCTCTGCCCCACGCCTGACTGGTCCGCGCTTCCCTCCGCCTTCACGCCGGTCGCGGTGGGCTGCATCGAGACTGGCAGCGTTGCAAACAGTGTTCCGTTGAGCGAGACCTTCAGATGGCTAAGCGATGGCAGCAGCGCCGGCGAAAAGTGATAGCGCAGATGCATCGTGGCCGCCTTGACGACCTGCGTCTGCGGCACCGAGAAGAAGACAGAGTGATACGCATCCACACCGCGCAGCACAATGGTGTCCTGAACCCCGACATCCGCCAGCGTGAACAGATTATCGAAGCTGCCGGCCGGCGTTGCTCGCGATTGCATACCGCCATCCAGAACAGTGCCAGCCCCGCCTATCGGCTCTGCACTTTGCTGAAGAGCCTGCGCGCCGGTCGGTGTTTGTGCTCTAAGCAGGGTCACTGACCCAAAGAGAACCAGAGCCAGAAGCGGCGCGATACTCGTCGCGAGCCGGCCCTTGGGAACGGGTGTCGATGGGCCCGACTTCCAGAACAGCTCTTTGGCGGTCATCGAAAGCCCTCGCATCGATAGCGAAAAAATACGTCGAAGGCTCCGCATCGGGCGGTCTGGTTCACGCGACTCACCCCATCCCAGCCAGGTATCGGCTCGAGAGTAGAGCACCATGGTCAGTGCCTCTTCCTCCTGCAGTGTGAGCGGGTCGTATTGAGCGCGCAGCACGGAGCCTTGCGCCTGCACCACCGTCGCCGGCAGCGTAGCGTTCCCATCCAGCACCGGAAAGATCAGCTGGATCGCTTGTCCGGGCTCAACGCCAAGCTCGCGTTCTACCCGCATCATCACGCCCCCACTCGACATATCCGCGGTCATGCCGTGCACGATCGTTCCGTTAGGAAGCACGACCTGTCCCGGCACCTCCATGTTCACGCGAACGGTCTGCCGCCGCTGCTGCCCCTCCCACGCGACGCCGACACACACTCCCAGAATGATCATGTTGAAGCAGGTCCAAACCAGATTCATCACAATAGTTCCGAGATGGTTCGGGTCATACATGTTGGCCAGAAAGCTCAGCGGGTACGGCAGGCTGGCGCCAGGAAAGTGAAAGTAGCGCGGCAACGCGGCAAGGATTCCAAGCAGATTCAGCGACATCATGAGGAGGAACGGCTGCGCGATGCGGGAGTCAAAGAAGCTCTTGTTGACAACGCCACCTTTCGCGGTCACGTTGAAGCTGCCAAGCTTTGGGTTGACTAACGCCAGCATCGTCGGCAGGAAAATATAAGGCGCCAGCACCGTCTCGTAGATCTCATTCCAGAACGAATGTCGGTGGGCGCCCTGGATGCGGGAGTTCGTGATGTTCGACAGCACCAAATGCGGAAACGCATACGCGAGAATGGCCGCCCAGTACCCCGGCACGTTGGTATGGCCGAGCAGCAGGTAGATCAAGGGCGCGGTCAGAAAGATCAGCCGTGGAAACGCATACAGGAAGTGCGACATTGCGTTGAAGTAGCAAAGGCGCTGAGCGGGCTTCAGACCCCGCGCGAAGAGCGGATTGTCGGTCCGCATGATCTGAATCATGCCACGCGCCCAGCGAATTCGCTGCTTGACGTGACCCGAGAGTCGCTCGGTCGCAAGCCCGGCTGCCTGCGGAATGTTGATGTACGCCGTGTTCCACCCATTCATCTGCATGCAAAGCGAGGTGTGCGCATCTTCCGTCACCGTTTCCACGGCGATGCCCCCGATCTCGTTCAGCGCGGATCGCCGCAGAACCGCACAGGAGCCACAGAAGAAGGTGGCATTCCAGAAGTCGTTGCCGTCCTGAACGATGCCGTAAAACAGCTCTCCTTCATTCGGAATGGTCCTGAACTGGCCTAAATTGCGCTCGAAAGGATCGGGCGAGTAAAAGTGGTGCGGCGTCTGCAGCATGCCCAGCTTGGAGTCCCGCAGAAACCAGCCCAGCGTGACCTGCATGAAAGACCGTGTTGGCACGTGGTCGCAATCGAAGATCGCGACATACGGCGAGTCGAGCCGCGCCAGAGCGCGATTGATGTTTCCGGCTTTGGCATGGTTGTTATCGTCCCGCGTCATGTAGCCAACGCCAGCCTCTTCCGCAAAGGCGCGAAACTCTGGTCGCTTGCCGTCATCGAGAATGTAGACATTCAACTTCTCGGCTGGCCAATCGATGTTCATCGCCGCCAGAGCGGTATAGCGAACTACACTTAGCGGCTCGTTGTAGGTAGGAATGAGAAGGTCAACGGCCGGCCACATCTCAGGGTCGTCTGGCAGTGGTACGGGAGTGCGGCGAAGAGGCCAGAGCGTTTGCAGGTATCCGAGAAAAAGAATGATGAACGCGTACGCCTCTGCGAGCACCAGCAGGGAGATGAAGAAAGCATCCAGCAGACTCCACGTGGTGCCAGGATCCGCAAAAAACTTGGCCGTGGTTGCCATACGCCAGTAGCCATAGCGAAAGGTAGAGAACATCGACACGAGCATCAACGTGAGCGTCACAAGATACGAGCTCGAGCTGCGGTCCATCCAGATTGCCAACGGCACAATCAGCACGTCCAGGATGATCTGCTGCGGCCAGGTGAGTTCAAGAATCCCTGAGAACACCAAAAACGAAATGCCCCCGGCGATGACAACGAAGCGGAGCAACTTCAAAGGTGCGCCATCGCCCGATTCAAAGTCCTGCCACACGGAAGAGCGATTCATCGTTCGCTCCATCGCACGTTGCGAAAGCCGGCGGTCGCCGGCGCAAATTGGGTCCGGAGCCAGGTAGCCAGGTTGAGATAGTCCTCAGCAACTGGTGCCTCCGGCGAGTAGTCAATGATCGTCATGCCCTCTGCAAGTGCTTCGCTCACTGCCGGCGCACGGCGAATGACGAAGGGAAGCAGTCGATCGCCCAGCTGACGACGCAGTACCTCACGCACATCGAGGTGCAGCGGGAGCCCAGCGTCAAATTGGTTGATGACATAGAAAAATTTGAGTGGTGCGCCATCCGCCCCGTTGACCCCGTGGAAGAACTTCTCGATCGCCTGCAGGCTGATTACGGAGTTCATATCAGGTGCCACCGGAACCAGCACTGTCGGGTTGAGGTGCGACATGCGGCGGATCAGCCAGCTTGTACTCGAGGTCAGATCGAGAACAATGCGATGGGTTCCCCGCCCGCTGGCTGCAATCTCCTCCACCAGAGCCTCCTGCGCTGGCTCGTCGATCGGCTCCTGGTCAACGCCATAGTTGACCAGGTAGATGGGCGCGTCGGTACTTCCGCTCGGTGGTGAAAACGTTCGCACAGTTCCCTGCCGCAGTTCGCTTGCGCCAAAGTAGTAGGGCAATAGACCATGCGACGTCGTATCCGTAAGCAGAACCTTCTCGCCCATCGAAGAGAGCGAGCGGCCCAGAGTCGCAACGAGTGACGTCTTCCCGACGCCACCTGCGAGAGAAAAGACTGCAAGCACCGGTGTTCGCGTCTCTTTCTGGCGGATTGGCGCGGCCACATCCCGTTCCTGTCCCGTCTGCGCAAATGCACCCTTGAGCGCATACCAGCGAGATGCGACCCGTTCCCGGGATCGTTGCAGGGTATCCGTAGGGGAAGGGTTTGGATCGCTGCTTTCCTTTTCTGGAGCGGGTGCAGGCTCTGCCACGGGAATCTCTCCCGACTCCTGCGCGTAGATCCAAGCGGGGCCAACTGGATCGACGCTCCGCTGCGGCTTAGCCAAAGGCGTTTCCTGCTGCCGCGGCCCGGAAGGAGCCGACGTTTGACGACCTGCAGATGGGTGCCGCGAGGGAGCCGGCTGCGACTGCTCCCTCCGGTAAGCGGCAATCGCCCGGTCCGACTCTGTCGGGCTATATCCCGCCAAATCCTGACGCCGCCGCTTCGGAGTTGGATCTTGAAGCTGGCCGGCGGGCTCCTCCCTGGGCTGTGCGACAGTCGCTCTCCTGTCCGGAGGCGTTGCTGGCTCAGTTGTCCGCCCGACAGGTGATCGCTTCAGCGCTTCAGGGGTTTGATTAATGTGTACCGGCGGCGCGCTCGCCAGGGCCGAGTTCGCCCTCAAACCCTGTTCTGACGATGGTGCCGCTACTGATGGCGGCTTGGTTGGTGCCGCGGTCCAGACTCGCGGCTCAGGCGACGCTTCTTCCATGCGAGGCTCTACCCGGGGCAGTGTCGTCTCCCGGGTGGCATATGGAGGAACAGGTCGCGCTGTCGGGCGAAGTGCAATCGGCATCGGTTCCCGGGATGCCGCCGTCATCTCGAAGGATCGGTCCAGTTCGGGCCGGTAGATCTGACGAACGCCCGACGCATCATCCGGACGGTAGCCCTGCGGGCGGCGCACTGGTGAAGGAGAGAGGGAGACGAGCGTAGGCTGTGGCCCGTTCTTCGTCTCGGCTCCTGCATGAGCCGCCAGATCTCGCTCGCGCAGCTTTGCTTCCAATGCAGCATTTAGCCCGGTGCGATCCTGACGGTAGCGATTTGGGTGAAGTTCTACAGGGGGCTCGGGTGCGGGCGGCGTCTCTTCGAACACTGCTGCTGCAGCCGATACTCGGATCTCCGGGGTGTACGGGTCGGAGATCTTGCCGGGAACCTCCTCCTGCTCGGCAAGCGGCGCCAGTGCCCGTCTTCCACGCGAGTCCGCTTCCGCGTAGAGCGCCGCTTGCCTGCGAGCCGACGCACTCGCATTCACGACCTCGCGTTCTTCTCGGCGAGCGGTGGCCTCGGCCTGAGCGACCGCTTCGGCACGCCGTAGAGCCTCCATCCGCTCAGCACTCGCGATCTGTGCCGCCTCTTCTGCATCCCGAAGCGATTGTAGGTGTTGTTCTTCATCGAGATCTCGGCTGTCTGCCAGTCGCTCCGCGTGTCGCGCACTCTGCTCTGCTGCGGTTGCTGATGCCTCCGCACCCTCCTGGGCGCGGAGTTCGACATCTCGCACCTGTTCTGCGGCGCGGTGACGAAGTTGCGCTCGATACTCTCGACGCGAGGCGGAGAAGTCACGGTATTTTGCGCCGTGGAGGTTGGCCCAGGAGTACAAAACGGCGACATCCTCGGGAGTTTCCACGCTGGGAACTTCATCAAGATGTTCGGAACTGCGGCTATCCATAAGAAATTCCTGTAGTTACCGGTAACTACGAAGTGCGGGGTACCGCTGGAACGGGGCGGTAGGCGAGGGAGTAAGGATGCACTGGGGATCGTGCAATAAGCAGAGGCTACCCGGGGGGTGGAGGGGAGTCAATGGATCGGGCATGACACTTTAGTGTCATCTAATACAACTGCAAGTGATGGCGGATACAGGGGTTAGAGCCGATAAGTGATTGAGTATGCTAACCTTGTAGGACGGTGAGAGCCTGTAGCTCAGTCGGTAGAGCATCGCCCTTTTAAGGCGTTGGTCCTGGGTTCGAGCCCCAGCGGGCTCACCACTTCTTCTCGTTAGGTACGTTTAAACGGCGAAAGCCGCTGAGGTCCTGCAGGGTTTCGCGCAGGTTCAGCGGCTTTTTGCGTGGGTTTTGCGCAGGTCTGTCAGGAGCGGGTGGCGGGCTCTTCGGCGAAGGTCTGCTTGACGCCGTCTTCGAGCTCGGTGAAGGGTTTGGCGTAGCCGGCGGCGCGGAGGCCGGAGATGTCGGCCTCGGTGAAGTGCTGGTAGCGATTCTTGAGGTCGCCCGGGAAGGGGATGAACTCGATCTTCCCTGCCCCGTGGACGGCCATGAGGGACTCGGCGACCGCCTTGAAGGTGCGGGCGTGACCCGTGCCGGCGTTGACGATGGCCTGGACGGGTTTGGCGGGGGAGTCGGGGAGCAGGCCGGCGAAGAACAGGTTGATGCGGGCGAGGTCTTTGACGAAGACGAAGTCGCGGCGCTGCTCGCCGTCGGCGAAGCCGCCTGAGCCCTCGAACATGCGGATCGCACCAGTGTCGAGGAGCTGCCGGGTGAAGTGATGGATGACCGAGGCCATGCGGCCTTTGTGCTGCTCGCGCGGACCGTAGACGTTGAAGTAGCGCAAGCCCAGCACGGTGGAGTTGAAGGTGGGAGCGAGGCGGCGGACGTAGTTGTCGAAGACGAGCTTCGAGAAGCCGTAGACGTTGAGCGGGCGCTCGTTGGCGGGGTCGACCGCGAAGCTGGTCGACGCGCCGTAGGTGGCTGCGGTGGAGGCGAAGACGAAGGGGATCTCGCGCTCGGTGGCGAAGTGTAGCAACACCTTCGAGTAGTCGAAGTTGTTGCGCATCATGTACTGGCCGTCGTCCTCGAGGGTGTTCGAGCAGGCGCCCTGATGGAGGATGGCCTCGATGGGATCTTCGTCGAAGTCGCCGGCGATGAGGCTTTCGAGGAAGTCGAGCTTGTCCATGTAGTCGGCGTAGGTAGCGCCCTGCAGGTTGAGGAATTTGGGGCCGGAGAGATTGGGCGCCGGCGCAAGGTTGTCGACGACAAGGATGTCAGTGTGGCCTTGGCGGTTGAGCTCGTGGACGAGGTTGGAGCCGATGAAGCCGGCGCCGCCGGTGACGATGATCACGTGGGTGGGTCTCCGTGGGGAAGTCGCGCCAGGCGGTGAGGCGAGGTGCTGGTGCAAGGGTACAACGGAGGGTGAGGGACGGCCGCCATCCGGGCGAGTCTGCGGGGCGGCGAGTCTGCGGGGGCGCGAGTCAGCCGATCCGCGAGTCAGGGGCTGCGAATCAGGGGGGCTGCGAATCAGCGGGTCTGCGGTCGGAGGATGCCGTGGAGGATGAGATCGATGCCGGCGAGGAAGTCCATACGATCATCGTGGGCGCGGAGATGGGTGGCCAGGCTGCGGGCGAAGGGGTACTGCTTTGCATCGAGCTGCGACCAGGCGGTTGAGACGGCATTGAGGAAATGGGAGCGGTCGAGGCCTTGCAGATGAGCGAGCTGTCCGTTGGCGGCGTTGCGGCCGGCGACGCCGAGGATGTAGTTCAGCAAGGCCGATGTGGTGATCCAGTGATCTTTGACCGGCACGCCGAGCGCCTGGATGTGACGGCCGAGGCGTTCCACGATGCGGATGGTGGGCAGCTGGCCTGGGGCGCGGGTGAGCGCGGCGCCGACCCAGGGATGGGCGTCGATGGCGTCGAACATGGCCAGGGCGAGGAGCCGGAGGTCTGCTTGTGGGGAGCCACCGGGCGCGGTTGCGGGCAAGGGCGTTGCGGGCAAGGGCGTTGCGGACGAAGGCAGGTCCAGGGTGCGGGCGATGATGGCGTCGCATGCGGCGGTCAGCAGCTTGCCCTTGTTGGCGATGTGCCAGTAGATCGCGCCGGGGCCGGTGGCGAGGCGATCGGCGAGGGTGCGGAAGGTCAGGCCGCTCTCTCCGTCGGCGTCCAGGAGCTCGATGGACGCGTGGATGATGCGATCGCGGGAGAGTGCTTCTTCTCGCCGCGGGAGGTTGCTGGCGCGGTTGCCGGCGGCTTTTGCGCTTAGGCTGGCGGCTCTAGGACTATGGCTGGGGTCCTTCGGGCTGAGGCTGGCGGCCTTCGGACTTAGGCTGGCGACTTTCGGGCTGTGGCTGGCGATCTTCGATCCTGCACTGGCGGCTTTCTGGACCATGCTTTTATCTTGACACGTCTGGAACGTCATTCCATAGTTGTGGAATGACGTTCCAGAAAGGTGGTCGAGACCTTAGCTGCTTGCAAGCAGGCTGGAACCGGAGAGGCTCAAGGATGAAGAACGAAATAACGATTGTTGGGGCGGGGCTGGGCGGGCTGATGCTGGCGCGGGTGCTGCATGTGCATGGGATTGCCGCGGTGGTCTATGAAGCGGAGAGCTCGGCGGACGCGCGAGGACAGGGAGGGCTGCTGGATATCCACGAGGACAACGGGCAGCTGGCGCTGAAGGCGGCGGGTCTGTTTACGGAGTTCCGCGGGCTGATCCAGGCGGAGGCGGAGGCGCAGTGTGTTCTCGGTAAGGACGGCAAGGTGCTGCTGTACCAGCCGGACAAGGGCGATGGCGGCCGGCCGGAGGTGCCTCGCGGCGATCTGCGGCGGATGCTGCTGGAGTCGCTACCGGCGGGGACGGTGCGGTGGGGGCACAAGACCGTGGCGGTGTCGGCGCTGGGCGGCGGGAGGCACGAGGTGAGGTTTGCCAATGGCACGACGGTGACGACCGACCTGCTGGCGGGAGCGGATGGGGCGTGGTCGAGGGTTCGGCCGCTGCTATCCGGGGCGAAGCCGGCGTATGTCGGCACGGCGTTTATCGAGACCTTTCTATTCGACAGCGAGACGCGCCATCCGGCGAGTGCGGAGGCGGTGGGCAGCGGCACGATGATGGCGCTGGCGCCGGGCAAGGGCATTATGGCGCACAAGGAGGGCGAAGCGACGCTGCATGCGTACGTGGCGGTGAACAAGCCGGAGGCGTGGCTTGCGGGGATGGATGTGTTTGACCGGGTGGGAACGCTGGCGCGGGTGGCCGCGGAGTTTGATGGCTGGGCGCCGCAGCTGACGGCGCTGCTGACCGCGACCGAGACCGATCCGCTGCTGCGGCCCATCTATGCGCTGCCGATTGGGCATTGCTGGGAGCGGGTGGCAGGGGTGACCCTGGTGGGGGATGCGGCGCACCTGATGTCACCGTTTGCCGGCGAGGGCGCGAACCTGGCGATGTTCGATGGCGCGGAGTTGGGGAGGGCGATTGCGGCGCATCCCGGGGATGTAGAGGCGGCGCTGACGGCGTTTGAACAGGAGATGTTTGTTCGGAGTGCGTTGGCGGCGGCGGAGGCTGACCGGAATCTGCAGCTGTTTTTCAATGAGGACTCCCCGCAGAGTGTGGTGGAATTGTTTACCGAGCACCTGGGCGGGGCGGGTTCTGCGGAGGATGGGCTCTGAGGCTGGCTAGAGAGGGCGGACTGCCGCGATGAGACGACAAACGAAGAATGGTGGCCGGCGGGTTTGGCAGGGTACGCCCCACCCTTCGCGATGACGCTGCGAAGGATGGGGCATCGGGCTGGCTGAGCTCCAGGATGGGCAGGCAGTTAGGATGGTCAACACAAGGCGACTTGTCGGTACTGATTTGCAGTTAGTGTCTGCAGATCCCGCCACCGAGAAATACGTCTGCGTCTCTCATGACCGGGTGAGAACTCCTGATAGAGCCGGTCTGAAGGATGGATCGCGTGCCAGCGAATCACGGTCAGAAAGGAATGGTCGCTTTGTAGCCAACGATCTTCCACCAGACACAAAGGGAGACGAGTTCGGCGAGTCGCCTTACTGCACAGAGACCACTCCAGGTGATGTTCAGATCTGTCCTGACGAAGCCGGAGCGGAAAAGACAGGCGGTTCATCAAGGTGTGCAACCGGCTTCATCGCACCGATCTGTTGCAGAATACCCACCTCATGCGACGCGCCCCACCGCTCGACGATCTTCGCGTCCGAGTTGAACTTCGAGATCTGCATGCCCCGGACCTTGATCTTCTTCCCGGTAGCGGCGATGCCGTTGAACGGACCTTCGTGTGTTCCTGTGATCGTGTACGCAAACGCCACATTGTCCTCGTCGGCGACCATGTGCTCAACGGCGATCTTGAAATCAGGAAAGGCAGAGTGGAACTGCGTGAACCATCCGACAAAGCCCTGCGGGCCAGGACCCTGGTCGTCGGCCGGGTCATGATCCTTGACGCCGGACGCAAACACTTCCTGCAGTTTTCCGAACTGGTGACTATTGACGATCTCGGCCATTTGCTTCTGCGTTGCGATGTTTGCTTCTTTGCTCATAGTGTCCCTCTGTGGCTACTCTAGGAGGTAGGTGATGGGATGACAAGAACCGACGAAAAGGTGGGGTACTTACTAAAAGGTAAGGTCAAGGTGGAACAGCCGGGCCACACGACGAACGACTGGTCAGCCGACGCCGCGGAGGAGGCTTTCAAACTGCTTGAGGGCCGGTGGAAGATGATGATTGTCTTCCATCTCTTTGATAAAGGCATCATGCGCTTCTCGGAGTTGGAGCGCGCAATCCCGCTCGCCTCGCAAAAGATGCTCATTCAACAGCTTCGATACCTGCAGACGAATGGCGTCGTACATCGCACGGTTTATCCCGAAGTGCCACCGAAAGTTGAGTACAAATTGACAGAGATTGGCTTGGATCTACGGCCGGCGCTGCAGGCCCTTGTGCGTTGGTCTGAAACACGGAGGAAAGCTTCGCGGGATGACGGATGACCGCGCGATCGCATAGCCGTGAACAGATCTCCGGCTGCGCCTACCTGTCCACAGATCAGCTCCCCCAGTCACACAGGTCTCGATAAACGCCGTTCTCGTCACTTGGTCCGCATAGAAGAAGCTGAATTCAGGACGGTTTAGGAGGCGATGCCTTTGAGTTCTTCGCCGAGCCAGTCGAGGTTGCGGGCGGTGCCGTCGAAGTAGCTGGAGGTCTTGAAGAGCTCGTACTTGCCTTCGAGGGCGGCCTCGCGAGTGCGGTCGAGGATGCGTTTTGTGTCGGCGTCTGAGAGGGGCTGGAAGGTGCGGACGGCGCGAAGGGCCTGATCGAGGATCTCGGGCTTGTCGATGCCGGCGATGAGGACAGAGATCTGCTGCGAGAGGCCCCAGTGGAGGGCTTCGATGGGATCGACGACGCCGCTTTCGAGGATGAAGGGATCGCCGAAGGTCTTCATGGCGAGGACGCCGGTGCCGTGATCGATGGCGACAGGGATGACCTCGCGGGTGAAGGAGCGGAAGTGGGCGTCCATGACGTTGACGGGCATCTGCACGGTATCGAAGTGGAAGTGGTTGCGGTCGGCGACCTCGAACATGCGGAGGTGGACGGCGGGATCCTTGTGGCCGGTGAAGCCGATGTAGCGGAGTTTGCCTTCGTCGCGGGCGCGGATGGCGGCCTCCATGGCGCCGCCCTGGCCGAAGATGCGATCGGGGTCTTCCATGCGGAGGATCTCGTGGAACTGAACGAGGTCGATGGTGGGGACGTCGAGGCGCTCGAGCGATTGCTGGAGCTGCTTGTCGAAGGACTCGGCGGTGCGGCCGTCGATCTTGGTCATGAGGAAGACCTTGTCGCGGTAGCCGTCTTTGAGGGCCTTGCCCATGCGGATCTCGGAGGTGCCCTCGTTGTAGTCCCAGGAGTTATCGAGGAAGGTGATGCCGGCGTCGATGCCGGCGCGGGTGAGCTTGACGGAGTCTTCGGGGGTCTGGAACTTTTTGCCGAGGTGATAGCCGCCCATGCCGATGGCGGAGACGAGTTCGCCGGTGGTGCCGAGCTCGCGGTAGAGCATGTCGGGGTGCTGGGGGCGGGTGGTTGTCATGCGGGGTTGGATGCGGTGTGGGTGGCGGTTGACGACAATCATGTCTTGCGCATGTAAGGTTTATTCCTTCATGCCCGCGACAAACCTTTCCCACCAGGTGGTGGGACGAATGAAGATGACGAGCTTACCCGGCTTCGCTACAGCCTTCATCTTGCTGCAATCGTTCTTAGCGACATAGCCCGAGGCGATGATCGTAGAGACCGGGTAGAGATGTTCATTTCCGTAGGTATGTGTGTTGAGATCGTAGAAAGGCTGCCGCGTACACGTGATCCACGCCATGTCAACGCCCATTCCGCTAAAAACCAAGACTCCTCGAGCGTCTGGCTCTGCAACGTAGTAAGTACCATCAGCTGAGGTTCTCACCGGCATTCTGCCATTGAGGTCGTCGCGTTCCCCACCTTGGTTGTCGGTATGGTAATCCAGTAGCGCCAGCTTCATTCCGGACAGATCATGTCCAGTGCGCCCGTCCAGCACGCGGACGTGAATCGTGACAGTCTCGGCAAGAAGTCGTAAGGGCGTGGCAGCAAAAGTGCACGAGAGGATCGCTGAACGCAACATCACGAGTTGAAGCCGCTTGAGATTCACCTTAGCTCCGCTAAGCTCGAACGATTGCCACCCTGTTATGCCTACCGCCTAATTAGTGGCACTCGGTAGTAGTTCCGCTTGAATTATCTAACAACTGTTTTTAAGAACACCGCCTAGTAGTTCGAACAAATGCTAAAAGTCGCACTATCGGGAGTGACGTCTGTGTGGATATTCGCTCGCTTTGCTCGATCGGGATGATGGCTCAGGGTAAGGACAAGCGGGTCCCTCCACTTCGCTGCGCTTCGGTCGGGATGACAGTGGTTGGGAGCTGGTACGAGTGAGTTGTACGCGTCGCTTCGCTCCGTGGTGAAAGGCGAGATGCGGGGGTTCCTCGGCTTCGCCTCGGAATGACAACCAAAAATTGCTCGGCTGTGGCCTGCTTGGAGCCATCGTCGGTTCGCGCTGATCGAGGCGAGGCGCAGGTTGTCACTTCAGTGAGTAGGTGATGCCGGCGGAGTAGGTGAGGCTGTTTTTGCGGTAGCCGGGGGAGGGGTTGTTGAGGAAGGCTTCGGCGAGGTTGTTGGCGAAGCTGAGGCGGTGGGTGACGGGCAGGGTGAGGCCGAGGGTGGCGTTGGCGGAGTAGGCGTTGCGGTCGTTCCAGGCGGGGATGACGTTGAGGCTTTGGGTGAGCTGGAGTTTGTCGGGGAGGGTGCGGCGGAAGGTCTCGGTGAAGGAGGAGCCGATGAGGTTCTGGTTGGTGCTGGC
>CAXSEC010000003.1:6221-55392 GCA_964236325.1 uncultured Acidobacteriaceae bacterium | reverse complement strand
GGCAAGAAGCGCATGAAGCGGATCGGCAAGGTGGACATTCCGCAGGAGGCGTTCCTGGCGGTGCTGAAGGTCGGAGAGGAGTAGTTGGGCTGCGCGTCTCGCAAGCGGTGCGTCTACTGCAAAAATCATGCATCTTCAGAAAGCCAGCGCACTTTGTTACAAATTCGTAATGTCCGTCTGTGGAAAGCCCTGTCCATCTGTGACTTACGCGGCAGTCCATCGGCAGAGTAAAGGCTTTCGAACATCCGCCAATCTATCTCGATGATTCGTCAATAGTTAGTAGAGGCGGGCAAACGTTCGACAAGGAGCGTTGGGGATCAGCGAGAACGCAGCGATAGCGGTTAGGCGCATGGACAATCCACAGCCTTTTCCACAAAAAAGAATGTTTGTGCGTAAGGGAGTGACGAGAGTGTCACTCCCTTAACAGCGCAACGGGCGGACGGCTATTTGGAGGTGGCGGGTCGGGTTGAGGGCCGCGGAGTGGTCGACCGGTTCCCGGCTGGTCCCGACGCGGATGGCGCAGATGGCGGCGGAGCAGCAACACCGGAGCTCTTGTTATAGGCATCAACGGCAACCTGGGTGATGTCAGTCGACTGCAACGCCCACATGACGTTGCTGGCTTGGTTGCTGACGTCGAGCAGAAGCGTATAGCCGCTGTTCTGGCAGTAGGTCTTCATGACGACGGAAAACTTCTGAGCGACCTTACCGTAGGCCTCCTGCAGATCGGCCTGGTAGGCGTTGGTCGCATCTTCCGCATCGCGATTCAGCTGCTTTTCCTTGGTGTCGATGGTCCGCAGACGAGCCTGACGCTCTTCGTCGGAAGACGTCACAGGAGCCGCCTGGGCCTGCTTCTTGAGCGTGTCAACCTCGTTTGAGAGGGTGTCGATCTGCGCCTTCCGAGGCTCATACTTCTTCTGTACGGTCTGCACGGCCACCTGTCCCTCGTTGGTGGAGAAGACGGCCTGCTCGAAGGCAATCAGAGCAACTTTGGCAGGCAGAGCCTGAGGAGCAGTTGGGACAGCGGCTGCGGTGGGGGCGGCCGTCTGAGATGTGGTCTGGGCGAAGATGGGGGTGGCCGTCATTCCGGCGCCGAGCGCCAGGGTCATTAGTACGGTGCGATTCATGCGGATGTGTTGCTCCTTACGAGATCGGTTGGTTCGAATCTGTGGCGAACGTCCTGCCGTGACGGCTTCATGATCGTCGCATCTCTATTCTGCGACACCCCACAGCATGCGCGTGCTTTGCTGTGTTGGCTCCGTCTCGCCAGGTCTGACATGAAGAAAGAGACTCCGAGCTGAACAGCAACCAGGAGCGATTATAAGTACGGCCTTATACGTGGTCAAACGGGCTGGTGGGTTCTTTCGTGCGCACCGGGGGGTAGAAGAGGTTGCGACCGCGGGGTGAGATTGCAGCCTCGGCGGCGACAGCTACGATCCTATTTCCTGGAGAGACGTTCCGCCGGTCTCCATTTTGTGAGAGTTCTGCGGGTGGTGTGGGACTGCAAGTCTTTTGCAATGAGTGTGGTCGTGAGTGGTCCCCAGCTTGCACTTAGATACGGCGTCGTAAGGCGCAGTCGGACCTAACGTCTTCTCCTAGTGTGAAGCTGTACCTGCTACGACGGGTACGGCCGCTCTCAGAGAGTCGCCCTCTTAAGGCAGGGTATCTTCAGGAGGCCAGTGACTGGCCATCAAGCATTTGTTCTACAGTCTCATCCCGGCTCTGTGCCTCAAGTTCGGGTTGGATGGGGTTTGTGCGACCTGAGGCGTCTGTAAAGTTGTTGCTTGCCAACCTCGGGCTTTCGCGCTACGCTTATGTTGCTTGAGAAGGCATGTCGGGTGTCCTCCGCGATTGCGTGCAGGGTTAGGTGCTTTCTCAGCGTAATCAGCCGAAATGCAGCGTGCCACCGGCTACGAGCTGGATAAAAGGCGCGGGAGCAGGATGCAGACGGTATGGACTGCGATCTGCGGAGAAGTCGTTCAACGTTGTTGAACGAAGATGAAGTGACAAGGTGTCCCATCGAGTGACCGCTTGACTCTAAGAACTTGTATTTTCTCAAGAAATCTTCATAAAGAGCACCCCTCCCAAGTTGTCCATCGCGTGGCACAGGCATTTTGTGTACGCGGAATAGCGTCCTGACCCGGCACGCGCAGCCATGAGGTCTGCGCGCCAAGTAAGAGCACGATCGTGCAATAGGAAGTGGAAGCATGAGTTCAGAGCAGAATCTGCCTGAGGTGCCAGCGCACCAGGGTCCGCCCCCATCCCAGCAACAGGATTCACTATCGGAGTCTGGTATCCCGCACGGGATGGGCCAATCCAAGAGCAGCCGTCGGCGGCGGCGCAAACGCAAGACGGGTGGCGGTGACTTTGCCGGGGAAGCCAGCAACGGAGCTGTTGCCGGCACACTGCCTTCCATTCAGGCGCAGGCTAGCCCACAGCTACAGGGGAGTACGACCTCAGCGCCCCAGCAAGGATCCATGTACAACGGACAGCAACCAGGGCACAACGGACAGCAAACGGGACAAAACGGACAGCAGCAGGGTCAGCCGGGCGGCGCGAAACGATGGAAGAAGAAGTTTCGGGATCGTGACCGAGACCGGCCGCGGCATGCTGAGGGTGGAGGATTGAGCCCGGCTCCGAGCAATGGCTTCTCGGCGCCACCACCGGGGCCGCGCGACACTAATACCCATCAGTTTGGTAACCGGTCTGACTCATTCAAGCGTAAGGGCGGAAGCAGTAGCGGCGGCGGCAGCAAGCAGGGACGAGACCGTGGGCCGCGCAGCTTTGTCGGGCCGATGGATCACAGCTATCGGGCAGTGAACGGCAATTTCGCTGATACGCCGCCATCGACGATTGAAACTCACGGTAGCGCGTTCCATGGCCGATCAAAGAGCTACCACACCTCCGGCGAGAGTCAACCGATCGACTATTCACAGGGCCGGACCGTGCCGATTGCGGAGAACGCTCCGACGCGTATCTATTTCTTTATAGACGACTTATTCATCACGGCCAAGATCAACGAGACAGCTCGCAAGCTGGGCGTCAAGGTTGAATTCATCAAGAACGAGAAGGAAGTCATCGCGCAGATGCTGGCACTTGAGGAGGCGGATCGTCCTGGTCTGATCGTCTTCGACCTGAATAACGCGAGTGCAAAGCCCTTAACGCTGATTCCGAAGTTGAAGGCTAAGTACAAGCGGTCGACTTCGGTGGTTGGGTTTTTGTCGCATTTGCAGGGAGATTTGAAGGCGAAGGCGACGGAGGCGGGCTGCGACACGGTGATGCCGCGGGCGGCGTTCTCGCAGAATCTGCCTAACTTGTTGAGGCGATATGGGTTAGAGGAAGAGCCGGATGAGGCGAACTTCAACCAGTAAGAGCTTGTGTTCTGTTTTGGTTGTACCTCGGCCTGGGGCATATGCTCCAGGCCGGCTTGTTTGTAAGTGCTTCCGCTGCAGTAGTTTAGGCTAGCCTGGGGGCCAGTGCATGGGACGTCCGCCGAGCAGGTGGAGGTGAAGGTGGTTGACGGTTTGGCCGCCGTTGGGGCCGGTGTTGATGACCAGGCGATACCCACTGCTAAGGCCTCTGTTTGCAGCAATTTGCGCGGCGGTGGCAAGAAGTTGGCCAAGCATGGGGGTGTGCTCGGAGACAGCCTCTTTGGTTGAGGTTAGGTGCTGTTTTGGGATGATTAGGACGTGTTGCGGGGCCTGTGGGTTGATGTCTGGAAAGGCGAGGACGAGATCATCTTCATAGATGCGCTCGACCGGGATGGCACCGGCGGCGATCCTGCAGAAGAGGCAGTCTGTCGCGACGTTTGAGGCGGGGTCTGGGGACGACTGCGGGTCCTGGTCGGGCATGAGGCGAGTTTACGCCGACAGGGAATGGTGATGGTTCGGGTGGAGGCGCTCGGCGGAGGGGCGAGACGAAAGGCGAAGCAGGAGGGCTAGCAAGAGACAAAGCAGAAAGCAAAGCAAGAGGCCAAGCAGAAGCAAGAGGGCTGGCGGCTAGCCGGGCTAGCGGCCGGTCGGGGCAGGAACCATGACGGCGTTGGGGTCGACCCTGGGGATGCCGAAGTGGCCGGCGATGTGAAGCAGGTCAAGCGGGCGGATGGAGCCGGAGACCTGAATGACGTTCATGCTGCGCGGGGTGCGGAGCATGACGGTGAGATCGCGGACCTCCGTGCCTTCGTAGTGGAGCCAGAGATCGGTAAGCGGGCGATCGGGCTGCGCATTCTGGCCGGGTGTGGCGTTGGCGTTGACGAGGTGCTTCCAGCCTGCGGCGTTGTAGTCCGCGACGAGCAGGGCGAAGGCCTCTGGTGTGTAGAAGGCGCGTTGCGAGTAGCGGTAGGTGTCCACGGTAACGGCGGCGAGTGAGGACGGGGAGCCAGGACCGAAGAGATCCTGCGCGGACTGCAGCATGGAGCGATCGAAGGTAAAGGAGATGCGGGAGGCTGGCTGATCCGCCAGGTTGGCCAGGGCGTCAACGACGCCCTGGGGCTGCTGCGCCGCGCCTGGGAGGGCTGCTGCCAGAGTAAGTGCGGTGGTCAGGAGAGCGGCGCGCAGGCGCATGATGGGGAAGGCCTCTGGTGGATTAGACCGAGAGCCGGCGAGAAAGTTGCGGTTGGGGTGAAGCAGGGAGTCGGGAACAAGGAAGGCGAGACGTGGAAGGACACATCAGCAAGGCGAGACGGAGCCGGGTCTCATGGGCGGATCGCGGACTTCCCCTAAAGGAGGGATGTTGTTTAGCGCTCGAGGGGCTTATTGTGCACTCTTGAAGCTATCGTGCAGTTGGTGAGGGATCGTCTTGATGAAGATTTTGGACTCTATGGTTGGCGGTTTGATGCTCACAGCGTCGCTGGCTCTTTCCGCACAGAACAAAGCGCCGGAGCCGGTTGCCTGGGGTGTGATTTCAGGTAACTCCTCCTGTGTGATCTTTGCAGAAGGGCACAAGACCAGCGGCCGGTTCTACGGGGTTGCGGTGACCACGCAGAGGATTGGGAAGCTGACTCTGATTGAGGCGAAGGACTACACCTTCAATCAAAAGGAGGTTCTGGAGACCCAGGAGAACATGGACAGCCTGACGCAGATGGCGCAGAAGGATCATGTCAAGTTTGTGAAGATTCCTGAGAAGTATTCGCCTGAGCTGCTGGAAAGGGCGCGTGCCTCCTGCAAAGGGGATGGTCGAGCGGAGTAGGAGCTTGTTGGTGGCAATGGAGAACAAGCAACGGCAATGGCGAAGTGCCCGGATGCTTCCTGGCGTTCGAGACCGCTCAGGGTCAGGGATGAGGAACGGTTAGGTAGAGCGCGCGTCGCTGCGCTCCGTTGTTAAAAGCAAAATGCGGGGGTTCCTCGCTTCGCTCGGAATGACAACTAAGAATTCCAGCGGCAACGGCAACGGCAACCACGAAATACAGGGGTCTCTCCACTGCGACTTCGCTGCGCTTCGTCTTCGGTCGAGATGACGGCATCTGGGGGCTGCGCTGGCAACGGCAAGGGCAAGGGCAAGGGCAACGGCAACGGCAAGGGCAACAGCAAGGGCAACGACGAAATACAGGGGTCTCTCCACTGCGACTTCGCTGCGCTTCGTCTTCGGTCGAGATGACGGCGTTTCGAGGGTGCGCTTCGTCTTTGGTCGAGATGACGGCATCTGGGGGGCTGCGCTTCGTCTTCGGTCGAGATACTGGCATTCGGGGGGTGCGCTTCGTCGGTCGAGATGACGGCGTTCCGGGGCTCTCCGCCTGAGTGACGTAGTTCTTGCCGGCAGCGGCGGTCTGGATGCGACGGACTAAAGGCTTTGGGGGACAGTCGGGGGCGCCTACTTTTCCTGGGTGGCGGTGTCGGAGGCGGCGAGGGAGGTGATGAGTTTGTCGGCTTCGGCGCTTGAGGCATCGATGCTTTGGATGAGATCGGCGACGTCGCTCTGGAGCTCGGCGGAGGTGCCTTTGAGGGAGCCGATGGCGCGGGAGTTGAGGTTGTGTTTGAGGAAGAGGACCTGGTCGTGGAAGGCGGCGAGGACGGGGGTGATCTGCGACTCGGTTTTGCGCATGGCGCGCAGGTAGGCGGCCTGGCGAGTTTTGGCGTCGCGGAGCATGGCGGTGCTTTGCGACTTGAGTTTTGGGTTGCCCATCTGGGCGATCTCGCCCTGCCACTCGGTGAAGAGATCCTTGCTGACCTGATCGATGGAGTCGACCTTGTCGTGGAGCTTCTGGGCCTGATCGTTGGCGCTTTCGTAGTCGCCGTTGAGGCGCTTGTAGGAGCGCTCGAGTGAGCCGCCCTGGAAGCCGGTGAGCTCCTGAAAGGACTGCATGGTGGTCTTGAGTTTTTCCTTGGTTTGATCCTGATCTTTTTTGGCGTCGCGGACGCGGCTGATGAGGATGTCGCGCTTTTCCTTGCCCAGGGTGCGCATGGTTTTGTAGTAGGCGGAGGTGCAGCCGGTGAGGAGGATAGCGAGGAGGATGAGGGAGCGGCGAAGGGATGGGCGCATGGGAGGTCCTTAGAGAAGAGTCTGGCATGGAAGTGCGTGGGGGCGATGGAAGGGTTGCGGAGGAAGGGCCGGGGTGGGTCTGCGAGCAGGGTCTCGATGCGCGCGGCGTCTTACAATGGGCAGGGATGACGGATACGAGCGGGCGCAGGTGCTGGTGGCGGCGGGTGGGTGTGGTGGTGGGATGTGCTCCTTTGGCGCTGCTGCTGGGGTGTCCGCAGAGCGATCCTTTGGGACCACCGCCGGCGCAGGCGACGGCACCGACGCTTGCGGGGCCGGTGCAGCGTGGGTCGCAGACGGGGAGCGCGGCGGGGGCACAGACGAAGCCGGGTGACGTGAAGGCGCTGAGTTCGAATATGGCGCCGACGGCGGCGACCTCTGCCAGTGTTGCCGCGGAGACGCAGGCACAGACGCCAGTGCAGACTCCGGCACAGACGGCAAAGGTGCAGGCGCTGATCAACAGCGTGGAGCGGGCGTATGCGAGCGGTGTGGCGAACTATCGCGCGGGTCGGCTGGATGCGGCGCGGGCGGACTTTGACTCGTCGGTGGACCAGATGCTGACGAGCGGTATGGATGTGAAGGCGGACGCGCAGCTGGCAGAGGAGATGGATCGGCTGCTGAATGCGGTGAACTCGCTTGAGATGGCGTCGCTGAAGCAGGGCAATGGATTTTCGGCACCGGTGGAGGCGGCGCCACTGGACGCGGCAGACGAGGTGACGTTTGCGCCGAATGCGGCGTTGACGGCGAAGGTGGAGACGGAGTTGAAGACGACGCAGTCGGATCTGCCGCTGGTGGTGAACGACTATGTAACGGGCTTCATCAACCTGTACTCGAACACACCGGCGGGGCATGCGCATCTGCTGCGGTCGCTGGAGCGGGCGGGCAAGTACAAGGACATGATCCAGAAGAACCTGCGAGATGCGGGGCTGCCGCAGGATTTGATCTACCTGGCGGTGGCGGAGTCGGGATTTCAGCCGCAGGCGTTGAACGCGAAGAGCGGCGCGGCGGGGATGTGGCAGTTCATGGGCTTTCAGGGCGCGTATGGACTGGTGCGGAACGGCTATGTGGATGAGCGGTTCGATCCGGAGAAGAGCTCGATGGCATATGCGCGCTACATGAAGACGCTGTATGCGCAGTTTGGCGACTGGTACCTGGCGATGGCGGCGTATGACTGGGGCCCGGGCTATGTGCAGCGCGCGGTAATGAAGACGGGGTATGCGGACTACTGGGAGCTGTACCGGCGCGGGGTGCTGCCGGGCGAGACGAAGAACTATGTGCCGGGCATTATTGCGGCGGCGATCATGGCGAAGAATCCGGATCAGTATCGGCTGACGGATCTGCATCCGATGCCGGCGGTGGTGTACGACACAGTGCAGACGGAGACAGCGGTCGATCTGCGGCTGATCGCGGATGTGACGGATGTGGCGGTGGGGGAGATTGTGGCGTTGAACCCGAGTCTGCTGCGATCGACGACGCCGCGCGATATGACGTTTGACCTGCACATACCGATGGGCACGAAGGAGCTGTACGCGGAGCGGATGAAGGAGATTCCGGAGGAGCATCGGGCGAGCTGGCGATTCCACGTGGTGAAGCCGGGCGAGACGATGGAGTCGATTGCGGCGGCGATGCGAGCGCGGCCGCGAGAGATTGAAGAGGCGAATGGGTTGACGGCGACGGAGGCGGTGGCCGCGGGCGATGAGCTCGTGGTGCCGATCACGCCGGTGGTGAGTGCGGCGACGGCGCATCCGGCGAGCTATCGGGTGATGCGGGGGGACACGCTTGTGACGGTGGCGGATCGATTTAACGTTTCGGTTGCGGAGCTGCGGCAGTGGAATCATCTGCGGGTGAGCGCGGTTGTGCCAGGGCACACGCTGGTGGTGGCGGAGCCGATGCACTTGGCGCCGACGGGTCGAGCGCGGTCGCGCGCATCGCGCGGGAGAGCACGCAGTATGCCGGCGCGAGGTGCACGCGGCAGGGGCGCGCGTACGAGGACAGCTGTGGCGAAGAGCACAACGCGCGCGGCGAAGAAGACGTCGCGACGCTAGAGGATTTTGCTCGCTGCTGTGTCGCTGTGGGCCTGTAGTGCAGGGCTATTTTGCTTGAGAGAAAGTGACGCGAGCTGGCTCTGCCTGTCGTGCCTCGTCACGAGAGACGCTCTCACGCGGTACCTCTCTGCGTGCTCAAACAAAAGAGTTCTTGCGCTTGCTGGTTTAGCAATGCAGACTGTTGCTAGAATTCGTTCCGCAGGTTGCGACGCGAAAAATGTTGCATCGTAATAAGTGCAGTTGCAGACGACCGTGAGAGGCAGGCGACGATGATGTTCGACGAGACGATCAAGCTGTATGCGGCGGCGCAGGATGACGAGGAAGAGGTGGAGGACGACGCGCTTGATCTCGACTTTGATGAGGATGACGACGAAGAGGAAGAGGTCACGACGAACTCGGACGATGATGAGGTGAGCGGCGCGGACGAAGAGGTGGATACGGCGGACGCGGACAAGCTGCTACGCAAGGACACGCATGCCGAGGATGCGCGGATGTATGCGATGCCATCGACGGCGGCGGAGCCCTACGAGCCGCCGATGAGGGAGTCGACGGAGCCCGTCGAGAACGAGGCGGAGGTGGATGTTGCCGAGGATCTGACGCCAGTGAAGGCACCGGCGAAGAAGGCACCGGCGAAGCAGGTGGGAGAGACAGCGGAGAAGCCAAGGGCGGCGAGTTCTACGGCGAAGAAGGCAACGAAGGCCGCGCCGGAGAAGTCGCCAGCGAAGAAGGCTGCTCCAGCGAAGGTGCCGGCGAAGAAGGCTGCTCCAGCCAAGAAGTCTGCTTCGGCGAAGCAGCTGTCTGCGAAGAAGGCTGCTCCAGCGAAGCAGGCACCGGCGAAGAAGTCTGTCGCCAAGAAGATCACAGGGTCTGCCGCGAAGAAGTCGAGTGCACCGCGCGGCGTGAAGGGCGCTCCGAAGGGAGCGTCAGGCAAGAAGGGCACCGCAAGCAGCAAAAAATCACAAGTGAGAGGTAAGACCTTGGCAACCGCAAAGAAAGCACCTGCGAAGAAGGCTGTCGCGAAGAAAGCTGCACCGGCGAAGAAGGCTGTAGCGAAGAAGGCAACCGCAACGAAGGCACCGGCGAAGAAGGCGGTTGCCAAGAAGGCGCCGGCCAAGAAGGCCGCAGCGAAGAAGACAACAACCAAGACCACGACCAAGACGGCAGCAAAGAAGTAAACCCGTAAGGCAAGCAAAAGGGCCCGGATCTCTGAGGAGACCGGGCCTTTTTGCGTCTGGAGGAGCTGCGCCAGGGCGCCGAGATTGTGACGCTACCGGTTACTTGTTGCTGGCTTCCTTGATTGCGGCAAGGACCTGCTCACTGTGGTCGCTGACGCTGACATCGGGCCAGAACTTGATGATTTTGCCGTCGGGCGAGATGAGGAAGGTCTGGCGGGAGGCGAACTTGATGGGGCCCATGCCTTTGACGGGAACACCGTATTCATCGACGACCTTGTGGTCGGGATCGGCAAGGAGCTTGAAGGTGAGGGTCTCTTTGGTGCAGAACTTCTTGTGGCTATCGACGGTGTCGAGCGAGACACCGACGACGGCGGCGTTGAGCGCGGTGTATTTGGCTTCGTCGCGCTGGAAGTTGTGCGCCTCGATGGTGCAGCCCTGGGTTTGATCCTTCGGGTAGAAGTAGAGCACGACGAACTTGCCTTTGAAGTCCGAGAGGCTGACCGGTTTGTCGAGCTGCGAGGGCAGGGTGAAGCCGGGCGCGGTGGAGCCGACGGCGGGACTGTCAGCGGCGAGAGCGGCGGCGGGAGCGAGGGACAGGGCGCCAAGCAGGGCCGCGGTCAGGAGCGAGTTGCGCATAGATAGATCCTCTTTCGGGGGTGGATGCGGCGGGAGACAGCTGGCCGACTCAGGATTCGGGGTACGGTCTGGATTTTACTCCGGAGCTTTACTCCGCGGTTATGGCGATGTTGGCGGCGTTGGCGGCGGCGAGGATGGCGGCGGGATCGAAGAGCAGGGTGCGGCCGGCTTCGAGGGCAAGGCAGGTGGCACCGGAGGCGAGCATGGTTTCGATGGTGCGGACGCCGATGACGGGGACGTCGAAGCGCATGTCCTGATTAGGCTTGGCGACCTTGACGACGGTGAGGGAGCGGCGGAGGGTGGTGGCTGGCGCTGGATCTTCATCCTGCGCAGCGAGGAGTTTGCCAGCTCGCAGGATGGTGGCGTCGGTGCCTTCCATGGCTTCGACGGCGACGCAGGCCTGGGCGGCGATGACGACGGTCTGGCCGAGATCGAAGGCGGCGATGCCACGGGCGACGATGCGGCCGTAGGCGATGTCTTTCAGCTCTTCGGCATCGGGTGCGCGGATGGTCAGGACGCCGGGTCTGGCGAGCAGCGGCTCGAGGTAGTCGGTGGCGGAGATGAGGGTGATGCCTTCGTCGGCGAGGACTTTGGCGATGGCGCCGAGGAGGTTGTCGGTGTTGCGGGAGCCGAGCGAGAAGAGGAGTTTGGCGAGCCGCCAGTCGGGGCGGATGGAGGAGAAGATTTGTTTGTGGCGGACCTGGCCGGCCATGGTGGCGCGGGTGACGCCTTCGCGGTGGAAGATGTCGATAAGGCGAGAGAGCTCGCCGAGAGAGAGCCAATGCACGCGGATGTTGGGGTCGGCTGCCGCGCGCGCGGTGATCTCGGGATCGGTCTCTTCCTTGATGGCGGCGACGACGACGGTGAGGCCGTGGGCGCGGGCGGCATCCAGCAGAAGGAAGGCAAAGCGGCCGTTGCCGGCGATCAGGCCGAGGAGGTTGGACGAGATGGGGGGAGGGTCGGCTGCGGACATGGGTGAGTGCCTGGATGTGAGGGTAGAAGGTTTGCGGGGGAAAGAGAAGCGATTTGCGGGCGAGTGTCTCGTGTCGCTTCGCTCCATCGCTAAGGGCGAGATGCGGGGGTTCCTCGGCTGCGCTTCGGAATGACCACTCAAAATTGCGTTGTCGTCATTCGTGCAGTGCAGTGTTTGTGCGGTGCAGCGCTTCGTGCGGTGGGAGGGATCAGCGCGATGTGGAGTAGAGCGAGAGGGCGTTCGAGCGTAGGACCTGGGTGGCGATGGCGATGGCGCGGGTGCGGCTGATCTCGTGATCGGCGAGCATGCCGGAGAGGGCGAGGCCAAGGGCAAGGCGTGCGTTGCGGCTGGCGATCCAGGTGGACTCTTCCCAGCCCATGGCGGCTGAGTAGGGGTAGCCATCGCTGCCGAAGAGGACCTTGCCGGGGTAGGTTTCGAGCCACTCGCGGAGCCAGGTGGAGAGGGTGCGAGGAGAGAAGGTGAGGGTCTCCTGCGAGAGGTCGAGATAAACGTTGGGCTTTTGCAGGAGGGCTCCGGCCTCGCGCACGAAGGGCCAGCCGCCATGCAGGAGGACGAAGGTGGTGTGGCGCAGATCGGGGTCGTTGAAGAGGGGCTCAAGCAGCAGCGGATTGTCGCCGGCGATGCCGAAGAAGCCACCACCGCCAGCCATGGTGTGGAGATGGACAGGCATGCCGAGGCGGCCACACTCGCGGGCGATGTAGCGGAGCAGGAAGTCCTGCAGGAGTTTGTACTGGGCGGGGTCGGGGTGGGGCTGGGAGAGGAGATGCGCGTAGATGCGAGCGGCTTCGTCGCGGGTGGGATTGGCGAAGTCGAAGCCGCGGAGATAGGCGATCTCGAACTTTTCGGCAACGGCTCCAGCGGCCTTCTGGTGTTCCAGCGTCGGGGTGACGACGGTCTGCAGATAGGCGTCGAGCGTGGGCGGCAGGGTGGTGAGGCCGAGGTCTTGCAGATAGCGGTCGCGGAGGCGATCTTCGAGCGGAAAGAACTGAGCGCGATCCGGAGTTGCGGCGGCGAGGTCGGCGTTCGAGAGCGGGAAGACGAGGGCATCGATGTACGGCACCCAGCGGAAGCGCGGCGGCTCGATGCCTGGGCCCATGGCGACGCGATTGGCGAGCATGGTCTCGGTGCCGGCCTGGTCGAGTACCCAGGTGGCGAAGTGCTGCTGCTCGCGAGCCTGTATGCGGGCGCGGGCGGCCTCCAAGCGCGTCTGCGCCGCAGGCTCGAGCGGCGGCGGCCCTTTGAAGTTCCAGAGGGCGAGCCAGGCCTCGGTGAGCTGCGGGTTGTCTGGCCGCCAGGCGACGGTGTCGGTGGCTGGAACCATGTTGTCGACGGGCAGTGCGTCGAAGTTGCGGTCGTGCGGATCGACGGAGGGCGGCAGAACCGGATGCGCGTGGTTGTCGATGGCGCGGATGGAGGCGATGGCTTTGGCGAGGCCAGGATCGATCGCAGAGGTGGTCGTGGCGAGCGTCTGCGCGCGCGCGGAGGCGGCGCAGAGAGTGGCTACCAGAGTGAGCGCTGCCAGAGAGCGGAGGCAGGTGCTTCGCGTCGATCGCATGAGATCGAACGTAGCATGCTGGGTGAGGGCGAGGCGTTAGTTGGAGGTGTTCAGCAGGACGGTCTTGCCGGTCGCTGCGGACTCGCGGGCTGCGGAAAGGATGCGAACGACCTTGACGTTGGTGTCGAGCGCGGTGAGGTCGCCCTGTGGGTGGAGGGAGCCGTTGAGGACGGCGACGAGGTAGTTGAGGGAGTCGTTCTGCGGGGCGACGAGGGCGGGTGCGGTCTCGGTGTGCTCTTCCTTTTCACCAGGCAGGCGCATGCGGAGATGATCGGTGATCTGAGTGGAGACGTAGACGGTATCGACGTAGCCGGTGGCGCCGTAGATCTCCATGTCCTTGCGTTCGAAGGGCCAGTTCCAGGAGCCTTCGAGATCGGCGACGGCTTTGGGGTACTGGAGCAGGATGGTGGAGTCGTCATCGATGTGGGTGTAGACGGCGGGTTTGTCGGTGTGGGTGATGGCGGTGACGGAGAGGGGAAGATCGCCATGGTTGAGCACGGTGGCGAGATCGGCGCCGTAGCAGCCGAAGTCAAAGAGGGCGCCGCCGCCGTTTTGTTTCGCGTCGGTGAGGAAGCCGAGGAACTCGGGGTCGACACCGATCTCTTTCGGGCCTTTGTGGCCGTCATGGAAGACGACGCGGCGAAGCTCACCGACTTTGCCGGCGGCGAGGATCTTTGAGGCTTCGGCGTTTGAGGCGTACCAGGTGGTCTCGTAGTTGGTGAGGACGGGGACGGCGTATTGTGTCGCCAGACGCTGGATGGCGAGGGCGTCGGGGACGGTGGTGGCGAGGGGCTTTTCCACCATGGCGGCGATGTGCAGGGGCGCGGCGGCGGCGATGGCAGGGAGATGGTCGGCGGGCGCGGTGTAGACGAGGATGGCCTGTGGGTGCAAGGCGGTGAGCATGGCCTTCTCATCGGCGAAGAGCATGGCGTGATCGAAGTGGTATAGCTTTTCGTACTTGTCGCGCAGGGCTGGGTCAGGCTCGGAGATGCCGACGAGCTGAACCTCGGGATGGTTTGGGAGGTTGTGCAGGAAGCCCTGCACGTGGCCATGGGTGAGGCCGACGATGGCGACGCGCGCGGGTTGCTGCGCGAGGGCGGGGCAGGCGACGATGGCGAGGAAGACGGCGGCGGTGGTGAGGGCAGGACGCATGGTGGACTCCAGTGTATGGGAACGGCGCTATGGTCTGCCGTGAAGGGCAGGATGCGGGTTTAAGGCGAGAGGAGCGAGGTGCGTTCAGTCTGGACGAGCTGGTAGAGCGTTGCAGCCGGTGCGATTAGCGAGGAGTCAGTGGAGACGGCTACGTTGCGCTGGATGTGATGGGGATTTTTGGAGGAGAAGAGGATGATGCTGGCGGGATTCTGGTCCAGGGCGGCGCGCAGCATGAGGTCGGCGAGGGTCTCGGGGCTGGCGAGATCGCAGCCAGCAGCCTGGGACCAGCGCTGCGCGCGCGCGGGATCTACCACGAGGCTGGCGTGGAGTGAGTGGAAGTGATCCGTGAGGGCACGGTGGTGGATGCGAAAGGCGCCCGAGGTGGCGGGTACGGCGTCGAGGACAGACCACTCGAACTGGACGATGGGGCAGAACTGCGGGGCGCGGGCGAGCAGATCGGGGATCTTGTCGCCGCCGCTGCCGACGCCGAAGGTGCCCACGGTTCCGGCCTTGACAGAGTCCTCGAGGAGGCGAAGGAGGGTGTCGTCGTAGAGTTCGTCGACGGTGACTTCGTGGAGCAGCCAGACGTCGATGCGATCGGTCTTGAGCGCCGCAAGGGAGCGATCGAGCGAGGTTCTGGCCTCTGCCGCGGTGAAGGTGGGTTTCCGTTCTCCGGACGCGGACGCGGGGTAGGGTCTGGCGAGGCGCTGCTTGAGGGAAGGGAAGACTTTGAGGATGGGCCGGGCGACGGCGCGGACGAAGCGTTTGTGCTGGGCTCCGGACGCTGGTGGAATGCCGTATTTGGTGGTCACGGTGCATTGGCCGGGATGGCGCCGGAGGAAGTCGCCGAGGCAGGCTTCGGCTTCGCCGTAGCCGTACAAGGGGGCGGTATCGAAGTGGCGGATGCCGGCGTCGAAGGCTGCCTCGAGCATGCGGAGGGAGTCTGCGCGGCCGAGCGCGCCCATGATGCGGGAGCCGCCGAAGCCAAGGCGTGTGGTGTGGCTACCGGTGTTCGAGAGGGGGAGGGTTTCCATGCTTTGGTCCTTGTTGCTCTTTGGTTGCGTGCGCTGCGCCCGCAAGTCAGCCGAACGCGGGGAATCCGCCACGCACTGCTCCCGATGACAATAAACCCTTTTCGATCAGCTGAGGTGGTTGGCGAGGCGGACGGCGAGCGCGAGAAGGGTGTGGGTCGGGTTCGAGAAGCCGGAGGTAGGGAAGACGGCGCTTGAGCAGATGTAGGCGTTGTCGGTGCCATGCAGGCGGAGGTTGGGGTCGACCAGGCCGGTCGCCGGCGAGGTGCTCATGCGCATACCACCCATGTGGTGGTAGCCGTCGCCGCAGCGCTCGATGAAGCGAAGATCGAGCGCCATGAGATCGGGATCGGGGACGACGCGGCCGAGGTGAGCGAGGGATCGGATGGCGACTTTGGTAAGGGCGCGAATGGAGCGGAGTTCGTGCTCGGAGACCTGCCAGTTTAGGCGCGTTCGTCGCAGACCGAAGGAGTCCTGCGCATCGCTGAGCGTGATGGTGCTTTTCGACTCGGGCTCCTGCTCGCAGTGAACGAGGAGCTCGATGACGCCGCCGGGTGGGTTGAAGGCGCGATGCTGCACGCTGTAGCGATAGACCTGGCGGGCGAGCAGCGGGGAGTGGCGAAGCGCATAGAGGACGTCGCTGGGCTTGCTTTCTCGCCAGCGGCCGCGGAGAAGGCGCTTGGCGGTCTCTTTAAGCTGCGCGAGGATCTGGTCGGAGTCGCCGAGGAAAGAGACTGTGGCGGCGACGTTGAGGGTCTGTGCGGCACTCTGCTGGGCGGGCGAGAGACGGAGCTTGGGCTGATATTTGTAGCCGCGGCTGAACACATTATCGAAGGCGTCGTGCAGGCCTGCGGGGTTGATGGGCTCGATGACGGCGCCGGCACAGATGATGTGGTCCTGGAAGTAGCGGCCAAGCAGGCCGGAGCGCAGCCATGGGCCCTCTGCGGCGCGCGGCTGCAGGAAGAAGCGCGAGCTCTCGATGCCGCCGAGCGCAAAGACGAACTCATCGGCGGTGAAGGTGGCCTCGATGCCGGAGAGGGTGCGGCAATGGACGCTGCGAAACCGAGCGTCCTGCCAGGTGATATCGATGGCGTTGGCATGGAGCCAGACGGTGACGGCGGGGTTGGCTTCAAGGGTGTCACGGTGAAGCCGGGCGAAGTTGGGTTCCGGGCACCAGCGGGAAAAGAAGGGATCGAGGTCGTTGAAGGTCGGGCTGGCGAGGCCGATCTCCTTCCAGACAGCAGCGTCCGAGAGGGTTGAGGCGGCGAGGCCTTCGAGCTCGATGGCCCGCGCGTATTGCGCTGTGAGCGCGGACTTGGGGATGGGCCAGCCGCTGCCCTGGACGCCGGGCCGCTCGAGGAAGTCGATGTCGTCGAGTTCGAGGATCTGACCGCCCCAGCGATTGGTGCTGCCGCCGGTGGCGCGGAATCGCCCGACGTGGATGCCGGTGTGGCGAACGCCGGTGACTTCGCCCTTGTAGGTGTCCTGCGAGGGCTCTTCGACATCACGGCCGCCGCCTTCGAGCAGAAGCACGGTCTTGCCGAGTCGGGCGAGTTCGACGGCAAGCAGGATGCCTGCAGCACCGGCGCCGACGATGCAGACATCGGCGTGCTGGAGATCAACAGGGGCGCTGTGTTCAAGATCACGAATCATGAAAGGGCTGGTCCTTGAGGAGGATCGAGCGAGTAGGATCGAGCATCAGTTTACGTCCGTAGCCAAGCTGCAGCGCGGCGCCCAGTGCACAAAAGAGTGTTGCGGGCGATCTCTGAGGAGTACTTCTGGTAAGCGTGCGGCGACCGCGTTCGAGCCGCTTAGCTGGCTTTGGTGAGGGCGTAGCGCCGGCAGTGTTCGAGGTACGCGGCTTCGTGGTCGGCGACGAGGTCGACGATGGAGGACCAGAGCCAGGAGGGGGCGCTGAGGTCCTTTGAGTGGCGGCTGGTGAGGGTGCGTTGCCAGGCGAGGCGATCGGAGCGATCGAGCTGGCGGCCGTGGGCCTTGCCGACGACACCGGCGAGCAGGCGAGCGGTCAGGATGGCTTCTTCCTGGGTCAGGTCTTCGAACTCGAATTTTAGATCCTGCGGGCGAAGTTCACGCACAAAGACATCTTTGCCGGCGAAGGTGCTGGCGAGCATGCGATCGCCGAGGAAGGGTGACAGATTGCAGGCACCGGTGACGACACGCTCTGCGTTGTTGGTGGGCATGTGCGCCTGGGGATCGGAGGGCGCGGCGGCGGCGACGGCTTCCTTGATGTCGATAAGGCGGTAGCTGCGTGAGCGCTTGCGGCCAACGCCGACAAGCGCCGCAAAACGCAGGCGACCGAGCGATGAGCAGCCCTTCATCCAATAGGCGGCATCCAGCATTTTTACGCTGACATCGTCGCTGCATTCGGAGTGCAGGCATTGCAAGAGCTTGCGCGCTTTCTCGCCTTCAAAGAAGGTCTTCAGCTGGCTGCGTTCTTCTTCCGTGAGAGCCCAGAACTTGCGGCCGAGCGGAATCTCTGGTGTGACGTCCTCGATGCGTTCCTGCGCAAGGTGTCTCCACCTGCGATTGAGGGCTTCGCGCATGACCTTCTGCACGGGCGCGACCTCATCGGTGGAGGTGGCTTTCTTGCGCCCGGGAATGAGGCCGGCGATGTAGCCGTCGAGCATGGATTCGATCATGAGCGCGGTGGTGACGCCGGGAAGATCGGAGCTGCGGGAGGCCATGGCGAGTGACAGACCAAGGCGCAGCAGATCGTGCGCGGGGTTGCCGATGACGGTCTGATCGAGGTCGCGGATTTCTATCTCGACCTTGCCATCGATGGCGGCGACGGGACCGAGGTTGCCGGTGTGACAGTCGCCGCAGATCCAGATGGAGGGACCAGCGGGGACTTTGGCGGAGCTGCGATCGAGCCATTCGTAGAACTTGACGGTGTTGCCGCGGACATAGGCGTGGGCGGAGCCAGCCATCTTCAGCAGACGCTGCTGATTGAGCGTTGAATGACGATGCTCAGGCGCAATGTGGAGCTTAGGCATGCGGAGTCACTCTCTTCCAAGGTGTTGTGAAATGTAGTGTCTGCACAATCTGATGCAATGAAGCACGGACTGGTGGCGACGCGGCCTGTGGGAGATGATTCGGTCCACAAAGCCGAGCTACTTGATGATGCCGCGGGTACTTGAGGCGATGAAATCGGCGAGGTAGCGGAGGTGTTCGGTATCGCCCTGGGTCTCGTCGAGGCTGGCGCGCAGGGCGGCAAGGGCGTCGGTGGTGTTGCGTTTCGAGGACAGCAGGAGGCGGTATGCCTGGCGGAGCTGCTGGAGTTGCTCCGGGGTGAAGCCGCGTCGCTCCAGACCGACCTTATTGAGGCCGTAGGCGTGGTTGTTGCGCTCGATTGAGGTGAGGGAGTAGGGGAGGACATCCTGCGTGATGGTGGTGCCGCCGCCGATGTAGCTGTAGCGGCCGATGCGGCAGAACTGGTGCACGGGGCAGAGGGCGCCGACGACGGCGAAGTCCTCAACCGTGACATGGCCGGCGAGGGTGGCGGCGTTGGCGAGGATGCAGCCGTTGCCGATGTGGGAGTCGTGGCCGATGTGGGTGTAAGCCATGATGAGGCAGTTGGAGCCGACGGTGGTCTGGCCGCCGCCGCCGACGGTGCCGCGGGAGATGGTGACGTACTCGCGGATGCTGTTGTCGTCGCCAATTTGTAACCGGGTGGGTTCGCCGGCGTACTTGAGGTCCTGCGGAGCGATGCCGAGGCAGGCGAAGGCGAAGACGGTGTTGCGGTCACCGAGGGTGAGATGGCCGTCGAGCACGACATGCGAGACGAGCTCACAGGCTTCGCCGAGGACGACATGCGGGCCGACCGTGCAGAAGGGGCCGATGGTGCAGGACGCGGGGATCTGCGCGCCCGGAGCAATGATGGCGGAGGGATGGATGGGCACGGGCCGGGCTACTCCGCGGCCTGCGGGTCTATGTGAGAAGTGGGGTGAGAAGCGGGGTGAGAAGCGGGCGGGAGCACGACAGGTGAGGCGGGCGGGAGAGAGGTCGAAGCGGGCACCCGATTTGTAAGCGCGCAGGTTACAGTTGCCTCGCAGGCGATTTTTCCTTCGACGGTGGCCACGCCGCGCATCTTGACGGCAGAGGTACGCCAGTTGAGCACGGTGACCTCGATGCGGAGCTGATCGCCGGGGGTGACGGGCTTGCGGAACTTTGCCTGTTCGATGCCGGTGAAGACCATGAGTTTGGAGTCGCGATCGGGGATTTCGGTGAGCAGCAGCGCTCCGCCGGCCTGGGCGATGGCTTCGACGATCAGCACGCCGGGCATGATGGGGAAGTGAGGAAAGTGGCCGATGAAGTGAGGCTCGTTGGCGGTGACGTTCTTGATGGCGACGATGCGCTGCTTGCGCTCGATTTCGATGACACGATCGATGAGAAGGAAGGGAAAGCGATGCGGCAGGATCGCCATGATCTCGACGATGTCGAGGGTCTGTCTGGTAGCGGGAACGGCGGCTTGTGGCTCCGTAAGGATCTCTGTCATGGCAGGGTAAGTATAAATTGCATGAGTGGCGATGGCGGCTCGCGGCGTGCAGCTACTTCTTCTTCTGCACGAGCGGCGCGTCGGGGTTGAAGGTATCGGGCGGCAGCGGCTGGTTGTACTCCGTCTTGCTGAGGAAGCGCTGATTGACGAGGTCTCCGTTGCGATAGCGCGAGAGCGTGAGTGGCGTCGGGATGCCGCTGTAGGTCTGGTAGTTGTCGTACTCTTCGCGGTCCTGATCGTGGTCCTTGAACTGCTCGTTGCGCCACTCAAAGGTGCGGGAGAGGGGAAGGTGCGTGTTGACGTCGAGTTCGAGCGTGACCGCGTCGTTGCTGGCCGAGAGGATGCTGATCTTGTCGGCCGCGCGGCGTTCGACCATGCTGGTGCCTTCCGAGACGACGACGACACCAGGCTCCTTCAGCCAGAGTGTGACGACGGCTTCGATAGAGTGAGCGCGGCGACGGAGGTAGTCGTCGACCTGTTCTTTGGGCAGCGGATTTTTGCCTTTGTAGGTGAGTTCGTAGCCCTGATCGGGGGTCCAGACCTGCACGACATCGCGCTTTTTCCCGGGTAGGATCATGCCCTTAGGCGAGATGAACTCAATGCGCTCGACCTGCGGCTTGCCGTCTGTCGGGAACTGAAAGTACTCCGCGAACTCGAGGTTCGAGCCGGTGGGCTGATCGCGAAAGAAGGCGGCGGTGTGGCCCTGGGTGGATAGAGTCCTGCGGTTGAGCCAGGCGGGGCCGCCGAGGGCGGTGACCATCTGGTCGAGGAGCTGTCGACCACGCTGTGCGGGATCCCCCGCGCTGGTAGGGGGTGCGGCGCTGGGAATGTCGTTTGCCTGGGCGTGAAGCGCGGGGGCGGCGATGACGATGAACAGGAGAAGGGTGCGGAGACGCATGGCGGGCCTTTTGGATTGTGGAGGGATCGACGATCGAGCGTATAGCGGATGGTTTGCGGTGGAGAAGCGGATGCCTGCGGGATGAGGAGAGATGATGGCGGCTGGCGATTAGCCGGTAAGGACGGCGCCCCCGTTGACGTTCACGATCTCGCCCGAGATGAAGCCGGCGAGGGGTGTGCAAAGGAAGAGGATGGGGCCGGCGATCTCGTCGACGTGTGCTGGCCGGCCGAGCGGGATCAGGGCCAGTGCTTTGTTGGACGTGGCCGGGTTGGTGAGGGCAGCGGCGGACATCTCGGTGGCCACCCAGCCGGGGGCGACGCAGTTGACGAGGATGCCCTGCGGGGCGAGCTCGGAGGAGAGGGACTTGGTGAGGGAGACGAGGGCGCCCTTCGAGGCGGCGTAGTCGGCGTGGAAGGCCTCGCCGCGCTGGGCGGCGGTGGAGGCGACGAGGACGATGTGGCCACGGGGGGTTGCGGCGAGCGGAGCGCGATTGAGCATATGCGCGGTGGCTGCCTGGACAAGGCCGAAGACGCTTTGCAGGTTGATGTCGAGGGTGGAGGTCCACTGGGCGTCGGACATGGTGGCGATGGGCTGATCGTGTGCTGGCCAGACGCCGTGATTGACGACGAGGATGTCGAGGTGACCGAGGGCTGCGATGGCGGAGGCGATGAGGGCGCGGCCATCGGCGGGAGAGGCGAGCGGCTGCTGCAGGGCGAGGCAGAGGTCCGGGCCGCCGAGCTCGTCGGAGAGCGCCTGTGCGGCCGTAGCGGCGGTGATGTAGGAGAAGACGACGCGGGCGCCGGCCTGGCGGAAGAGCCGCACCGTGGCGGCGCCGATGCCGCGGGAGCCGCCGGTGATCAGCGCGGTTCGGCCGGAGAGAGACAGCGCGGGAGATGGGTTGGCGGGATGGAGAGGGGTCGGCGAGGAAGACATAGGCGTGAGGCTAGGCGAGATGCGGTGGTGATGCAAGATGGCGCATGATACCGTCGCTCGTATCTGATGGCGGAGCGAAGTGCTGAGGCGGCCTGTCGGAAGCTTTGAGGAATGAGGTGCGGGATGAAGAAGGTGATTCTGGTTGCGCGTGTTCTGCTGGGATTGGTGTTTGTGTTCTTTGGAGCGAACCTGATTCTCCACTTTCTGCATATGCCGATGCCGACGGGGGATGCGGGGCAGCTTGAAGAGATCCTGGACCGCAGCAAGTGGATGACGTTTGTGGGAGTGGTGCAGCTGGTGGGCGGAATCCTGCTGCTGGTCGGACGGTACGTGCCGTTCGGGCTGGCTTTGTTGGCGCCTGTCATCGTGAATATTCTGCTGTTCCACTTCCTGATGCTGGGTGGCGTGGGTGTGGCGCCGGGGTTGGTGGTCACGGTGCTCGAGCTGTTCCTGATCTGGGCGTATCGAGGGTACTTCCGCACGCTGCTGGGATCGGCGCATGAGGTGAGCTAGGGATACACCTCCCGGTGGGCCATGTTGATGCAGAATCCTGAGAGGGTTGGAGTAGGTCTGCTGCGAAAGAGGGCTAGGCCGAGCAGATGTGCTAGCGGCAGCTTACTTGCCCGAAGCCTTTGCCGGCTTGACCCTGGCGAGCGCGGCTTGCCGGGCGGCGGCGATGTGTTGTTTTGCCTCGGCGGCGGGAAGAGCGAGCACGACGCGCGCTTTTGGTGGGAGTTTGTCGAGGGTGAGGGCGTGGGCGTGAGCGAGGTGCTGCTGCCACTCGGCGGAGGTGAAGACGCCCCAGCCGGTTGTGGCGATCCAGTGAGCGCGGGCAAAGTAGGGGGCGGGGATGCAGCCTTCGATCTCGAGCAGGTTTGGAAACTGTGCCGAACCGGCGGCGAAGGAGATGACGGGCTGCTCTAACCTGACGTTGGCGTCGAGAGCGATCAGGGCAAACATTTTGCCACCGATCGCTTTGTCGGCGACCCAGAAGACCAGATTGTCTCCCCACTGCATGGTCTCGACCACGTGCGGCAAGGAGAGGAGAAAGGTACGGGCGCGCTCGACGTTCATGGACGGGAGTGTAGAGCCTGAGAGCTTCCGCGGCGCCTATTTTCGTTGCCCACTCAGCTTGGAGGCGGCCGCAGCTTTCTGGTCGCCTTTCTTTTCGCCGGCGGTCTGAGACTTCTTGGGTCTGCAGCTGCCTTTTTCGCCCTGCTTCTTGCCGGGGGTGGGCTCGAAGCCGGACCAGCAGGCGTTGGCGCTTGAGTCCTTCTCGCCGTCAGCGGATTTCTTTGCTGACTTCTTTGCCGGGGTCTTTTTGGTGTCGGCGCCGGTGATGTGTTTGCGGGCGGCAGCGGTCTTGGTGCTGGCTGACTTGGTGGCGCCCTTTGCAGGGGCTTTCTTGGCGGCGGCTTTCTTTGCCGGAGCCTTCTTTGCAGTTGTCATAGGTGCTAGGAGGCAAGTGGGCGGGGATTGGCCGTCTGGTCGCTGCCTCTATTTGTGTGCTTTAGCGAAGTCGTAAACGGATCGGGCCTTTTGCAGTGGAGGGGTCAACGATGGCACCGTGCTGGGTGATGACGATGCGGTTGGCGGCAACGAGACGACGGGCGGCGGCGCGGGCAGGCTCCATGAGGGGCTGCCAGAGCTGCGGGTCGTCGGGGTGCTCGGGATGGATGGCGGCGGCGACGGCGCGGGCGGCTTCTGAGGGGCAGATGGTTTTATCGCGGGCACGTTGGTCGAGCAGATCGAGGATGGCTTGTTCGAGGGCGTGATCCTGGGCTGAGGGTTTGTGGGTGCGGCAGGCGTCGGAGCAGAACTTTATGTTGTCCCAGTCGCGCTCCCATTTTTTGCGCCAGGTGATGGTGCGGCCGCAGGTGGCGCAGGTCTTGTCAGGGTGTGCGGCGGTGGTGGCTTGCGGTTTGGGTTTGCGGTCGGGCATGAGTGTAGTCGGTTCGATGCGTCAGCGAACGGGCGACGTCACGGAGAAGAGACTCAAGAGGTGTGGCCAGGCTGACCTCCGAGGCTAAAGCCGCAGTGCATGCGATGCGGTGAGGGCATGGCTGAAGCCATGACGTTTGCAGTCGCGCTCCTATTTTTGCGTGTGATGGTGCGTCCGCGGGTGGCGCAGGATTTGTCCGGGTGCTCAGCGTGGTAGAGCGCGGTTTGGGTTAGCGGTCTGGCGGGAGGGTTTGAGCTCTTCAAAATTGATGTTGCATGGCGTGGCTGGCGCCCTTAGTCTGTGTGGGTCCGGGGGTTCCATGAAGTCTCTGTTCCTTTGCGGTGTCTTACTGCTTGTACTTCCCGCTCCCCTTGCACACGCAAATGGTCTTGTCTGGCAGGAATCTGCCAAGACTGGCGCGTCAGGTGGCGATGACACCCATCAACCACCCACTGTGAGTCTCAAAGAAAGCAAAGAGCACGTCATCAAGCGAGTGAATGCGCGGAACTCTCCCATTGCGATGGCCGCCCATGTGGCGGGGACAGTGACAATCGGGGTTGAGATTAGTGAGGACGGGCTGGTGACGCAGGCGGTTGCGCTTGGCGGGCCTGAGATGCTGCGGGCAAGCGCTCTCGATGCTGCGAAACAGTTTGAGTTTCGGCCCTTCCTGATGGATGGGGTTGCAAGAACGGTCAGAACGGCCATTCAGTTTCGGTATGCACCTACCTCGTATACGAGCTTTTAAGAGCATGTTGCGGTGCTTCTTCGCGACTGCGGGGATCTCTCCACTCGCGTTGCTCGGTCGAGATGACGGCGCTCGTGGGAGTTGAGAGGGCTCTTTGGGACGGTAGGGGCATGTCCCACCGCTCCTGCCCCAGCGATGAGACTACACAGGGCGGCGGTCGAGGTGGATGGGGAGGCCGTGGCGGGGGCGGAGGCTGATGGCGGGGTCGATGGCGAGTTTGGCGGGGGCGTTGGATGGGAGGGTGAGGCGCCAGTCGCGGGCGATGGTGGCGAGGGTGAGGGCTCCTTCCATCCAGGCGAGGCCTTCGGCGATGCACTGGCGGCCGCCGCCGGCGAAGGGGAAGTAGGCGTAGCGGGGGAGCTGGGCTTTGCGCTCAGGGGTGAAGCGGGTGGGGTCGAAGCGGTCGGGCTCAGGAAAGAAGCGCGGATCGCGGTGTACAGCGAACTGCGGTGCGAGCAGGGCGGCGCCGGCCGGGATGGTGTAGCCGGCGATCTGATAGCTCGAGATGCACATGCGGGCGGTGACCCAGACGGGCGGATAGAGGCGCATGGCTTCGGCGAAGACCTGGGTGGCGAAGGGGAGGTTGGGGTAGTCGGCGGCTGTGGGGTTGCGGGCCGGGCCGGTTGCGGAAGGGCCGAGGACGGCGCGGGCTTCCTGGTGGAGCTGCTGCTGGGCTTCGGGATGGGTGGCGAGGAGGTAGAGGGCAAAGGAGAGGGCGTTGGCGGTGGTCTCGTGGCCGGCGAGGAGGATGGTGACGCACTCGTCGTGGATCTGCTGGTCGGACATTTGATTGGAGGCGGACGCTTTGTTGGTCGCGGGGGCCGAGTTGGTTGCGGGCGGCTGGTTGCTCGCGGACGTGTGGTTGGTCTCGGACGCTGTGTCTTCGGGGTCGGTGGCGGCGAGCAGCATGGAAAGCAGATCGCCGCGGTCGGGGGTGCCGGGTGGCTCGGCGCGGCGCTCGGCGATCATGCGGTTGATGAGGGTGTCGAGGTGGAGTTTGCCGCGCTCGAGACGGCGCATGGAGGGGATGGGGAGGCGCTGGATGGTTTGGGAGAAGGGAAGAAAGGCGAGGGGAATGAAGCTCATGAAGCTGTCGACGGCGGAGGCGATGGCCTCGATGTTGTCGAGGTGATCCAGGTCGAAGAGGCATTTGCCAACGATGCGGAGGGCGAGCTCGAGCATGTCGGCGTGGAGATCGCGGGTGGCGCCGGGCTGCCAGGTGGAGGTCATGCGGGCGGCGGCGTCTGAGATGACGATGCCGTAGCCGGCGATGCGATCGCGATGGAAGGCGGGCTGGGCGAGGCGGCGCTGGCGCATGTGGAGGGGCTCCTCGCTGGTGAGCAGGCCGTTGCCGAGGACGGTGCGGGCGCGCTGCATAACGAGGTTGCGGTGGTGGTGCGGGCTGTCGGTGGTGAGGAAGTCGCGGATGAGGTCGGGGTGGTTGAGTTGGTAGATGTGGCGGCCGAAGGCGCGGTAGTGGACGAGATCGCCGAAGCGCTGGGCGGAGTCCAGCATGAGATCGGCGGGGGTGGAGCGAAAGGCCCTGCCCGAGAGGATGCGAGGGAGGAAGGCGGGGCCGGCGGGGTAGCGGGGGTCGCGGCTGGGGCGGACGTCGGGGGGCGGGAGGGTCACGAGGTGAGTGTAGATGGTAGCGATGAGTGCCGGCTTGCGCGGGCTTGCAGGTGTCCGCCGGACTTTGGTGGGGGTGAAGTGGATTCGGCTGCTGTGCAGTCTGGCGCTGCCTGTGCATCGGACTCAGGCGAAACGGTAGAAGACGATGGGTGTTGCGGGGTTAGTGGGAGGGCGTTGCGGCCGCGTTTTTGATCGTGATCTCACCGGCACCCACGTGCGCGGAGAAGGTGTTTTGCCCCGCGCCTACGGCGTGAACCGAGTTGAAGAAGCCGTCTTTGGGCCGTCCGAGTTGTTCAGCCGTGATGTCGCCGACGGTGACCGAGGCTCGGATGGTGGCGTATTGCGAGACGGGGCCCAGGTTTGCCACGAGCTCACCCGCATGCAGACTGATGCTGGTGTGTGTGCAGGGTGGAGCGGAAAAGACGAGTTCGCCGGCGGTGAGATGGACGCTGAGCTCGGCGCGCCGGGGGAGCTCGAGAATGATGTGGGGGCTGTGGTTGCCGGTGGGTGGATCGACCGTCAATCGCGCGCGATTGTCATGCTGATCGAAGTGAATCGTGGTCGGGCGCTGGGCACTTTGCGGGTCTCGCTGTTCAAGGACGCTGAGGCTCTCTGTGGGTGAGGGACGCACCTCGTAGTCTCCGCCGCGCAGGTTGAGCTCGATGCGCGCGCCCGCGGGGATCGCAGTTTGCGGCAGGAGGGTGACGGAACTCGTGGCGACTGGCCCAGAGACCGATTGTGGCGGTGTCTGACCGGAGGCCTGACCAAGCACGGGCCGTAAGGCCAGGGCTGCTGCGAGGGCGATACCTCTCGTGAGGGCGAGACGGCGAACGTGTTGGATCATGTCGATCTTTACGTTGCCGGGCCGGGATAGTTCCCGGGTGCGGACTGGTAACGTAGATGGCGGGTTCAGAGGCAGTATCCATATACTTGGGGACGACGATGAGTGCGATGACATTTGCTTCTGTAGACGAGCAGTGGGACCTGATTGGCAAGGGTGTGGCGGAGATTCTGCCGGTGGATGCGCTGCGCGAGCGGCTGGGAGAGAGTGTGCGGACGGGGGTGCCGCTGCGGGTGAAGGCGGGCTTCGATCCGACAGCTCCGGATTTGCATCTGGGGCACACGGTGCTGATCCGCAAGCTGAAGCACTTTCAGGACCTGGGGCATACGGTGATTTTTCTGATCGGTGATGCGACGGCGCTGATCGGCGATCCGACGGGCAAGAGCGCGACGCGGCCGGCGATGACGCGGGAGCAGATTGAGGCGAATGCGGCGACGTACAAGGAGCAGGTGTTCAAGATTCTCGATCCCGCGCGGACGGAGGTTCGGTATAACTCCGAGTGGCTGAAGGAGCTGGGGTTTGCCGGGATGATCCAGCTGGCGGCGAAGTTTACCGTTTCGCAGATGCTGGAGCGGGAGGACTTCCACAAGCGCTTCCAGGAGGAGCAGCCGATCAGCGTGCATGAGCTGCTGTATCCGATGGCGCAGGGGTATGACTCGGTCGTGCTGCGGTGCGATGTGGAGCTGGGCGGGACGGATCAGAAGTTCAACCTGATGCGGGGGCGCGATCTGCAGCGGGACGCGGGGCAGCGGCCGCAGAGTGTGCTGATGGTGCCGATCCTGGAGGGTCTGGATGGCGTGCAGAAGATGTCGAAGTCGCTGGGCAATGCGATCGGCATACGAGAGCCGGCGGCGGAGATGTACGGCAAGCTGATGAGTGTTTCGGACGAGCTGATGTGGCGGTACTGGACGCTGCTGACGGATCTGCGGACGGCTGAGATTGACGGGATGCGTGGGGCGGTGGCGGGGGGAACGCTGCACCCGATGCAGGTGAAGAAGGATCTGGCGCGGAGGATTACGACGGACTTTCATGGTGCGGAGGCGGCGGGGCATGCGGCGGAGGGATGGACGAAGCAGTTCCAGGAACGGGCGGTGAATGAGGATGTGCCGGTGGTGGAGGTGGCGCTCGATACGGAGGGGCTGATGGCGATGCAGGCGCCCGAGGGAGGAACGTACGTGGCGACGGATGACCGGGCTTTGGGCACGGCGATACGGCTGCCGAAGTTACTTCTGGTTGCGGGGCTGGCGAGTTCATCGGGTGAGGCGACGCGGAAGTTGAGGGAGAATGCGGTCAGCGTGAATGGCGAGAAGACTTCGGTGGCGGTGATCGAACGAACGTCACTGGGGGAGGAGCCGGTGTTGCGGCTGGGCAAGCGAGCGGTTCGGGTGCGATGGCTATGAGCGGCATGCGGAGGCGGGTTGCGGAAGGTCGAAGGGCTGCGGCACGACGGTTGCGGGAGCGATTGCCGCTGATCGCGATAGGGCTGTGTCTGCTGATGCCGGGAGCACTGCGGGCGCAGGATGCGCGGGCGCTGATTCGGCAGGCGGTGGAGACGGAGCTGGCGGCGAACGATCATGATCGGTCGCGTTGGCGCTATCGCGATGACGAGCAGGACAAGCGGACGGTATCGATTGTGGTGGAGACGGATGCGGGATCGGTGAAGCGGCTGGTGATGCGCGATGGCAGGCCCTTGACGGCGGTGGAGGCGGCGGCGGAGGAGCAACGACTGCAGGCGTTTGTCGCTGATCCCTCGAAGATCGCGAAGCAGCGCAAGGATGGGGCGTCTGACGACGAGAGTGCGCGGCAGCTGCTGAAGATGCTGCCGGAGGCGTTTGACTGGAAGGTAGCGAAGGTGACGGAGAGCGACGACACGCTGGAGTTTTCGCCCAAGCCGGGCTTTAATCCGGCCAACATGCAGGCGCGAGTGTTGAGCGCGATGGCGGGCGAGGTGGTGGTCGACCGCAAGCAGCATCGCATGAGGACGCTGAGCGGGCGTTTGACGCAGGACGTGACGATTGGGTATGGGCTGCTGGGACGTTTGAAAGAGGGTGGAACCTTTCGCGTGGAGCGGCGCGAGGTGAAGCCGGGGCTGTGGCAGATCACCGAGACCCACGTGCATATCGACGGCAAGGCGCTGCTGTTTAAGCAGATTGGGCAGCAGCAGGATGAGATTGAGAGCGACTTTACGCAGGTGCCGGGAGCAGCGACGATGGAGCAGGCGGCGACGGCTTCGAAGACACTGAAGTGAGATGTCAGGGCGACCGCAAAGCAGGCCGGTAGCGCGCGTATTCTGACGATATGAGCAAGACACCGACTCCGCGGACGGATCGCGAGCTGATCAACAGGGTGACGCGGTCTGCGGGGCAGAGGGCCGGGTATAAGCAGCTGGTGCGGGAGCTTGGACTGGGCGGCGGACGCGAGCGACGCGTGCTGCTGGAGCAGCTGGATCGCATAACGGCTCGCGGGGAGCTGGTGAAGGTTGAGGACGAGCTATGGGCGCTGCCGACGGCGACACCGGAGCGGACAGCGCGTCCTGCACGAAGCCCAGTAAGGCCGGAAGAGCGGCGCGGCGGCGGCCTGGGGGCGTCGCGCGACTCGCTGCTGGCCGGCAAGCTGGACCTGCACCGGGATGGCTATGGGTTTGTGCGGCCGAATGGAAGCTCCAGCCGCGAGGACGATCTGTTTATTCCGCCGAGTGAACTGAACGGCGCGATGCAGGGCGACGAGGTGCTGGTGGATGAGGCGCCGCCGGGCCGGGATGGGCGCAGGTCTGGCCGGGTGATGCGGGTGCTGACGCGGCGGAACCCGACCGTGGTGGGGATCTTTCATTATGCGCGGGCGCGAACGACCTTTCGCAAACGTGAGAGTGAGTGGGTGGATGGCTCGCTGGTGAAGGGCAACTATGTGACGCCGCTCGATGAGCGGATGGGTGCGCCGGTGCTGATTCCGGAGGGTGCGGAGGAGGTCGTGGCGCGGGACGAGCCGGCAGATCGCGTGCTGGGGGACGAGGTACGCGCGGCGCGGGCGGCGTGGGTGCCTGCGGATGAGTTCCAGCCGCTTGAGGGCATGGCGGTCGATGTGGAGATCACGGAGTTTCCGCAGCCGGGACGGCCGGCGAAGGGCCGCGTGATTGAGGTGCTGGGGCCTCCGGATGCGTTTGGGGTGGATGTGGAGATTGTGATCCGCAAGCATCATCTGCCACATGTGTTTCCGGCGAATGTGCTGGCGGAGGCAGCGGCGAGCGCGGAGGAGACGGTTGCGGCGGCGGAGGCGGACGAGGTAGCGCGGCGAAGGGACTTTCGCTGGCTGCCGGACGGTTCTCCATCTCCTGTCGTGACCATCGATGGCGAGACGGCGCGGGACTTTGATGATGCCGTGCTGGTGCGGGAGCTGGCGAACGGCAATCATGAATTGCAGGTGCATATCGCGGATGTGAGTTACTACGTGCGGCCGGAGACGGCGCTTGATCTTGAGGCGCGGCTGCGAGCGACGAGCGTTTACTTTCCGGATCGCGCGGTGCCGATGCTGCCGCCGGCGCTTTCAAGCGGCATGTGTTCGCTGCGGCCGGATGAGGACCGCTTTGTGCTGAGCTGCGTCATGGAGATTGACGCGCGGGGCGAGGTGGTGGGGTACGAGGTGGGCGAAGGCATCATTCGCAGCGCGCGGCGAATGACGTACACGCAGGTGCAGGCGATCCTGGACGACGAGACCGATGAGGACAAGGAGACGCGTCTTGAGTTCAGCGAGTTTGTAACCGAGTTTGATCGAATGTACGCGCTGGCGTTGAAGCTGAATGCCAAGCGAAAGCGCCGCGGGTCGATCGACTTTGATCTGCCGGAGCCGGTGGTGCAGTTCGATCCGCAGGGCGATATGAAGGCGATTGTGCGATCGGAGCGAGGGTGGGCTCATCGGTTGATTGAAGAGTTCATGCTGTCTGCGAACGAGTGCGTGGCGACGTGGATCGAGAGCCAGGGGGTGCCGAGTGTCTACCGCATTCACGAGATGCCGGATCCGAAGCGGATTGTGGACTTTGAGGAGACTGCGGCCGGATTTGGTTACACATTGGGGATCGGCAATCTACCGGTGAAGAAGCTGACGATGAAGAGTGACCGGCGGGATGTGAAACGGGGCGTCAGCGGCGGGGGTCGCGCCCAGGGAGCAAAGGTGCACGAGGTAGCCGACCGCATACCGGTCACGCCACAGATGTACCAGCGGCTGACAGCGAAGATTGCCGGCACGCCGGAGGAGCGCATTTTGGCGTACCTGATGCTGCGCAGCCTGAAGCAGGCGCGCTATGCGGAGAAGAATGAGGGGCACTTTGCGCTGGCGAGTCCGAGCTACACGCACTTTACCTCGCCGATCCGGCGATATCCGGATTTGATTGTGCATCGGCTGTTGCGGGCGATGCTCGAAGAGGGCGCAGACCCGGCAGGCGGCCCGATTCTGTCGAGTGACGTGCAGCCGTGGCAGCGGGAGCTCGATGCGAAGGAGGGCCGGCGGCCTGCAGGTGACGAGCGGAAGAAGGTTGAGGACGATGCGGGGCCGATGCCGCGGGCGGAGCTGGAGGCGATTGCGGCGGAGTCGAGCCAGGCAGAGCGGCGGGCGGACGATGCGGAGCGCGAGCTGATCGAGTGGAAGAAGCTGAAGTTTATGCAGGATCGGGTTGGCGAAGAGTTCGACGCGATCATCCTGTCGTGCACGAAGTACGGTTTCTTTGTGGAGCTGGAGGAGCTGTTCATCGAGGGTCTGGTGCCGATCACGTCGCTAGGCGGTTTCGGCGCCAGGAACTATCGTGACGAAGACCGTTACGTATTCCGGGATACCGATCGGGCAATTGTTGGGCAGCGCAGTGGGCGCGTGTTTCGCATGGGCATGAAGGTGCGGGTGCTGCTGGACCGCATTGATCAGCAACAGCGGCGGTTACAATTTGCGCTGCTGGAGGTGAAGGGCCAGGAGCAGATGGAGATCGCGGCGGGAGCGGGATCGCTGCGGCGGAAGAAGGTGCGGACTGCGGGGGATGAGGCAGGAAAGAGTCCAAATCGCGCCGGCAAGCCGAAGAAAGGGAAGGCGAAGGCGCGGTTAAGGAACCAGAAGGCGAAGGGCAAGCGGCGCGGATAGATGCAGCGAGCGGCGAGGCACCTGCGGGGAGAAGCGAGCTATCGGATCCCGGTGACCTGCTAGTCTTGCGACCACGAGAGATTCGCGGAGGTTGGGATGCGATCGTATCTGCGACGGCTGATTTGCGGTGTGGTGGTGAGTGCGATGGCGATGGCGATCCCGGCCGCGCCCCAGGGCCAGTCGACACGGCCTGCGCCGGGAAGTCCAGGCGGTCGGCCAGGCGGTCGTCCCGCAGGCAATACCAGGCCCGTAGGCAACAACAGGCCCGGTCCTGGTGGGGGAGGATCTCGACCGCAGCCGAGCCGGCCGGGACAGGGAAGCGGCCGCCCGGGACGAGGTAATGGACGACCGAACCCGGGGCGTCCATTGCCGGGTAGGCCAAATGCCGGGCGGCCCGGCGGAGGACGACCGGCGAGCTGGGGACGACCGCCGCAGCAACGGCCCAATTATGGCTTTCGACCGAATGATCGAAACCTGTTGCTACGACACTACGGGTCCCGTCTGCGCTACATCAATCGCGCGCGTCGACCACTATTTGCAATCGGAGGCTACTTTCCTTACGGCGACATCGGATACATCAGTCCGTTGCCGGTGGGCCTCTATGGTCAACTGCCGCCGGCACCCATGGGGTACCAGATGGGCTACTTCGATGGCTACGTGGTGGTCTACGATCCGGTGACCTACTTTGTTGCGAACATGGTGGATCTGCTGGCGCAGTAGATGGCGAGTCTGCAGGGCAAGGATGCACTCCTTTCCGCAACCAGCCGCTTGTACAATCGAGGCTGACAAAGGGGTGATGAACGCGATGGCGCACATGGTGTTTGATACGAAGTACAAGCAGGAGATGGAGGGTCTGGACGAGCCGCCGTTCGACTCGGACTTTGGCCAGAAGATCTACAAGAATGTGTCGAAGAAGGCGTGGGGCGAGTGGGTGGAGCGGCAGAAGATGCTGTTGAATGAGTACCGTCTGCAGCCGTGGACGCGAGAGGCCCAGGAGTTTCTGGTGGAGCAGATGAACGACTTCTTCTTTGGTGAAGGCGGCGATCTGCCGAAGGAGTTTGTGACGCCAACCTCGTAAGCGGGTGCCTGCTGAACGAGAGGGCTCGTGTACACTTCAAGGTGTTGTACCCCGCCGCGGTCCGCCTGGATCGCGGGCACGGAGTCGGGACGTGGCTCAGCCTGGTAGAGCGCACCCTTGGGGTGGGTGAGGTCGCTAGTTCGAATCTAGTCGTCCCGACCAATTTCTCTTCTGTAGCCGGCGTTGGCTGGCTGTGCCGCCCGTCACTTTGTCCGCGTTTGTCCAAGCAATCCATGATGGGCTGCTCGCAGCAGCGCGCTATCGGACGAATCCTCACCAAGCTCCCACGCCATAACGCCTCCGAGATGCTCGTCTCGGGCAAAGCGTGCCTTTGTCTCGGCGGAGGTTGGGTCCTCGTAGGTCCAGAAGGTACTTCCGTCGAAGAGCCACGGCGCCTTTGACCGCGGATCGCGATAGAGGACGAACGGCGGCGCTGGACTGCTCTGGGCCTGTGCGGCGGGCTTTGCTGGAAGCAACGGGCTGACCGAGGCTGCCGCAACGGAGGCCGCAGCGGCGCCGTTGGTAGCACTCGGTGACGCCCGTTGCGGCGCCATCAGGTCGCGGAAGAACGGGTAGGGCCGGTCTCCGCGGATCGAGGTGCCGGCCTGCCAGAACCCGTTTTCTGCCCTCACCACGTCATGCCAGCCATAGCCGTAGAAGGGCAGGCCGAGCAGCAGCTTCGGGGCCGGCACGCCGGCGTCCTCCCACTCGCGAATGCTGCGCTCCACACTTCCGCCGCGGCCCTCCTCGGTGTAGAGCGGCGCGAGGAAGCCGGTGCGCTGGTTCCATGGGCCGTTGTAGTCGTAGTTCATCAAGCCGACCTGATCGACGAGCTGAGTGACGGCCGGAAGATCGACGCCGTTATACATTCTGGGCGAGGGACCGGCGGCGATGGTCAGCAGAAGGCCGGGACGGACGGCGTCCATTTGGCGTCGCAGATCGGCCAGCAGCGCAACGAAGTTTGCTCCATCGTCGCCATGCGGGTACTCCCAGTCGACATCGATGCCGTCAAAGAGGCCCGGCGCTTCAATGCCGGATGCGAGATGGCCGCGGAGAAATAGATCGACGCAGGAACGCACGAATGCGTCGCGAGTGGCGGGCTGGGCGTCTGCTGCAAAGTCGCGCGCCTGGCCTTCGAGCGACAGCACGACCTTCACCTTTGGGTATCGTCGCTTGAGCTCAACCAACTGATGCAGGTTGCCGCGGAACGGGCGCGAGGGATCGTCGGCCACGCCGGTGACACTATCCGCTGCGCTGAAGGCCATCTGCAGATCTGCATTCGGATCGGCGATCGAGCAGTGGCCGCCGGTCACGAAGCCCTGCGCATAGTTGATCTGATCCAGTTGGTGGATGGCGCCGCTGGTGACCAGGTTGCGCACGAAGAAGTGGTCGTATACGCCCCACTGGCCGAAGTAGGCGACGACCTTAGGCTTGGGCAACGTGGGCCAGTTCGACCTGGCGGCCATTCTGGCAAACAGGGTGCTTCCCAGAAGCAGGCAGGAACAGACAGCAAGGAAGCGGCGAAGAGATGAAGAAGCGATCACAGGAGATGGGACGCGGCACGGGCCTCGCCAGCTTCAACCTTTGCGTACGCCTGTCAGGAAAGCGAGGATTTCATTTAAAATCGCCAATCTATAATGAACCATGCCAAGCGTTGATCCCGCGATGCCGAATGCTGATCCGCAGCTGCGGAACAGGCAGGGTGCGGCTGGAGAGACGAGCGAGGCCGGGCTGGAGATGGAGGCCGCCGCTCCACTGGTGCTGTCGGCGCTTGATGAGACTAACGTGCGCGTGGCTGCGGACGACCGAAGAAAGGGCGCCGGTGTTGTTCTGGCTGAGCCTGTTGGCCTCCTGCGATCGCCGGCGAAGTTCAGGGCGGCAACTCCGACCGAGGACACCGCTTCGCATCTGGAGGAAAGGCGTCTACGCTCCGATCCGGCAGCGATCGAGGCGTACTTCGAGCAGGTCCTGCACGTCGTCCAGACGAATCGTCCCAACGATGATCTGGAGCTGATTCGTCGTGCGTGGGAGTTCTGCAAGCAACAGCATGATGGGCAGCTGCGAGCGAGCGGCGAGCCGTACATCATCCATCCGCTTGAAGTGGCGCAGGTGCTGGCTGAGCTGAAGATGGATTCTACTGCGATTGCGGGCGGCCTGCTGCATGACGCAGTTGAAGACACGGACGTCACGTCAGCAGAGATCGCCAAACGCTTTAACGAGCAGGTGGCGCACATCGTCGAGGGCGTCACCAAGCTCGACAAAATCAAGTTTGCGAATCGTGAGGACCACCAGGCAGAGAACATTCGCAAGATGCTGCTGGCGATGGTGACGGACATTCGCGTCGTGATCATCAAGCTGGCGGATCGCCTGCACAACATGCGAACGCTCGAGCACCTGAAGCCGGAGAAGCAGCAGAAGATTGCGCGCGAGACACTGGACATCTACGCCCCGCTGGCGCACCGGCTGGGCATGGGCAAGCTGCGCGGCGAGCTCGAAGACCTGGCCTTCCGCTACACCGATCCGTACGCCTATGAGCGGGTATCGCTAGAGGTCGACGCGCTGCGCGGCGAGAATGAAAGGTTCCTTGAGACGGTGGTTGCGCAGATGGAAGAGAAGCTGCGCGAGCACGCCATCACCGGCCGGGTGGAGTCGCGCATCAAGCGGCTGTACTCCATCCAACAGAAGCTCGAAAGCCAGAAGATTCCGGTGGACCAGGTCTACGATCTACTCGCTGTGCGTGTGATCTGCGAGAGCGTACAGGACTGCTACGCCGTGCTGGGGCTGCTGCACAGTATCTGGCGGCCGGTGCCCGGGCGTATCAAGGACTTTATTGCGATGCCGCGACCGAATCTATACCAGTCGCTGCATACGACGTTGATTGGCGAGGGCGGCCATCAGTTTGAGGTGCAGATTCGCACCGAAGACATGCATCGTGTTGCCGAGGAGGGGATCGCGGCGCACTGGAAGTACAAGGCCTCGGACAATGTGACGGCCAAGGACGAGCAGCGGCTGGCCTGGGTGCGTCAGCTGGTGGAATGGCAGCGCGAGATGAGCGATCCGAACGAGTTCATGTCGACGCTCAAGATCGATTTGTACCCCGAGGAGGTGTACACCTTCACGCCGAAGGGCAAGGTCGTCGTTCTGCCGAAGGACGCGAGCCCGATCGACTTTGCGTATGCCATTCATACCGAGGTTGGCAACACGACGACTGGTGCGAAGGTCAACGGCCGTATAGTGCCGCTGCGAACGCGGCTGCGCAACGGTGACATCGTCGAGGTCATGACACAGACGGGCCACGCGCCCAGCCGGGATTGGCTCTCCTTCACCAAGAGCAGCCGCGCGCGCAACAAGATCAAGCACTGGCTGAACGAGCACCAGCGCGAGCGTGCCATTGAGATCGGCCGCAAGCTGCTGGAGCGCGAGGCTCGCAAGTTCAAGATCTCACTCGCGAAGTTTCACGACGCGGACTATGAACGCGTGGCGAATGAATATGGCCTTGGCGGCCAGCCTGAGCTGCTGGCAAGTATTGGCTTCGGGAAGTACTCCGCGCGGCAGGCGCTGAACAAGCTTGATCCAGGCTCGACCACACAGGGCGAGAGTGCGGCGCCGGAGGGCGTGGTTGGCGGCGCCATCGGGCAGATGTCGGACGCCGTCAAACGCGTCTTCTTCGGCCGCGGGTCAGATTCATTGCAGGTGGAAGGGCAGGACGATCTGCTGGTGTATCGAGCGCGCTGCTGTAATCCGATCCGTGGCGAAGAGATCGTCGGTTACGTGACGCGGGGAAAGGGTGTTGCCGTTCATGCGCGCAGTTGTCCCAACGTGCAGAACCTGCTGTACGAGAGTGATCGCCGCATCCAGGTGGAGTGGGCACTTGCAGCGGGCGAGGTTGGGTCAACCAAGGCGCAGACCTACCCGGTCAAGCTGCTGGTCCTGTGCGATGACCGGGCGGGCATGCTGAAGGAATTTACGGCGATTATCTCGGATGAGGGAACGAATATCCGCAGCGTGGATTCCAAGCTGGCCGCGGATGGGAGTGCCGTGGTGGACTTCGTGATCGAGATCGTCGATCTGCGACAACTGAACAAATTGATGCAAAGCCTGCGTCGCGTGCCGGGCGTGCGCGACGTGCAACGCGTGCAGAAGATCTAACGATGGCGGGTTGCGATCGACTGACCGATCGATGTATCGTTGGGCAGGATGATGATTGCGGTCAACAGCAGCTTCTGGTTTACGTTCCGCTACTGGTACCCGGTAGCGGCCCGGCGGAGCAGGCTCATCTGACACAGCAGGTTTTCAGACGATCTCAAGATCCGCAAAGGCCGCGACCCAATCAGTCGCGGCCTTTGCTTTGCGTCACAACGCAACACCCTGGAGGGCCGAAGCCGATGAGCACTGATGCCGTTCTACCCAGCCCCGCACCTGCCATAGCCGGACGCTTCGGCGCGTATGGCGGCCGATACGTGCCGGAGACCCTGATGGCCGCGCTCGAAGAGCTTGAAGCGGCCTACGAGTCGTCAAAGGTCGACAGCGCATTTCAGGCCGAGCTTGCCGATCTGCTGCATCATTACTGTGGCCGGCCGACGCCGCTCTTCTTTGCGAAGCGGCTCACCGCGCAGTGTGGTGGCGCGAAGATCTACCTCAAGCGCGAAGACCTGCTGCACACCGGCGCGCACAAGATCAACAACGCGCTCGGCCAGGGCCTGCTGGCGCGGCGCATGGGCAAGCAGCGCATTATCGCGGAGACCGGCGCGGGCCAGCACGGCGTCGCCACAGCAACTGTCTGCGCGCTGCTCGGCCTGGAATGCGTGATCTACATGGGCGATGAGGACATGCGGCGGCAGGAGTTGAACGTCTATCGCATGCGCCTGCTCGGAGCGGACGTTCGCGGCGTCGGGGCCGGCTCGGCAACCCTAAAGGACGCGATCAACGAGGCCATGCGCGACTGGGTCACCAACGTGCGCACGACCTTCTACATCCTGGGCAGCGCTCTCGGCGCACATCCTTACCCCACCATGGTGCGTGACTTCCACCGCGTCATTGGCCGAGAGGCGCGGCAGCAGATCCTTGAGCAGGAAGGCAAGCTGCCTGCGGCCATCGTCGCCTGTGTTGGCGGGGGGTCGAATGCAATAGGAGCGTTCTACGAGTTTCTCCCGGACGCCAACGTCCGCCTCATCGGCGTCGAAGCGGGCGGACGTGGCAACGGTCTCGGCGAGCACGCCGCGCGCTTCCAGAAGGCAGGCGGTGGCGTCCCCGGCGTGCTGCAGGGAACGTACTCATACGTGTTACAAGATGCCGCCGGGCAGATCTCGCTCACTCACAGCGTGAGTGCCGGCCTCGACTATCCGTCGGTCGGCCCCGAGCATGCCATGCTGCACGACTCCGGCCGCGCCACCTACACCTCCTGCTCGGACGCGGACGCGCTTGCCGCCACTGTGACCCTGTCGCGTGTCGAAGGCATCATCCCCGCGCTTGAAACCGCGCATGCGGTTGCCGAGGCCATTCGCCTCGCGCCTACCATGCGCGCTGACGAGATCCTGATGATTAATCTCTCCGGCCGCGGCGACAAAGATATGGGCATCCTCTCGCGCGAGCTTCACCTCAACGGTTCGGCTCCGGTCCACGCGGAGAATCGCGGCACCTCCATCTAGAGACGCGCTTCGCCCGCAAGAAAACGCGGCACCGCGAACCGAGAAAGCGAAGCAAAGGAACGATCGACGATGGCCATTCACTTCAACACGCGTCCCGGTCTGGTGGCCTACCTCACCGCCGGCGACCCTGATCTTAAAACCACCCGCGACATCGCGCTTGCGGCCATCGACAACGGCGCGGACGTCATCGAGCTCGGTGTTCCCTTTTCGGACCCGCTTGCCGACGGGCCGGTGATCCAGCGGGCCAGCGGCCGTGCTGTTGCGCGGGGCGTTCGGCTGCTGGACGTCCTCAAACTCGCGAAAGAGTTACGCGCCGCTCGGCCCCTCGCCGGCCTCGTCCTCTTCAGCTATCTCAACCCGGTGGTCCGGCTTGGTCTACGCAGCTTTTGCGAGCAGGCCGCCGAGGCTGGGGCCGATGGCGTTCTGCTCACCGACATGATCGTCGAAGAGGCCGGCGAGTACCTTGAGGCGATGCACCAGAACCAGCTCGCGCCGGTCTTTCTGGCCGCGCCCACCAGCACCGACGCGCGTCTGCAAGCCATCTGCGCTGTCACGCAGGGCTTTGTATACGCCGTCTCTCGCGTCGGCATTACGGGCACGCAGACGGCGATCGCAAGTGATGCCGAGACCCTTGTCAAGCGCCTTCGCCAGTATGCGCGAGTCCCCATCGCAGTTGGCTTCGGCATCTCGACGCCGGACCATGTGCGGGCCGTCGGCACCTTTGCAGATGCTGCCATCGTGGGCAGTGCCCTGGTCGCGCTCATTGAGCAGAGCGATCGCGCGCAGGCGGCCGCCGCCGTCGGCAGCTTCATCGCCACGTTGCGTCAGCAAGAACCAACGGGGGCGGCGAAGTTATGATGGAGCCGAGACCGGGATCGACCAAGGACGATCCGCGTACGGAGGAAGAGTTGGCACAGGACGAACAGACCCGAATCGCCGCGCTGCGGCAGCAGATCGACGCGATGGATGAGCAGATCGTCGGCCTCATCAGTCAGCGGGCCGCGGCCGCTGCCACCATCGGACGGCTCAAGCGTGGCGCCGAGCTTCCCGTCTATGAACCAAAACGCGAAGCAGATGTGTTTAGCAATGTTCGGCGCCTCAACCCTGGTCCGCTGGGGGATGCGGAGTTGCTCCACGTCTATGAACGCATCATCGACGTGATGCGTACGCTGCAGCGGCGCGACGCCAAATAGCTGGCGAAGATCACCGATTTTTGAAGAAGGAAAGCGAAGAGAGACATGATCGTAGCGATGCAGGACGCAGCAAGCGAAGAGCACATACAGCAGGTGATCGAACGCATGGTGGAGCTCGGCTTTAACGTCCATCGCACCACGGGCGAGACGCAGACCATCCTTGCCGGCGTTGGCTCGCCGGACCACTTTGAAGTGGCGGAGTTCAAGGTGCTCTCTGGTGTGCACGAGGCCTACCGGATCTCTTCGCCCTACAAGCTGGCGGGTCGCAGCTTTAGGCCGGAAGGCACACGCATCCGCTTCGCAAACGGCGTCGTCGTCGGCGGCGAGCAGGTCATCCTCATGGCTGGCCCGTGCTCGGTCGAATCACGCGAGCAGATCCTGACCAGTGCCAAGCAGGTCAAGGCGGCCGGCGCGCAGTTTCTTCGCGGCGGCGCGTTCAAGCCGCGCAGCTCACCCTACAGCTTCCAGGGTATGGGCCTTGAGGGTCTCAAGCTCCTGCAGGACGTCGGCAAGGAGACAGGTCTGCTCGTCATCACCGAGGTGATGGAGATCTCGCAAATCGAAATGATGCTGCCCTACATCGACTGCTTCCAGGTGGGCGCGCGCAACATGCAGAACTTCAATCTGCTGCGCGAACTCGGCCACGTCCGCAAGCCTGTTCTCCTGAAGCGGGGCATCGCGGCCACCATTGAGGAGGTGCTGCTCTCGGCCGAGTACATTCTCTCCGGCGGCAACTATGACCTCATACTCTGCGAGCGTGGTGTTCGAACCTTTGAGACCTACACCCGCAATACGATGGACATTTCAGCGATACCGGTGCTCAAGAAGCTGACCCACCTGCCGGTCTTTGGTGATCCCTCGCACGGCGTTGGTATCCGCGAGTTTGTTCCCGCCATGGCGATGGCCTCGGTCGCGGCCGGCGCGGATGGTTTGTTGATGGAGATGCATCCCAATCCCGACAAGGCCATGAGCGATGGCGCGCAGAGCCTGTATCCCGCGCAGCTTGAAGAGCTTGTCGGCAAGCTGCGGGGCATCGCCTCGGTCGTCGGCCGCACGGTCGCCTAGCCCCCGCATGTTCGCTTAGCCGACGCATCTTCGCTTAGCCGACGCATCTTCGCTTAGCCGCATTACTCCGGAGAGACAGGCGTGATCGAAAATGTAACCGTTATCGGCACAGGTCTGATTGGTACCTCAATCGCGCTGGCGCTTCGCCGAGCGGGCTTTACTGGCAGGCTCATCGGCATCGACCGCGACGAGGCAGAGCTCGCTCGTGCCCGCGCTGTTTTCAGTAACGTTCATGCGGATCGCCAGGCCGCGCTTCTCCCCATCCACGACTCGCAGCTCATCATCCTCGCCACGCCGGTCCTTGCAATCCTGAACTGGATGGATCGTCTCTCGCCGGTCCTCACAGAAGACCAGCTCGTGACCGACGTTGGCAGCACCAAGCTCGCCATCACCACGCACGCCAACGCGCACTTCAACCATCCCGGGCAGGCGAGCTTCCTGCCCGGCCATCCCATGGCCGGCAAGGAGTCGGGCGGGGCCGCCTTGGCAGATGCCACCCTGTTTGAGAACGCTCGCTGGCTCTTCACGCCGATCGCCCCGGAGAACGAACGCACCGAAGAGTGGCGAGCCTGGGTGGAACGTATGGGTGCACGTACCCGCGATCTCGACCCCGCCCGCCATGACGAGCTCTGCGCCTGGGTCAGCCACCTGCCGCAGTTTCTCTCCACAGCTCTGGCCGCCCTGCTCGAAGAGCATTTTGCCGATGATCCCGACATCATCTCGATCGGTGGTCGTGCCCTCAGTGAGACCACACGCCTCGGTGCCAGCCCTTTCAGCATGTGGCGGGACATTGCCTACACGAACACCGACCAGATTGCTGCCTCGCTGCACGCCCTGGAGCAAGAGCTCGCCTACCTCCGCGAGAACCTGAAGTCTCCCGAACTCCGCAAGGCTTTCATGCAAGCCAACAGCTTCCGCCGCCGCCGCGACCGGTAATCTGAGGCCTCTACCTAGTGCTAGTGCGCTGCAACTTCCTCTGACGATGGCCGAGCTCCCGTCGGCAGCCGCATCAGGAACGGCAGTGGCGTAAGGCACACGATGGCCAGCGCCAGCACGAAGAAGGCGTTCTGGTAGCTCAGCATGAACGCCTGCCGCAGCATCTGCTGGTAGGCGTAGCCCACGGCCATCTGCGACACCTGCCCAGCCGAGACGCCGGCCTGCCGCAGCATGGCACTCATGGCATCCATGTACATCCGGTAGGAAGGGCTGTTAGGAATCACGCCGGCCGCCAGCTGCACCTGATGCGTCTGCGAGGTGCGGGCGATGAAGGTCGTCAGCAGCGCGGTTCCGGCACTTCCGCCGAGGTTTCGAGCAAAGTTCGACAGGCTGGAGATCTGGTTCGACTTGGATCGCGGTACGCCGACATAGTTCAGCGTGCTGATCGGGATGAAGACGAACGGCAACCCGATGACCTGCAGCATGCGCCATAGCGTCACCGTGCCGAAGCTGGTGTCGAGCGAAAGGCGTGTCAGGTTGTAGAGCCCCGCAGCGACCGCCACGTAGCCCAGCGCCACCATCAATCGGGGATCCATTTTTCCGAGTGTCTTGCCCGCGACCAGCATCATCACGATCAGGATCAGGCCGCCCGGCGAGAGCACAAACCCCGCCCGCTCCGCCGTATAGCCGAGCAGCACCTGCAGGTACTGCGGGATGAGGACGGTCGAGCCAAACAGCACCATGCCGAGGATGAGTTGCAGAAAGACAGCCGTGCCAAAGTTGCGATTGCGCAAGAGCTTGAGATCGACGATAGGGTCGGGGTGGGTCCACTCCCAGAAGACGAAGAAGGTCAGCAGGAACACGGCGAGCAGCGCGAAGACGCGGATCATCGGGTCGCCGAACCAGTCCTTTTCCTGACCTTTGTCGAGGAAGAACTCCAGGCATCCGACACCGGACGCGACCAGGGCGAGACCGACGAAGTCCACGGAGCGTTTGCCCTGCGACCGCTGCTTGATCTGCGGCGGATCTTCCACCATGCGCTGGGTCAACCAGAGCGACAGGATGCCAATAGGCACGTTGATGAAAAAGATCCAGTGCCAGTTGAAGTTGTCGGTGATCCATCCGCCGAGCGTGGGACCAATGGCCGGCGCGCAGACCACAGCCATGCCGTAGACGGCGAAGGCCTGCCCTCGCTTTGCGACAGGGAAGGTATCGGCAAGAATGGCTTGCTCGCTTGGCGCGAGACCACCGCCTCCAGCGCCCTGCACGATGCGGGCCAGGATGAGCAGCGGCAGGCTGGGAGCAAAGCCGCAGAGGATGGAGCTGAGTGTGAAGAGCGCAACGCAGGTCATGTAGAAGCGCTTGCGGCCGAAGCGATCGGAGATCCAGCCGGAGATCGGCAGCACGACGGCGCTCGAGACCAAATAGCTGGTCAGAACCCACGTCGCCTCCTCCTGGCTGGCTCCGAGTGAACCCGCAATGTGCGGCAGGGCCACGTTGGCGATCGAGGTGTCCAGCACTTCCATGAACGTCGCCAAGGTTACGGTAAGTGCGATGGCCCAGGGATTATGCCTGGGACGCCATTCGGCTTCGTGCACTTCCTGGCTAGTGGGGGAGGTCGGAGCCATAAGTGCTATTAGTCTAGAGCGATATGAGCGCGTCCACGCTGCCCGTCACCATCACGTTAACGGACATACTGGCTGCGCGTGAGCGGCTGCGCGATGCCATTTACTACTCGCCGTGTCCACACTCGCAGATGCTCTCCGCGCTCACCGGCCGCGAGATCTTCCTGAAGCTTGAAAACCTGCAGATGACCGGCTCCTTCAAGGAGCGAGGTGCGCTCAACCGCATCGCGCTGCTGACGCCGGAGCAGGCCTCGCGGGGAGTGATCGCCGCCAGTGCGGGAAATCATGCTCAGGGAGTGGCGCACCATTCCACCAAGCGCGGCATTCGCAGCCTCATCGTCATGCCGCAGCAGACACCGCTGGTAAAGGTGACCGCGACTCGCAACTTCGGCGCAGAGGTTGTGCTGCACGGAGCTAACTACGACGAAGCCTTCGCCGAAGCCATGCGTCTGTGCAAGATCACGCGGATGAACTTCATTCATGCGTTCGACGACGCGGAGGTGATGGCCGGGCAGGGAACCATCGGGCTTGAGTTGATGGAGCAGGTTCCAGACCTGGCTGCCGTGGTGGTGCCGATCGGTGGTGGCGGCCTGATCGGTGGCATCGCCTGCGCGATCAAGGAGTCGCGGCCCGAGATCAAGGTTATCGGCGTGCAGACAACTCGCCTGCCATCAATGGCTGCGGCGATTGCGAGCCATGGTCCGGTGACAATCGCGCCCGCAACAACCATTGCGGACGGGATTGCTGTTCGCCGCGCGGGTGATGTCACGTTTCCCCTGGTTGATCGGTATGTCGATGAGATCGTGACGGTCGATGAAGACGAGATTGCCTCCGCCATTCTGGTACTTCTGGAGCGAGAGAAGACGCTTGCGGAAGGCGCCGGCGCCGCTGCTCTGGCCGCTTTGCTGCAGCACCGCACAACGCTTGTCCCTGAAGGCGCACGCACCGCCGTGCTTGTGTGCGGCGGCAACATCGACGTAACGCTGCTCAGCCGCATCATCGAACGCGGTCTGGTGCAGGATGGCCGTCTGATCCGGCTGCGCATACATCTGCTGGACAAGCCTGGCGCGCTCGCTGACCTGACAAAGCTCATCGCCAGTCATCGCGCCAACATTGTCGACACGCTGCATAATCGCGCCTACTACGGTGTGAATCTGGGTGACACAGTGATCGATATCACCATGGAGACGCGCGGCCGCGAGCAGGTGGCGGAGCTGCTGACGGCGTTGACCGCAGATGGTTACAAACACAGCCGGGTGCTCTAAGGCAGCGATGAAACTCGGCCCTGGGCCGAAGTTCGACCCAGGGACTAAGTCCGCTGGTAGTGGAAGTGCAGCTCCTGCTCGCTTGCCACCGGCTGCCCATCCCGCGTAGCAGGATGGAAGCTCCATTGCTGCACGGTCGCCACCACGACTTCATCGACTCCGTAGCCCAAACCGTGATGCATCGTGATGCTCGAGACCTTTCCTGCGGCATCAATGACGATATCGACGACAACATCGCCCACTGTGCCAGGCGGCAGCTGCGTGAGATCAGGCTTTGGTGTTGGAAAGTCGATCGCGAGCGCGATGTTGACATTGCCTGTTCCAAGCGCATCGTTGCCCTCAGCTGGATCCAGAGGAGGCGTCGACGGAGCACGCGCGGTTGATGAGATTTGCGGCACAGCGGAAGGACTTCGAAGCGCGGTCGATGCCACCGGGATCTGTTTCGGCGGATGCTGCTTTGTCGTCATCAGTGCGGGCCGCTGAGCTGTGCGGCCGGGCAAGTATGTGAGGCTCAAGTGTGTCCCAAACGACGTGCCCGGGAGGCGCATCGGCGCCAGAAACGAAGAGAAGACATGCAGCAGACAGGCAACTGTGGCCACATGCAGCAGCAGGGCACAGCTGCTTGGAATGACGCGTGTCGGTGACTTCTGGTGCTCTAAGAAGATAGACATGACGCCGTTCTCCTCTGGGCATTGACTTGGAACGCTGCGACTCCGCGAAGCTAGTCGTTATGGCTGAAGCGCGTCTGCCTTCGCTCCTCATGACGCTCGATGGCAAACGCGATCAGCCGATCGATCAGCTCTTTATAGCCCACGCCGCTGGCCGCCCACAGCTTTGGGTACATGCTGATAGACGTAAAGCCGGGCATGGTGTTGATCTCGTTGAGAAAGATTTTAGGCTTGCCACCGTTTTTACCAGCACCCGCCGGCTCCATAAGGAAGTCTACCCGCGCCAGACCGGCGCAGTCGCAGGTATGAAAGGCATCGAGAGCCTTGGCGCGAATCTCTTTCTCTTCAGACTTAGACAGCTTTGCCGGGATGATGGGGACGCTCGCGTCCGAGTGGTACTTGGCGTTGTAGTCGTAGAACTCGGCACCGGGCACGATCTCGCCCACAACCGAGGCCTCCGGCGCGTCGTTGCCGAGGATCGCCACTTCGAGTTCGCGCGGCTTGACTCCCGGACCGCCTACACCCTGCTCCACGACGAGCCGGCGATCGAAGCTGGCGGCAAGATCCATGGCATGGCCAAGCTCGCTCCGGTCGTGGACCTTGCTGATGCCGACCGAGGAGCCGAGATTCGCGGGCTTCACGAACACGGGGTAGGCAAGCTGCTTTTCGATCTGGCGCGTGACGCGTTTCGGATCGGCCTTCCACTCGGAGCGGAGGAGGGCGACGAAGGGCGTCTGGGGCAGACCCGCAGCGGCAAACAGCTTCTTCATCGCGGCCTTATCCATGCCGGTCGCCGAGCCGAGAACGCCCGAGCCGACGTAGGCGATGTCGGCGAGCTCAAAAAGGCCCTGGATGGTTCCGTCTTCGCCGAAGGTGCCGTGCAGCACGGGAAAGACGACGTCAAGCGCGAGCGCTGATGGCTGCGCGCTCGCAAGAGAAAGTGGATTGAAGATCTCCGCCGCCGCGACACTGGCGGACGGCTGTTCTGGCCCGTGGGAGAGCGTTTCGGGAGCGGCGTTGCCCGCGACATCGCCACTTAGGAGCTGCTGCGCCGCCGCAGCCGTCACCCATCGCCCTTGCCTGGTGATGCCGATCGGAACCACGTCGTACTTCCTGCGATCGATGGCCGACAGGATTGACGCCGCCGACAGCAACGAGATCTCGTGCTCGCCTGAGCGGCCCCCGAACAACACACCTACGCGAACTTTCTTCTTCTGCTTCATGACCACTTCAGTGTCAGCCAGGAATGCATGAGGCGGCGGAGAGAAGTTTCGATTGGGCAGGCGCGGAACCAGCAAGGTCACATCGCTCGGCAGCAACTTTGCGACCCTACGACCCTACACGTTGAACTTGAAAAAGAGAATATCGCCGTCCTTCACGACGTACTCCTTACCTTCCGAGCGCAGCAGGCCCTTCTCTTTCACTGCCTGCTCCGTGCCAAGGGCAAAGAGATCGTCTGACGCGTAGCAGTCGGCCTTGATGAAGCCCTTCTCGAAGTCCGAGTGGATGACGCCCGCGGCTCCAGGGGCCTTGGTGCCGCGGCGGATGGTCCAGGCGCGCACCTCCTGCACACCGGCCGTGAAGTAGGTGATGAGATCAAGCAGGCGATAGGCGGAGTGAATCAGCCGATCAAGGCCGGGCTCTTCAAGGCCCATGTCTTTCAAAAACTCATCGCGTTCCGAGGGCTCAAGCTGGGCGATTTCACTCTCAAGCGAGCCGCAGATACGCACGACCTGGCTGCCTTCTTCGGCGGCTCGCTGCTCAACCGCGGCCGTGTAGTCATTGCCGGTCAGCAGGCCAGCTTCATCGACGTTGGCGACGTAGAGCTGCGGCTTGGCGGTGATCAGGAAGAGCTCGCGCGCAAGCACGCGTTCGTCGTCGGTCAGGTCGGCGGTGCGGGCGGGTTTGCCCGCGTTCAGCACCACCAGCAGCTTGCCCAGCATGGCGTGCTCGGCTTTGACCTTCTGATCGCTCGAAGCCTTGGCCGCCCGCTCCACCTTGGTGTTGCGCTTCTCCACGGTATCGAGATCGGCGAGCAAAAGTTCGGTGTTGATGATGTCGATGTCGTGCAGCGGATTGACTCCTCCTGCGACGTGGATGACCTCGGGATCGTCAAAGCAGCGTACGACGTGGCAGACGGCATCAGTCGCGCGGATGTGGCCGAGGAACTGGTTGCCGAGACCCTCGCCCTTGCTGGCGCCTTCGACGAGACCCGCGATGTCGATGAACTCCATTGTGGTGGGGACCAGGCTCTTGGGCTTGATCAAAGCAGCGATACTCTGCAGCCGGGCATCGGGTACGGTAACCACGCCGGTGTTCGGATCGATGGTGCAAAACGGATAGTTCGCGGCCTGTGCCTTGGCAGAGGTTAGTGCGTTAAAGATGGTGGACTTTCCCACGTTGGGGAGACCGACAATTCCGCAGTTCAAAGGCATGATGAGGTCCTGCTTCCATTGAAACATGACGCTGGCGGAGAGGCGATCGAGCGAGCTGGTGATGCCGGACGTGGATGCCTTTCGCTGCAAGTCCGGAGCGCCCGGGTTGTGCATCGTATGGTCGTAGCCTGATCTACCAGAAGCGGCGATAAGCCACTAACAGGGGAGTGGAACGATGAGCAGTCAGCACGGGATTCGAGGTTCGTCGGTGGTGCTTGCTATGCTGTTGCTGCCGGCGGTGGTTCAGGCATTCGGACCTGCCTCTGCGGCCGATAAGGTCTTTGTGGGAAAGGTCTCGCAGGGCGGGGCGTACGAAGTTGAGGCAAGCCGATACGCGGAGACAAAGGCTGTAGCTCCCGATGTGAAGGACCTCGCGCTTACCGAGGTACACGATCACACTCTCGTCGGAAATAACCTGAAGAGGATTGCTGCAGCGACCGGCATACCGGTTGCGCCGACGCTCAACGCGGAAGTCAAGGAGCGTCTCGCTAAACTGAAGGCCGTCTCCAGCGCAGACTTTGACGCGGCCTACATCGCTGACATGCAAGCCATCCACGACAAGGATGAGAAGCTCTTCGCGCAGGAAGCAGAGGATGGCTCAGAGAGCTATAAGACCTTCGCACACCAGACCGATCTGATCGTCAAGCGCCATATCGGTGCGCTGCACGGGCTCGACCAGAAGTAGGAGCCGAGGCGCGAACGGGAGCTATCGTGCTCCCGTTCGCCCACTACGGATAGATCCGGTTCAATGTACGAGCGAACGGGATTGTCTCGCGTACGTGGTCTAAACCGCAGATCCACGCGACAACGCGTTCGATGCCCATGCCAAATCCGGCATGGGGCACAGACCCGTAGCGTCGAAGATCGAGATACCACTGGAAGGCGGCGAGCGGCAGGTTGTGTTCCTCAATGCGCGACTTCAGCAGATCATAGGAATCCACGCGTTGTGAGCCGCCGATGATCTCGCCGTAACCCTCGGGCGCCAGCACGTCGACGCACAGAGCCTTGGTTGGGTCCTGCGGGTCGGGCTGCATGTAGAACGCCTTGATGGCGGCGGGGTAGCGATGCACCATCACGGGGCGGTCGAACTGCGAGGAGATATACGTCTCATCGGGTGAACCGAAGTCGTCGCCCTCTTTGTGACGCGTCTCGACCAGACCTTTCGCGAAAGCGTCTTCGAGCATAGCGTGGGCTTCGTCGTAGGAGATCCGCGGGAAGGGGGCCTTGATATTTTCGAGCTTGGTCGCATCTCGGCCGATGACGGTCAGGTCAGCTCGGTGCGCTTCGAGAACGCGAGCCACGATGTGGCTGAGGAAGTTTTCGGCGAGTTCCAGCAGATCGTCGAGGCCGGCAAAGGCGATCTCTGGCTCGACCATCCAGAACTCGGTCAGGTGCCGGCGCGTCTTGGATTTCTCCGCACGAAAGGTTGGACCGAAGGAGTAGACCTTGCCGAGTGCGAGAGCCGTCGCCTCGATATAGAGCTGCCCGGACTGCGTCAGGTAGGCCTTGTCATCGTCGAAGTAGTCCATCTCAAACAACTCCGACGTTCCTTCGCACGCGTTCGGTGTCAGGAT
>CAXSEC010000003.1:2286-6121 GCA_964236325.1 uncultured Acidobacteriaceae bacterium | reverse complement strand
AGGGAGCTCTCCAGCTGCAGCTCCTTCAACGTGTTGAAGACGTGCTCTGAAACCGCTGCCTTGGGAACGATGCCCTGGATGGTTCCTGTACCGTCGCGAAAGGTTGGGAAGAGGAGCTTGCCCGAAGAGCGAAGGTTGTAAAGCCAGCCACGCAGGGTGACGGTCTGGCCTTCATGCTGCGCGAGTGACGCGATGGTTGCGAGAGGTGCGGAGGCGGTGCTGGAGGTATCCATGGGGTGAACATCCAGTTTATACGCCGAGCCAGACGAGCTGGCATCACTCGCGCGGCGCTGAAGCCCATTGGCAGGAGCAGCCGCTAGCTCTGCGCGTTGACGTTACTCTTTCGCTCTGCCGTGAGCTCCGCATCGCGGCGGAAGCGATCGAAGAAGACCGTGCCCTGCTGCACGACGGTGTCCGCGGTCTCTCCAAGCTCATGCGCGATCTCAAGGAGCCCCGGGATCTCCGCCGGCAGGGTCGCGATGTGGCGCTGCACGTTGTTCCAGTCGATCCCCGATGTGGGGCTGCCTGGCCACAGGTGTTCATCGCGGCTGCCACCGTTATCGTGCAGATGAAGCTCAGCGATGCGCGGGCGAAGCAGCTCGAAGGCGGCGTCCATCTCAGTCTCAGCGTTCTGGTAGTCCGCCAGGTGGATATGCCCCACGTCGAGGGTGATGCCGACGGTATCAAAGTGGCCGACACGCAGGATCTCCAGCAGGCGCTCGGGCGCGGTGATCTCGTTCTGCAGGGTTTCGAGCAGCAGCTGGACGCCCAGCGGACCGGCAAATGCCTTCAGGTGCTCAATGGCGGTCAGAGAGTGTTCGAGCGCTCGCGGGCCCCAGGCGTCTCCCTTCATTCCCAGGTGCAGCGTGATCGAGCGAAACGGGATCTGCTCCGCGGTCTCGAGGACGCGCTTGATCTCATCCATGGCGGCGATGCGGTGCGACTTGTCCGGGTTGATGAGGTTCAGGGTCGGAGCGACGTGGCGGCTCCACTGCGCCTCTGGGTAGAGCGGCTGATGCAGAGAGGGTTGCACGTCCGTGTCGCGAAACCAGTTGGCCAGGTCTCGAACGCTGCCCCGATCCGTGTAGTCAAAGTGGTGGCGCGCGGCAAAAACTTCAATGGCCGTGGCTCCAGAGCGATGCATCGCGCCCAGGAGTCCTGGATGAAGACGTTGCTGCAGAAAGACATACGTGGAAAAGCCGGGTCGCATCCTCCTGAAAGTACATCAACACGCGGCAGGACACGAGCGGCAGGCCGTGGTCGAGGCTGAACTCTGACACAGACGCCTTAGCTTGGAGGATAATGGAATTGTTTCGAGGGTGCCCGCCCGGTGGATCGTCGGGGTGTGTGGCGCCTGCTGATTCACTCGCCTGATCGGCATCTGTCGCCCTTGGCCAAAACAAACTCAGGACTGGATGAACATGGAACTCTGGAACGACTACGAAGGAAAGCTGCTTGACGGCCAGTTTCGGCTCGAACGATTGATCGGACCCAAGGGACGGAGCGCGTTCTTTACGACCCGGCGCCCGGATGGCACGGCGGCCACGATTCGAGTGATTGAGTCGCTTAATGACGAAGATGTGATCCTCGCACGGTGGAACTCTGTCCGGCAGATGGACGAGCCGGCGATTGTGACGATTCTGGCGTGTAACAAGACGGTGCTTGATGGAGTGCATCTGGTGTATGCGGTGCTCGAGACCATGGACGCGGAGCTTGCGGATCTGTTGCGCGAGCGGCCCCTGGCACCGGATGAGGCACGGCAGATGGCGTTCAGCGTGGTGACCGCGCTCGATGCGCTCCATGCAAAGGGGCTGATCCACGAGCATGTTGAGGCGGAAAGTGTTCTAGCTAAAGGGGAAGAGGTCAAGCTGCGAGGGGACTGTGTTCGGGAGGCACCGGACGGGATGGAAGGCGACACGCTGCGCCGGCGGGATGCGCACGATCTCGCCATGCTGGTCGGATATGCGTTGACGCAGCGGCGGGACATCGGGCAGGCCAAGCTGCCGCGGCCGTTTGACGATCTGGTGCGGAACGGGATGTCGGGAACGTGGGGATTGAAGGAGATGGCTGCGGTGGTGCGGCCTCCGGTTGCGGTGGCGCCGCTTGCTGCAGCGGCGCCGCCAGCAGTTCTACCGCTTGCCGCAGCGGCTTCGCCGGCAGTTGATCCAGGCTTGAAGGCGCCGGTGACAAATGCGGGTAAACCGTTCATAACAGTGATGGATGCGGCGCTGGCCGCGGTAGCGGGGACGGGTGCGGGGGCTACTTCGACGGCCTCCTCGGTGGCTGGAAATGGACCGCGTGTGGTGCCGGCCCGGGTGGTCGCTGCAGCTTCGCCGACGGCTACCGGGCGGGGTGAATCTAGCTCGGCTGCTACTTCGGCGCAGGCTGTCGCGGCGTCTTTGGCGGCTGCGCCGCAGGCGCCGATGCGGCGGCCGGTGGGTGGGGATCGGTTGGTGCTGGACCCGGAGAAGGGGTTGAAGTCGCGCGGCGTCTTCTGGGCTGGGCTGGCGGTGGCGGCGTTGCTGCTGGTCGGCCTGATCTGGCACTTCACTCGTGTAAGTAACTCTGCGGAAAAGACTTCCGCGCCGATCGCAACAGCTGCGCCGACACCGGAAAAAGCGTCGGTTCAGGCGCCTGTGGTGGCGACGAAGCCGTCTGCAGCGGTGACTTCGACGCATGCCGCCGCGCGGGTTCCGGTGGGGCACGGAACAGGGCCTGAGGGGAGCCAGTGGCGGGTGGTCGCGTACACGTTCAACCGCGAGGAGGCTGCGCAGAAGAAGGTGCAGATGCTTGTGGAGACGCATCCGGAGCTGAAACCAGAGGTGTTTACGCCGACTGGCCGGCCGCCTTATCTGGTGGCGCTGGGGGGATGGATGAGTGTGGAGCAGGCGGCTGGTTTGAAGTCCAAGGCGGCGCACGATGGTCTGCCGCGGGACATGTACACACAAAACTTCAAGGGTCATTGACGCGTAGAAAGGGCCGATTTTCGCTGAGGTTAAGCGGTGTTTCGCGCAGGTTAGAGGGTGTTCTGCAGGTCAAGAACTAAAGAAGAAGGGCGACGCGGTTTGCGTCGCCCTCGTTTGTGTGCGGAGAACTATTTTGCGGGCTGGTGGCGTAGTTACTGGACGTCGCCGGCTTCGAGGTGCGACTCGAGGAAGTAGAGCTGCTCTTCGGCGTCGACGATGAGCTGGTTGAAGAAGTCGGAGGTGGGCTTGTCGCCGATCTCGTCGACCTTGTCGGAGCACTCGCGCAGGTTCTGGCAGTAGTGGCCGAGGGAGTCAGCAAGGGCGCGGACATGATCCATGCCGTTGATGGTCTCAACCGGGTATTCGCTGATGGTGGAGCTGCAGGCGGACTGGCGGGCGGTGCCGTTGGCGACGCCACCAAGCTGGGTGATGCGCTCGGCGATGGGATCGACCTGCTTGAAGATGACCTTGGCGACGTGATCGAAGACGAGGTGCAGCTGATAGAAGTTGTCGCCCTTGACGTTCCAGTGAGCGAACTTGGCCTGCGAGTAGAGATCGAGGCTCTCGGCGAGCGGCTGCTGCATGACCGCAACAACCTGCTTCTTGACGTCGTCTGAGAGGGCGACGCGGTTGGGGTACATGCGGTCGACGATGTGGGTGGTGGCTCCGGGAGCGATCGAGGACTTCTTCTGCTTCTTTTCGGCTTTTTCCATAACTGCTGGCATGGTTGTTTTCCTTCTGAACTTGTAGTGGCGCTTAGGCGCGGATCTGAAGAGATAGATGCGGGAATGGCGGGTGGGTGCCGCTTGGGTCAGTGCGGGTTTGTGGGTGCGTCGCTTCGCTCCGTCATCAAGAGCGAAATGCGGGGG
>CAXSEC010000003.1:0-2186 GCA_964236325.1 uncultured Acidobacteriaceae bacterium | reverse complement strand
TGCGTCTTCGCGTTGCGAAGCCTTCGGTCGAGATGACGGCTTCATTTGCGAGAATGAGGGCGCGTCGCTTCGCTCCGTCGTTAAGAGCGAAATTCGGGGGTTCCTCGGCTACGCCTCGGAATGACAACCAAAAATTACAACTGCAACGGCAAGGGCGAATGCGGGGGTTCCTCGGCTTCCCCTCGGAACCAAAACTAAAAATTACAACTGCAACGGCAAGGGCGAAATACAGGGGTTTCTCCACTGCGACTTCGCTCCGCTTCGTCTTCGGTCGAGATGACGGCTTCTTTGATGGGGGCTTGCGGTGGAGTTTAGTAGCCGGCGGCTTTGCCGAAGGGGCGGCGGTTATCGTGGCCGCCCTGGAGCTGGTGGGTGTGGGGGTCGATGGCGATGAGCTCGTTGTCGCCCCAGGTGCCGGGGGAGTGCTCGTCGGCGGCCATCTGGCGGTTGGTCTTGTAGCCCATTGCGATGAGCTGGCCGGCAACGTCGTTGGGGAAGGTGCGTTCGAGGTCGAGGCGGTCGGGGAGGTACTGGTGGTGGAAGCGCGGGGCGTCGGCGGCCTGCTGGATGTTGAGGCCGTTGTCGAGGGTGCTGATGAGATCGTTGGCCACCGTGGTGATGATGGTCGAGCCACCGGGGGTGCCGAGGACGAGGCGGACGCGGCGGCGATGGAAGAGGGAGCGGCGGGTGAGGACGATGGTGGGGGTCATGGCGGAGAGCGGTCGCTTGCCGGGGGCGATGGAGTTGGCGGGACCCTGGATGAGGCCGTACATGTTGGGGACGCCTTGCTTGGAGGCGAAGTCGTCCATCTCATCGTTCATGAGGAAGCCGAGGGGACCGATCGTCACGCCTGAGCCGAAGGTGTTGTTGAGGGTGTAGGTGTTGGCGACGGCGTTGCCCCAGCGATCGACGATGGAGAAGTGGGTGGTCTGCGGGGATTCGTGGTGATCTGGGGCGAGCTGCGGGGGTGGCGGAAGGAAGCCGGCGGGGCGCTTAAGGGCGGCGGAGAGTGTGGGTCGGGTGGGATCGATGGAGGCGCGCCAGGCGGCGGCATATTTGCGGCTGGCCATTTGCTTGAGGGGCTGCGGGGTGAAGTCGGGATCGCCGAGGTAGTCGGCGCGATCCATATAGGCGCGGCGGAAGGCCTCGGTGATGAGGTGGACCTGGGGGGCGGAGCGGTCTGGGGTTGCGGCTCCGGCGGAACCCAGCTTCGCGAGGTTATAGGTGGAGAGGATGTTGAGGATCTCGACCAGAACGATGCCGCCCGAGGAGGGTGGCGGGGCGGTGATTATGTTGTAACCGTGGTAGTTACCGATGACGGGGGCGCGATCTTTGACCTGGTAGGCGGCGAGATCGGCGGTGGTGATGAGGCCACCGTGCTGCTGCATTTCAGTGGCGATGGTGGCCGCGATCGACCCGGTGTAGAAGTCGGCGGGGTTGGCGGCGATGCGGCGGAGGGTTTCGGCGAGGATGGGCTGGGTGAAGCGGTCGCCGGCCTTGTAGAGGTTGCCGTCGCGCTGGAAGATGTGGGCGGAGGCGGGGAAGTGGGTGAGGGTTTTGTTTTCGAGGTTGGCGGCTTCGGGTGCGGAGAGTATGTAACCGTTAGAGGCCAGTTTGATGGCGGGCGCCATGTCTTCTGCGAGGGTGAGTTTGCCGAAGTGGGACTGGGCGAAGGTGAGGCCGGCGACGGTGCCGGGAACGCCGGAGGCGAGGTAGCCCTCGGTGGAGCGGCCGGGGGCGACGTCGCCCTGGGCGTCGAGGTACATGTCGCGGGTGGCGGCGGCGGGGGCTTTTTCGCGGTAGTCGAGGAAGTGTGGTTTGCCGTGATGGTTGCGGATGAGCATGAAGCCGCCGCCGCCGAGGTTGCCGGCCTGCGGGTAGACGACGGCGAGGGCGAAGGCCACGGCAACGGCGGCGTCGACGGCGTTGCCACCCTGTTGGAGGATCCGGACGCCGGCGTCGGTGGCGTCGTGCTGGATGGTGACAACCATGGCGTGGCGAGTGGTGACGGGGAGGTCGGCTGGAAGCTGGGCGGCTGCGGGGAGGGCGGCGAGGAGAGCGATCGCGGCGCGGGTGCGAGAGGGCACGGGCAGGGCTCCTGGAGGTCGGGGTGTGGTGAGGATACAGGACGGGGGTAGGGATGGGGCCTGGTTTGCGCGTCGCTGCGCTCCGTCGTGAAAGGCGAA
>CAXSEC010000002.1:49718-66646 GCA_964236325.1 uncultured Acidobacteriaceae bacterium | reverse complement strand
TGCTGCTGCTGCTGTTGCTGCTGCCGTTGCTGCTGTTGCTGTTGCTGCTGCTGTTGCTGCCGCCGTTGCCATTGCTGTTGCTCTTGCTGCTGCTGTTGCTCTTGCTCTTGCTCTTGCTGCTGCTGTTGCTCTTGCTCTTGCTCTTGCTCTTTGCTCTTGCAGTTGCCCTTGCCGTTTGCCGTTGCCCTTGCCGTTGCCGTTGCCGTTGCCGTTGCCGTTGCAATTTTTGGTTGTCATTCCGAGCGCAGCGAGGAACCCCCGCATTTCGCCTTTAACCACGGAGCGCAGCGACGCGAACCATCTCCTCAGACCCCGCTCCTTCAGCCCCAGGAAAGCCGTCATCTCGACCCAAGACGGAGCGCCGCGAAGTCGTAGCGGAGAGACCCCCGCATTTCGCCCGTTGCCTTTGCCTTGAGATTAGGGGCATGGCTTCAGCCATGCCATCAATACTCCATCGAAATATGGCTTTAGCCGCTGAGGACAGCTCGGTCGCCACGCCCTTCCGTGCTCTACCCTACTCGCTTCCAACCAGCAAAACCCGCACCGCACCTCACAGCAAACTCCCCGCATCTCATACTCATATCCCCTGCCCCACGCTCCGCTCACCCCCAAGAGGTTCCGTTGCCCGACTTCGCCCGCCAGCTTTCCGCCGACCCCATCGCCATCGCCCAGCACTTCGCCGACGATCTCGCCTCCCGCCCGACGACCCTCGCGACCACCGCCCCCATCGCCGACCTCCAGCAGCTCCACGCCCTCGGCCTCCTCACCGCGCCGCTCCCCCGCGCCTTCGGCGGCCTCGGCCTCGGCACAGAACCCGGCCAGCACCTTACCCTGCTTCGCGTCCTCGCCCTCATCGGCGGCGCCGACCTCGCCCTCGGCCGCCTCTTTGAAGGTCACGTCAACGCCCTCATCCTCATCGCTACCTTCGCCACCTCCGCCCAGCTTGAGCGCGCCGCCGCCGATGCCCGCGCCGGCCTCGTCTTCGCCGTCTGGAACACCGGCTCGCACGAACCCCTCCGCCTCGATCCCGCAGGCCCGCATCTCCGCTTCACCGGCAACAAAACCTTCGCCACCGGAGCCGCCCTCGTCCAGCGGCCCATCATCACCGCCGAGCTCGCCAATGCCGGCTGGCAGATGACCATGCCCCGCATGGAGACGCCTACCGTTCAGCCACACGTCGTCCTTGATCGTGATCTCTGGCATCCCCTCGGCATGGAGTCCTCCGAAAGCTTCGGCATCACCCTCACCGGCGCGCTCATCGACCACGAAGACCTCCTCGGCTGCCCCGGAGACTTCTACCGCGAACCCCTCTTTCGCGGCGGCGCCATCCGCTTCGCCGCCGTGCAGGCCGGCGCCATCCTTCGCCTCCACCATCTGTTCGTCGATTGGTTACACACTCGCAACCGCGCCGAAGACCCCTACCAGATCGCCCGTCTCGGCGAGATCGCCCTCGCCGCCCAGGAAGCCACCCTCTGGATCGAGCGCGCCGCCAACCTCGCCGAAGCCGGCCTCTCCCTCACCTCCGACAAACTCTCCGCCGAGCGCATGGTCGAATGCGCCAACCTCACCCGCCTCGCCATCGATCGCATCGCCACCCCGCTCATGCAGCGCATCATCGCCGGCGTCGGCGCCCGCGGCCTCCTCCACCCGCACCCCTTCGAGCGCATCCTCCGCAACCTCACCATGTACCTCCGCCAGCCCGCCCCCGATCAAACCCTCGCCGACGTCGGCCATGCCTCCCTGCGCAAATCGCACCTGCGCGCCGACGGCACCGAGAGCGGTCTCTGGTCCAACACCGATCCCGGCGGCTCCCTGCCACCCTCCTACTTCGACGACGTCTACGCCGCCTCACCCGACCCCTGGAACTTCGAGACCAGCGAGTACGAAGCCGGCAAGTACCGCGATACCCTCGCCCATCTCCCCCGCCCGCGCTACGCCAACGTCCTCGAAATCGGCTGCTCCATCGGCGTTCTCACCCACCAGCTCGCCGATCGCTGCGACAAGCTGCTCTCGGTCGACGTCTCCGCTCAGGCCCTCGCCACCGCCACCACCCGTTGCGCCGACCTCCCCCACGTACACTTCGCCCAGATGCACATCCCCGACGAGATCCCCGAAGGCGCCTTCGACCTCGTCGTCATCTCAGAGGTCGGCTACTACTGGCAGCGCGAGGACCTCGCCCGAACCGCCCGTCTGCTTGCCGCGCGCCAGCCCCCGGGCGGCCAGCTTATGCTGGTCCACTACACCCCCATCGTTCCCGACTACCCGCTTACCGGCGACCAGGTCCACGAAACCTGGCTTCGCCGCCCCGAGTGGGCCCCCCTCGACCGAGCCCGCCGCGACCAGTACCGCCTCGACCTCCTCGAACGACGCCCCTAAAACAGACCCGTCCGTCGCCCCCGACCCCTTACCTCTCCTCGCCGTCCGTTCCGCGGCCACCCACCCTGCAACCTCCGCGTTTACCGCCTCAATCGCATCCTCCCGCAACCCCGCAAACGTCTCCGCAATCAATCCATCGCAGTCAATCCGCCGCAGAAACTCTCCCACCCCGCTGCTCTGCCTTCGCGCGCTTCGCATCTCCCGTCGCCGCGTCTCCGGCCACATCTCTAGATTTGTAACCTCTCCAGTAGCAAAATATCGCCGCAACCGGCGCAGGCTGCGAAACCGATGCTCCAGCCACGCCGCCGCCGCCACCTGGTGCGCCTCGCCCTCCTCATGCATCCGCTGCCAGCATCGCAGCTGCCCGGAAAGCCCCCGCGTCACGCGGCCATCAAGCCTCGCGGACGTCGACACCACCACCGCCGGCTCGTGCCGCAGCCGCGCATCCACCCGCCGCAAACGATCAACAAACGCCACGTCCTCCATCTCCGCCAGCGCCGGCATCCCTCCCGCTCGCGCATAGATCTCCGGCGTACACCCGAGCGACGCCCCAAAATGTTCCAGATGCCGCGGCCACGCGTCGCCCGCCTGCGGATCAAGCAGGTCCTCCATCTCCGCCACCAGGTACTGATATCGCCGGTCCGCCGCATACGCCGTCCGCACCGCATCTGAAAGTGACTCATAATCGTTACAAATCAGCTCAATCACACCGCCCACCGCGTCTGCCCCGCGTTCCATCGCCAGCAGGTTCTGCGCAATCCAGTCCTTCGCCACATAGCTGTCCGCGTCGGTCGACAAAATCGCGCACCGCTCGCGCGCTCCCTGCAGCCGCGACCATGCCGTATCCATCAGCAGCCGCCGCGCCGTTCCAATATGCGCCTCGCCCGCCGCCAGCTCGCGCTCACAGCAGTGCAGCGCTACCTCCGGGTGCTCCCGCTGCCACGCCCGCGCCACCGCCGCCGACCCATCCGTGCAGTTATTCAGCAGCAGCAGAATCTCAAAGCTCTCCCTTGCCAGCGGCGCCCCGCACAGGTCCACCTGCCCCGCCAACGCATCGAGCGTCCCCGCCAGCGACGCCTCCTCGTTGCGCGCCGGCAGCGCCACCATCGCGCGGCACCGCGCATGCGCCATCCCCTCCAGCAGCAACTCTCCCGGCATAAATCTCATTGCCGCCCCTCGCCGCGCAGCCACTCTGCCGCCCGCCATGCAGCGTTCCCCCACAGCCTCTCTCTCCCGCCATACTCCACGCTGAACGCCGCAATCTGCTGCGCCACCTCATCCGCAACCTGCGAGTCATAGCACAGGGCCAGCCGCCGCTTTCGCTCCACCGCCCTCTCAATCGAGCCCTCCGCGGTTACAAATGCCGGCGCAAGCTCTCCACCCGCATCTCCGCCCAGCCCTCGCGCCATACCCGCAATCTCCGCCGCCGCCCCCGGCCTCGCCGCATACGGCAGATCCTCATAGAACGCCATCGCCGGCAAGCCCTCAATCTCCGCTCCCATCATCGCCGATCGCGCCGTCACATGGTCCACATGCCCGCCCAGCGCCAGCGGCAGCACCACCGCATCCGGCTTCAGCCCGGCCACCGCCCGCGGCAGCTTGGTCATCGTCTTGTCATCCGGATTCATGGGCCGCCCCAGCACCTGGTCCGCCGCAATATGTAACCGCAGCGGCGCATCCTTCAGGTTCAAATCCACCAGCTGCAGCCCGCGCCCATACATCTTCTGCCACGCCTCATCCTCGCGCAGCCGCAGCGCGGAAACCCGCGGCATCCGGTCATTCGAGTGGATAAACTCGAAGTCCGCATGTGGCGCGTACTCACTGCGCGTAAAGCAGTTCACCACCACGACCGTATGCCCCGCCTCAATCCAGCAACCGATGCTCAGGCCAAGAGAAAAACACGCATCGTCCCGGTGCGGCGATACCACCACAATCTTCAACGAAATCCCTCCATCTGCAACGCGCCGCGGACCCTGGCAGTTGGAGGCAAAACCCGCCGCGCAGGTGGCCCCGCCGCCATCACCAACCGCCTCATCTTACCCAGGGCGCCGTCATCTCGACCGAAGCGAGACAGTCTCATCGTCTCGCGCAGTGGAGAGACCCCTGTATCTGTCGTTGCTCTTGTTTGTTCTTCCCGACTTAACCCCGTAGCAAACCGACCTCACTTCTTCTGCGCCTCCAGCCTCACATGATGCATCTTCAACAGGTAAGTCGCCACCAGCGCCGTCCAGCCCGTCTGGTGGCTCGCCCCCACACCCCGTCCCGTGTCGCCGTCAAAGTACTCGCTGAACAGCACCAGATCCTTCCAGTACGGATCGCTCACATAGCGCTCCTCGTCTCCGTGCGCCGCTCGTCGCCCCGCTGCATCCCGCAGAAATAAACACGCCATCCGCCGCCGAATCTCGTCCGCCGCCTCCCGCATCGTCATCATGTGCCCGCTTCCCGTAGGGCACTCCACCGTCAGCGCGTCGCCATACACCGCGTCATACCGCTCCAGCGCATTCGTCAGCAGCGTGTTCATCGGAAACCACACCGGACCTCGCCAGTTGCTGTTGCCGCCAAACATCCCGCTATCACCCTCCGCCGGCACATACTTCACCGTCATCATCTTTCCCTGTAGCTCCACCTGGTACGGGGCATCCTTGTGAATCTTCGAGAGCGCCCGCACCCCATGCGGCGAAAAGAACTCCGTCTCATCAAACACCCGCTGCAAGATCCGCAGCAGCCGCTCCTTCGGCACCAGCGCAATAAATCGCGCGCCGGCAAACTCCGGATTCTTCGTCTCGGCCTCCACCACATACCGCGCCAGGTCAGGCTTATTGGCTAAGAACCACTTCAGCCGCTTGGCAAAGCCCGGCAGCTTGTCCAGCTCCGCCTTGTGCAGAATGCCCACCGAAAACACCGGCACCACCCCAACAATCGAATGCACATGCAACGCCCGCGGCGGCCCGTCCGCCGTTACCAGCTGGTCAAAATAAAATCCATCCTGCTCGTCCCACAGCCCCGTTCCGCCCTGCGTGTTAATCGCGTCAATGATCGCAATAAAGTGCTCAAAGAACTTGCTCGCAATGTCCTCATACGCCGGTCGCGTCTGCGCCAGTTCAATCGCAATCGTCAGCATCACCGAGCAGTACAGCCCCATCCACGCCGTGCCATCCGCCTGATTCAGGCTCATATCGTTCGGCAGTGCGGTGGAGCGGTCAAAGACGCCGATGTTATCCAGACCCAGAAAGCCGCCGCCAAACAGGTTGTGCCCGTTCTCATCATTGCGGTTCACCCACCAGGTAAAGTTCAGCAGCAGCTTCTGGAACGCGCGCTCGAGAAAGTCCACATCCTTCTCTCCGCCCTCGCGCTGCGCCGTCATCTGGTACACACGCATCACCGCCCACGCATGCACCGGTGGGTTCACATCGCCAAACGCAAACTCGTACGCCGGCATCTGCCCGTTCGGGTGCATGTACCACTCGCGTAGCAGCAGCAGCAGCTGGTTCTTCGCAAACTCCGGGTCCACCTCCGCCATCGGGATCATGTGGAACGCCGTATCCCAGGCCGCAAACCACGGATACTCCCACTTGTCCGGCATCGACAGCACATCGCGGCAGAACAGGTGGCGCCACTCCTTGTTCTCGGCCGTCTTCCGCGACTCGGGCGGTGGTGGCTGCGCCGGGTCGCCCTCCAGCCATCGCTCGGACACGTAGTAGTAGAACTGCTTGGTCCACAGCAGACCGCCATACGCCTGCCGCGATACGTTCCGCTCATCCTCGCTGAACTCCGCCGGAATCCGCTCCGCATAGAACGCATCCGCCTCCACCCTGCGCTCGTCAAAGCACGCGTCAAAGCCCGCCGCGTCCATCGCCCGCGGCTCGGCCTCATCCTCGCGCACCAGCCGCAGCCGTACCTCCGTGCTCGCGCCGGCCGCCACCTTCAACCGGTAGACAAACGCAGCCTTGGTCCCCACCCGCTCCGGATTCCCCACCTCCTTCCCCCCCTGCACCAGGTGCCGATCAAAGGCATCCTTGGTGAACCGTCGCCGCCCTTCATACTTCGGATCCAGGCGATGAATGTTCGTATCGTTCTCGGTAAAGATCGTCTCCTCTGGAGCCGTTCCATCTGTATCCATCACAGGTACAAATCGAAATCGCCCCAGCGTCTTGTGGCTTGCCATCACCGACGCGCCCTGCATCCACATCCGCGGCCGCGTCTCCCCGCCCGCCTCAAGATTCCGCCACGACCAGTTGTTGCGCAGCGTCAGCGTCGGCGCCACCGTCAGCTCCGCCATCTCCGGTCCGCGATTCGAGATCGTCAGCCGGATCAACATGTCCTCCGGGCTGCTCTTCGCATACTCCACCTGCACATCGAAGTAGCGCTCCTCGTCAAACGCCTTCGTGTCCAGCAGCTCGAACTCCGGGTCATCAAAGCCGCGCTCGTGGTTCACCCGCACCAGCTCCTCATACGGAAACGCCGTCTGCGGATACTTGTACAAAGCCTTCGCATAGCTGTGCGTCGGCGTCGCGTCCAGGTAGTAAAACTGCTCCTTCACATCCTCGCCGTGGTTGCCCTCGGTGTTCCCCAGCCCGAACAACCGCTCCTTCAAGATCGCGTCCTTGCCGTTCCACAGCGACGTCGAAAAGCACAGCCGGCACTCCCGATCCGTCCATCCCAGCAGACCGTCCTCACCCCACCGGTACGCTCGATATCGCGCCATGTCGTGCGTGAATTTCCATGCATTGCCGTCCGCCGTGTAGTCCTCTCGAACCGTCCCCCACTGCCGCTCCGGCAGGTACGTCCCCCACCGCTGCCAGTTCTCCTCCCGCGCGTCGGACTTTCGCAGCCGCTCCTCTTCCGCAGTCCGCGTCGGCCCCGCCACATCCCCACCCTCGCCCGCCGCCATCTTGTTCGTCGCCGTCTCGCCCACCGCCGCCTGATCCTTCATGCCCTCTTGGATGCTCCAGAACAAAAAAGTTCCACATCTGTGGCGTTATCAGCTGCCCTCGAAGCACCGTGCGCGCAACGTCGTCCAAACCTGCGCTTACCTCGACCAAACAGCGCAAAACAGGCCCTTGCCTGGACGAAAAACAGTACCTTTCTGCGGCGACCCGGGTCGTTTACTCGTCCAGCCGTTCGATCATCACATCCGTCGATTTCACCAGCGCCGCCGCCGCATCGCCCTTCCGCAAACCGAGCTCCCGCGCCGCGTCCGCCGTGATGATCGCGGTCATGTGCACCTCGCCAATCGCCAGCACCACCTCCGCCAGCAACCCCTCAATCCGCAGGCTCACGATCTTCCCGGCCAATTGGTTTCTACCACTTACGCGCCGATATCGTTCCCGCGACTGCGCCGCAGGCTTCTCCCGATCCTCCGCCAGAAACGGCTTCAACGAGCTCTCCGCAATGCGATGATGCCCGCCCGCCGTCTTGATCGTCTTCAGCTTGCCTGCAAGAATCCACTGCTTGATCGTCGGATAACTGATCCCCAGCAAACGAGCCGCTTCCCTCGGTGTCAACACATGATTCGCAGTCGCCATGCATAAAGATGTAGCAGAAAAGCCCGCCGCAGCCGCGTTAAAGAGGCTCCAGCAGAGACCGCAGCAACGGCGTTGCCGGCGAATCGTAGAGCGCCGCCCAGCTGCCTCGCTGCAGCACCCGCCCGCCCTCAAGCACCATCACGTCCTCAGGACATAACCGCCTCAGAACCTCCACCTGGTGATCCACCACGATCATGCTGAAGCCCGGCGACCGGCTCCACAGCAAAAGATCGTCAATCAGCTCTCGCACCAGGTGTCGATCAAGTCCCGTAAACGGCTCATCCAGAAGCACTAACGAAGGCCTGCGAGCCAGCATACGAGCCATCGCCACCCGCCGCGCCTGACCGCCCGAAAGCGATTGCACCGACGCCTTCCAGACTGGCCCCAGGTGCAGACGATCTTTAAGCGTCGCGATCCACTCTGCAGTTTCCTGGTCGCGAAGTCCGCGAGAAGAAAGCCCGAACGTCACATTCTCATCCACGCGAAGGTGTGAAAACAAACCAGGCTCCTGCGTGAGATAGCCGATATGTCGTTGATACATCGGTAGATTCGGCGGAAAAAAGGTCTTGCCGCTGAAGGTCACAGAGCCATCATCCGGCGATTCAAGGCCGGCGATGCAGGCCAGCACAGTGCTCTTGCCGGCTCCAGAGACGCCCAGCAGCGCCAGCGACGCGCCGGTGCGCATCTCCAGCGACACATCCAACCGCATCTCCCGCCTTACCTTGATGATGTGCGCCCTAAGCATGCCGAGTCCGCTGCGCGAGCACATGCACCAGCCATGGAAGCGGCAGCGCCACCAGCAGAAAGACCAGCAGCAGCGGCATCACGGCCGGCAGACCGAAGCTCTGCAGATTCACCCACATCTGCACCGGCATTCCCGAAGGATAGTAGGCCGTAACCATCACCGCGCCAAACTCACTGATGGTGCGGACCCACGTGACGCTGAGCGCTACGCCAAAGCCAAGCTTCGCCAAAGGCAGAGTGACGCGCCAAAACACCTTCCACGGCCGCAAACCCAGCAGCGCCGCCTGTTGTTGCAGCACCTGAGGAACACTATCGAGCGCGGCAATCGCTCCGAGGACAAAGTAGCCCATCCCGACATAAACCTGCGTGCAGATGTAGGCGCCCGCATTGTTTGTCATGACCAGTCCGAACCGTTGCAGCCACGCACCAACCGCTCCGTGTGGCCCAAACGCCAGCGAAAACAGGATCCCAAGCGCCAACGGCGGCAGGAGCACAGGAAGCAGCAGACACGCCTGCCAGACATGGCGCTCGCGCGACGAGCAACGCGAGACGTACACGGCAACAGGTGTACCAATGGCTACGATAATCACCATGGCCCACAGCGTGAGCACCAGCGACACACGGACAGAGAGCATTGCCGGTTCGCGAACATCCTCACCCCACTGCCACAGACCAATCCGTGCAAAGAAGCCTGTGAACGGATAGAGCAAAGCGAGTGCAAAGAACGCAGCGCCCAGGCGGCCAAGCCATGAGGAAGACGGCTTCATGCGTTCAGATCTGTGGCGTTTCCCGGTGGGCCATAGGCCGCTTGCCGCAGAATCGTCTGTGCCTCATTCCCTCGAAGCCATGCAACGAACGCAGCCGCTGCCTTCGCGTTGCGCGCGTCCTTGAGCATAGAGGCATAGTAGATCAGGGGTTCCGGATGGTAGGTCGTCCCCGCGATGGACAGAGTCACGTCAGGATGCTGCGCATGCACGTCATCGCCGCTAAGGTTCACCTCTGCCGGAAGGCTGATGAACGGCAGATGGAACGAGCCGGGCGAGATCCTGTAGGCTGACGCCGCATCGATCGTTCCGCTCTGCAGTTGGGATTGAAGGCTGGTCTCCATGTGGATCTGCTGGCGATTGATGGTGTCCCCGAGTATGCTGTGCACCAGGCCTGGCTGCTTGTACACCTTCTCTGCCAGCATCATAGTGAAGATGATATTGCGGCCTTGCGGATCGCCCGCGGGATCACTCCGGCCAAAGCGCAGACCGGGCTCCTGCAGCACACGCCACCATGGCTCCGCTCCTCGCGCCGCGGCGTCCAGCCTGGGAGCGAAGCGGCTCTCCGGACTATAGGCGATCACCATCTCTGTGCGCGCGATCGGCACCGCCATCGAGGCTTTTCCCGCTCGAAATACAGTCCTCAGAGGGCTGGCGGTGATAGGAAGAAAGACGTCCGGTGTGATGCTCCCGCCCGCGATGAGCTGCGCAAGAGCGTCCGCTCCCTGGCCTTTACCATGAAGCTCCAACCCGAGGCTGAGTGCGACGGCCTTCTTTACGGGGCCTTCCATCACCGACGCCATGGAACCCGCGTACGCCACATCGAGAACCGAGGGCGACTCGGCAGAGAGGCGCGGCGGCGCGCCCCCTGCGAGCCCGCAGGCCGCAAAGCCACCATGCACTAGGAACGTCCGTCGGGAGCATCCGCGTTCGGCATCAACGAAGGATAGCTTTCTCCGAGGTATCAGCGTCATACGACGAATTATAGGGACATCCGCCCAAGCCGGCTGACCCAGTGGGCCGCATGTTAAGAATAAGACTGCGTCTACGCGAGAGCCCGAGGAATCGCCTCTTCCCAGCGACCCTGTGACTTGAGGATTAGCTCGACCAATTCACGTGCCGTTCCCCGGCCTGCCATGCGCTGTGTCGTGTAGTGGCAGACGGCCTTCAGCTCCGGAACACCATCAGCGACGCACACACTCAGACCCGCACGTTGGGCAAGCGGGATGTCCGGCAGATCGTCTCCCATGTAGGCGACTTCGTCTTCCGTAACGCCGGCCTGCTTCAGACAATCGTCAAAGGCCTGCATCTTGGTCGATTGCCCTAGGCAAACAAAACGAACCTTGAGCTCCTTCGCTCGTTGAGCAACCGCCGGTGATCGCCTGCCCGTGATGAAACCTGTCTCAATGCCCATCGTGTGCGCAAGCGACAGACCCTGTCCATCCTGTGCATTGAATACCTTCATCTCCGAGATGAGCGGTGCCGCCTCTCCTTCAGTGGAGACCGAGGAGATCAGGCAGACGCCGCCGTCCGTCAGGGTTCCATCGACGTCCATGAGGAACAGCTTGATCTTGCGCGCACGCGCGACAACATCTGCGGAGACTGCAAGCATGGGAGATGTCGTAGCGGTCGTCACTTTACCGCTTCCACCTGGCCCTTGCATTCCAGACAGGAATCCTTGTGTCGCTTGAGATCTGTCTCCAATTTCAGAATGCGTTCCTGCCGCTGATGCAGACGATTCCGCTTACCGGCATCTGTCAGGCCAAGCAGAAGGTCAGGGGATCCCTCCGCTTGCGCCGAGTGTAAGAACCGTTCGAGTTCGATGGAGGTACGACAGGACATAGAGCCAACCCTTCTTCTTATAGGATATGTCATCCCTCCGCCTGCTTGCCAATCACTGCAACTCTGGCCGTCCAGACGAAAACGCGTCGGGCAACGCGCTCCTTCAAGCGTGAGCGGCGCTGGTAGTCTGAAGTGAATGCGGGTCTTACTCGTCACCTTCCTCTCGGCAAGCCTTTCGTTCGCCCAGGACGTTACACCTCCTGCAGACGCAACCCCTCTGTTTTCCGTAGAAGGGCGTGGCGTGCAGATCTACACGTGCAGCCGTCAGAACAACGTGCTCCTCTGGGTCCTTCAGGGACCCGCAGCTACACTCTTCAACGCCGCGAACGAGTCGGTTGGGGTTCACGGCGCGGGGCCTACCTGGACGTGGAATGATGGAAGCTCCGTGCAAGGTACGGTCATTCGCAAGCAACCGTCGCCGGATCCGGGAAGCATCCCATGGCTGCTTCTCGCAGCCTCTCCGGCAAATGGTATTCGGGGCGTGCTAAGCCCGGCGACCTGGGTCCGCAGATCCACCACGAAGGGCGGCGACACCCCCTCTACGGGCTGCGATGCCAGTCACGAACAGGCTGTGGCGCGAGTACCGTACGTTGCAACCTATACCTTCTACACGACAGCCAGGTAGGTCGAGCCTTTGACTCAAACCCTCGCAGGAGGCCGCTGCAACCCGTTTGTTTAGCCTTGCGCTGGAAGTTCGCTCGGCCACGTCCAGCTGGTGATCTCCTCGCGATCGATCCCATGTTCGTGAGCATGGTTGACGCTGTCAATGATCTGATCCTGCAGCCACTCCCGGGCATGCGCCGCGGAAGCCTGCAGCGACGGCACGCGATCAATCACGTCGATGGCCAACGTAAAGCGATCGACGCCATTCAGAATCGCCAACTCAAGTGGTGTGTTGATGTTGCCCTTCTCCTTATAGCCATGGACATGAAAGTTCCCATGGTTTGCCCGCTTGTAGGTCAGCTTGTGGATGAGGGATGAATATGCGTGGAAATTGAAGATCACTGGCTTATTGCGTGTGAACAGCCCATCAAACTCCCGCTCGGTCATGCCGTGAGGGTGCTCTCTATCGGACATCAACCGAAACAAGTCGACGACATTGATAAAGCGGATTTTCACCTCGGGACAGCGTTCCCGAAGAATGGCCACCGCCGCTAGAGACTCTGACGTAGGAATATCCCCCGCGCATGCCATGACGACGTCAGGCTCCTGGTTCGCATCGTTCGAAGCGAAGTTCCACACTCCGATGCCTTTGGTGCAGTGACGGATCGCCGCGTCCATGTCGAGGTACTGCAAGTGCGGCGCCTTGTCCGCGACGATCACATTCACATAGTCGGTGCTGCGAAGACAATGGTCCGCCACGGATAAGAGACAGTTTGCATCAGGCGGCAGATAGATGCGCGTGATCTCCGGACTTTTATTCGTGACAATATCAAGGAATCCAGGATCCTGGTGAGTAAACCCGTTGTGATCCTGCCGCCATACCAGTGAGCTGATCAGAAGATTGATCGAAGAGATCGGCGATCGCCAACGCAGTTCCAGCTTGCTCTTCTCCAGCCACTTGGCATGTTGATTAAACATGGAGTCGATGATGTGAACGAAGGCCTCATAGCTGTTCAGCAGTCCATGCCGACCGGTGAGTACATAGCCCTCAAACCAGCCTTCGAGCGTGTGCTCGCTGAGCATCTCCATGACCCGGCCACTGGGTGATAGAAAGCCGCCATCGTCATCAATCGGCAGACGCTCTTCCATCCACGTCTTACCGCTTGCTTCGTACATCACCTGCAGCTTGTTTGAGGCTGTCTCATCAGGACCGAAGACTCGAAAGCTGGTCATGTTACGCCGGATGGTGTCGCGGAGAAATGCGCCGAGAGTCTCGGTCGAGGACACCATCTTCTGTCCCGGCTGATCCATCTTGATCGCGTAGTCGCGGAAGTCCGGCAGGTCCAGCGGCTTGCGCAGCGCTCCTCCATTGGCGTGCGGATTCCCACTGATGCGCCGTGTTCCCTTCGGAGGCAGCGCCAGCAACTCCGGGATCAGCTTTCCCGCTTCGTCGAAGAGCTCTTCCGGCCGATAGCTTCGCAGCCATGCTTCGAGTTCCTGCAGCTGCTCCGGCTTTGTCACCGGATCCGTAATCGGAATCTGATGCGCCCGCCACGATCCTTCGACCTGATGACCTGCAACGACCTTCGGACCTGTCCATCCCTTGGGAGATCGAAGGATGATCATCGGCCAACGAGGCCGCGCCGGACGTTGATCAGCAGGTGCGCTGCGCGCCATCTCCTGAATGGCGCGGATTTCAAGCACACACTGCTCTGCAACAGCGGCCATCTTCTGGTGCATCAGCGCAGGATCGCTGCCCTCAACAACGTAAGGCTTCCAGCCGAGCCCGTGAAACAGGCTCTCAAGCTCCTCGGCGGAGATACGCGCCAGAACGGTAGGATTCGCTATTTTGTAACCATTTAGGTGAAGTATCGGAAGTACGGCGCCATCATGCACCGGATTGAGAAACTTGTTCGAATGCCACGATGTCGCCAGCGGTCCAGTCTCGGATTCTCCATCGCCAACCATCACCGCAACGATCAGGTTCGGATTATCGAACGCGGCTCCGAAGCCGTGCGAGAGGCTGTATCCAAGTTCGCCGCCTTCATGGATCGACCCCGGAGTCTCCGGCGTGCAATGGCTGCCGATACCTCCCGGAAAGGAGAATTGCTTCAGGAACTTTTGGAGTCCGGCAAGATCCTGACTCTTGTCGGGATAAACCTCCGAGTACACGCCTTCTAGATAGCTGTTTGACAGCGTCGCGGGCGCTCCATGGCCCGGACCGGCAACGTACATCAGATCGAGATCGTACTTTTTGATGAGGCGATTCAGGTGAACCCAGGTGAAGGTCTGCCCGGGATCGGAGCCCCAGTGGCCCAACAGACGATTCTTGATGTGCTCCGGCTTCAGTGGTTCGCGCAGCAGCGGATTGGCGCGCAAATACAACATCCCCGCGCACAAATAGTTGCAGGCGCGCCAGTAGGCATCGGTAAGGCGAAGCTCTTCAGCCGACAGTGGCGTAGCAGCGGAGTTCACTTCAGGTCTGGTAATCGTAGCGGAGCTGCTCATAGGATCCTTGTGTTGCCGCAAGAATGCGGCTAAGAACGTGGTTGCTACCGATTCGCTTGCGCCATGCGTGCCACGTGCCTGGCGATCATCAAGTCTTCCTGTGTTGGAACGATAAGAAGAGCTGTCTTTGAATGTGATGCATTGATCTGCCGCAGATCGTCACCTTTGGCCTGATTGCCGCTAGAATCAACTGCCAGATCGAATGCCTGCAGATCTTGAAGACACTCACTGCGCGTGGCGGCGTCATGCTCGCCAATGCCGCCAGTGAACACAATGGCGTCCAGTCCGCCAAGCAGCCATGCAAAGCCGCCCATCACCTTCCTGAGGCTGCGGACAAAGACCTGCAGCGCCATGGCCGCCTGGGGGTTGCCCTCCGCAGCCGCCTGCCGCACCACCTGCATGCTGTTCTCAAGCCCCGAAAGCGCGACCAGGCCGGAGCTCTTGTTGAGGAAAGCCTCGACCGCATCGACCGCCTGCCCGCCCTCTGCAGGCTGCTGACGAAGCAGATACAGAACCACGCCTGGATCAAGGTCGCCCGGCCGCGTTCCCATCACCACGCCGCCATCCGGCGTCAGACCCATCGAGGTGTCGATCGATCGCCCATCTCGCAGCGCCGTGAGACTGCAGCCACTGCCCAGATGCGCGATGATCATTCGTTCAGGCACCCGCCCACGCTTGCGCTCCAGTTGATAGACCACCGACTCGCAGCTCAAGCCATGAAATCCATAGCGCCGCACACCGGCGTCTCGATAGGTCTGCGGAATTGCATAGAGGGTCGCCTCCTCGGGCATCGTGCGATGAAACTCTGTGTCGAAGCACGCATAGTGGCCAAGCTGCGGAAAGCGGCTCATCGCAGCGCGAATGACGGCAAGCACCGCCGGATCATGGAGGGGTGCGAAAACGACCGCCTTTTCGAGGTCTGCAAGAACCTCTGGCGTAATCCGTTGATGACCAACCAGCTTCGCTCCAGGATGCACCACCCGATACCCGATGGCTTCGAAGGTTGGCATGCCAGACCTTGTTACCAGATCGAGAACCGTCTGTGCCGTCTCCGCCACGCTGCCGGCCTTGGGCGTTTGCCGATCGGATGGCTGTGACTCTCCGCCTGGATAGGACAGCTTGAGCGCCGCGCGCGCTCCCCCAATGCCACTGACCTCACCGTCCAGCAGGACATGGAAGTTCTCACTGGGTGTCGCCACCTCATAGATCGAGAACTTCAACGAAGAAGAGCCGCTATTAATGACAAGAATGCGCATCGGTCTACCTGAAACGCTACACCTCTCCGCCCGACGACGTGTAAAGAACCAGCGCCCCCACCAACTCTTTGTGAGTCGAATTGATCTCTGTGTCGGCGCCCCCACCGACGAACCGGCTGCATCGTAGACGTATGACCAACGTGTTGACCTTGCGCATCGACCCGCAGTCACAGGCGAAGTTCGATGACCTCAGGCGCCGACATTTCCCGCCTGGGCGCAACCTCATCGCCGCCCACATTACGCTCTTTCACACGCTTCCGAACGAAGCCTGGATCACCGCTCAGCTTGCACAGTGCGCGATGGAACAGACCACCTTCCCGATCGCCGTCACAGGCGTTCGCTCGCTCGGCAAGGGCGTCGCCTACACCCTTGCATCCGCTCCGCTGCAGAGCCTGCACCGCACCTTGGCGGAGAGCTTTGTCGGCGATCTCACGCCGCAGGATCGCCAGCGCTTTCAGCCGCACGTCGTGGTACAGAACAAGGTCACGCCGGCTGCGGCACAGCTGCTGCTGCGATCGCTCGAAGCAGAGTTCGTGCCGTGGAGCATAGAGGCGATCGGGTTCGATCTCTGGCACTATCTCGGCGGCCCCTGGGAGCTCGCCCAGACCTTCCCCTTCGGACCGGCGAACCACATGTAGCCAGGTTGACGCTCGCCCCACTGCAGAACAGGCGACATCTCAGAGCGCGAGCATCTCACGGGCAAGCGTTCGCGAACTCCGGATCAGGTCCGGTAGGCCGACCCCGTGGAGCGCGTTGCCGAGCAGATGCAATCCAGGCATCGACACTATCTGCCGATCGAGCGCCGCCATGCGTTCCAGATGCCCCACCGCATATTGCGGCAAGCTGAGCGGCCATCGTCGCACGAAGACGAGATCCGGTTCCGGAAGTAGAGATGCGTCCTCTGCCTGAAGGATCCGGCGGAGTTCGTCGAGCGCCAGTGCCGCGATCTCCGCGTCATTGGCGTTCCTGGTGAGCAAATCCTGCGCGCCTTCGCCACCAAAGAAGGCACGAACCAGGCGCCCGCCCTCTGGCACGCGATCAGGGAACTTCTGATCGACAAACGTTGCCGCGAGCAGCTTTGATTGCGCCGCCGCTCCCGGAGAGGGCACGGGGACGAGAAATCCAAATCCCGGCGGCAGGGCAAACTCCCCCCTGCGCCAGCAGAACGCGACCAGGATCGCAGAGCTCGCCTCAACCGGAAGCAGCTGCGACGCCGTGCGATCGATAGGCTCTAGCAGTCTGGCCGTCACATGACCGGGACACGCCAGGATCAACTCGTCAAAGGCCTCCTCGTGCGTCTCAGGCTGCGT
>CAXSEC010000002.1:0-49618 GCA_964236325.1 uncultured Acidobacteriaceae bacterium | reverse complement strand
CTGCGTCCCAAACTGCGTCTCAGGCTGCACTCCGGGCCCACGCCTCTGAACCGGCGCGTCTCTTCGTGTGAGTCGCTGCCGCACAATCCACCCCCTGTGACGCACAGAGTCTAGCCGCCGAATACTCTGCACGTTGCGATGCAGCTGAAGAACGTCAGACGGCAGCTGTTCCGTAAGCGTCTCGGTCAGTGTGCCCAACCCCGATCGCAGCGTGGTGAAGATTGGCTGCACCGGCCTTCCAGTCGCACGACGTTCGGCCTCGCGTTCTTCAAGCGCCAGGATCAACGATCCCCGTTCTCGTTCCATACTGACGAACGGCGCCATCACTGCTCGAACGCTTAGCGTGCCGACATCGCCGCCAAAGACGCCCGAAAGCAAGGGAGCTGCCAGCCGTTCGAGAACTTCGCCGCCAAAATGGCGCTCCGTGAAGCTTGCGATCGATTCATCGTTGGTAGGCGCCGCTCGTTGCAGTTCGCCGGCACGCTCAAGTTCCTTCCGGAACGCCTGCCGTGCCTCGGGCGAAAGCAGCGGTGAGCCTTCCATCGCATCGAGCGCGGCACGCGACGTGGGCACCATCATCCGCATGCCGTCCGGCAGCGGCTCAAGTCTGCCATCGATCAGCAGGTGCGTCTTGCGTGTGGCATCGTTCGAGACGATGACTTCATCCTGCAAGCCCAGCTCCGTTGCCAGCTCCCGCGCCGCGGGTTTCTCACTCACCCAGGAGTCTGGCCCAAGCTCAATCACGAAGCCATCCTGCCGGATCGTCTCGACGATCCCACCAGTTCGACCGGTGGCTTCAAACAGCCTCACCTGCGGTGGATCGGGAACTGCCCGGGTCAACTGCCAGGCTGCCGTCAGCCCGCTCACACCCGCGCCTACGATCGCAACACGCTTCATGGCTGGTCAGGCGATGACGCTGTCGCTTTGAACAGCGTTTCGAACCTTCGCTGATGGCGGTTGGAGAGTCGCGGGGCGCTCGGCGTGAACTTCGCTGCCGGCTAGCGACTCCGGCGCCTCATCCACGTCAGCCTTGAACCTGCCCGTCGCGACGTCCACCAGCGCTTGAATCAGCGTCGGTGACGCGTTGAGACTCTCTGCCCGCCACAGCTCCAGACCAAGCTCCCGAGCCGTCTCCTTGAACGCAATGTCGATGTCATAGAGGATCTCCACGTGATCGCAGAGGAAGCCGACCGGCTGCAGGATGACACCCTTGTGGCCCTCCGCTGCGAGCGCTTTCAGCGTGTCTTCAACCGAGGGTCCGATCCAAGGCGCGCCCGCGACGCCCTGGCTCTGAAACGCAAAATACCAGTCGCGTTCGGTCATCCCCAGGCGACTCAGACGGGCGGCGACCGCGACTGCCGTGTTCTTGCATTCGACCGGATACGGATCAGGCTCGATGCGCGCGTCGTAGGCCTGAATGCCATCGGTCGGCGCCGGCGCATCCTTCCGCACCGGCGCATTCGCCGATCCCGCGAGGATGGTGCGGCACGGCACGGAGTGCGCCGTAAACAACACCGGCACACGGCGCTGCTGGATCGCGCAAGCCTCCGCCCAGACCGGCCACAGACGTTCCGCAAACGCCAGCGATAGCAGATGATTCGCCGCCCAGCCAGCCACAAACTCCACCGCAATCGCGGGCTCAGTCTCCGTCCCGGCCGCTGCGGCCAGAACCGCCCGACGGTAGAGACCGACTGACGTGCGCGAGTTCTGTGGCGCCAAGCAGATTGCCTTGCAATGCGTCACCCCGTCCCGCCGCATCTCTGCCACAACCTCCGCGATGAAGGGATGCCAGTTGCGCATGCCCACATACACTCGCGGTTGTCGCGCATCGTCCGTCGCGGAACCACGGTAAGCGGTCTCAAGCAGGCGGGCCTGCATCAGGGTCCATCGCGTCAGCGGCGGCGCCTCGTCGCCGGGAGTCTCACCCAGGCCGATCTCCGCATAGCGATGCTGCAGCTCTTCGACCACACTCTGGGGCAGCGCTCGACCGCTCGTGACGAACTTAAGATAGTCTGCCATCTCACCAAGAACATCCGGCGTTCCGTGGGCAAGCAGCAGAATGGCGCCGTGATCTCTCATGCTGTTTCCTGTCATCGTCTCGTTCGTCATACCGCTCGTCCAGTCCGAAGCTCTCGCCGCGGCGCACGAAAGGCCTTCACCGTGCGTACGACTTCGATGACGTTTTCGACCGGCGTTCCGGGAACAATCCCGTGTCCAAGATTGAAGATGTGGCCGGGCCTGCTGTCCGCAGTGCGCAGAATCGCCTCTGTCCGCTCGCGTAGCAGCTCCTGCGGCGCAAACAATGTGATCGGGTCAAGATTGCCCTGCACCGCTACCGTGTAGTCCAACCCGTGCCAGGCCTCAGCCAGATCCACCCGCCAGTCCAGTCCCAGCACATCCGCACCCGTGCGCCGCATGGTGGGCAGAAGCGACGCCGTATCCACGCCGAAGTAGATCACGGGCACACCAAGCGCCTGCACCCGGTGCACCAGCTCGGTCGTCGCCGGCAGGCAGAACTGCGTGTAGTCCGCGATGGACAGCGCGCCCGCCCACGAGTCGAAGATCTGGATGACGTCCGCGCCCGCGTCCACCTGCTGCGCGGCATAGGCGACAAGCACGGTCAGCAGCTTCTCCTGCAACATCGGCCAGGCCGCCGCGTCCGCATGCCCGGGCTGGGTGGAGGCATACATCAGCCGCTTGCTTTCAACATAGTTGCGCGACGAGCCGCCTTCAATCATGTATGAGGCCAGCGTGAACGGCGCCCCGATAAACCCGATGATTCCTAGCTGATCTCCGTCGCTGCGAGGCTCGCTAAAATGTGCCGCAACCTTCTCGATCGCCCGCGCCACATACGACAGCTCGTCGGCGCGATCGGTCTCGAGTGCCTGAACCTGGGCTAGCGAGCGAATCGGTTCATGGACCACCGGTCCCTCGCCCGCGACAAACTCGAAGTTCAGCCCCATAGGCGTAAACGGCAGCAGCAGATCGGCAAAGATGATCGCTGCATCCACGTCCAGCCGTTCAGCCGCGGTGATCGTCACCTCGGCCGCAACGTCCGGCGTTCTGCAGATGTCCAACAGCGAGTGATGCTTGCGCACCGCCATGTACTCCGGCATATAGCGGCCCGCCTGGCGCAGAAACCAGACCGGCGTTCGATCGACCGGCTGCCGAAGACACGCACGCACAAAGCGGCTGCCCTGCATCTCTGAAGTGGGGCGGGTATCGTCGCGGAAGGTCGTGGGCGCTGCGTCGATCACGAGAAAAGGTGCTCCAGCTACGAGCCTAGCACCGCGGGTACCGTGCAATGCGCGACGAGATCAACGGGCTTTTGGCAAACCACAAGGCCTGCTTGCAGATCCATGCGCAAAAGCTTCAGGGCTCGAGGCGGAAGCTGTACTCCTCAATCACCGGGTTGGTCAGAACCTCGCGCGCGATGCGGTCCACCTCGCCCTGCGCCTCACCCTCGGTCAACCACCCTGCAAGCGTCAGCACAAAGTACTTGCCTTGCCGTACATCGTCGACACCCTTGTACGCCATGCGCCCGAGCGCCTCGGCAACCGTCTTCCCCTGCGCATCGAGCACCGTGCGCTTCAATGTGACATAGACATGAGCCTTCATCGTGACTCATTATAGAGGCGTGGGCTGGTCCCCCCTCCCCGCCGGGCGATTGCTTTTCTGCCTGCCGAGGATTGGACTGCGTCATGAGTTCGCAATCGGCACAGTGGCGAAACGCACCAGCGCGTGCTGCGGCTCACACACCCTAAGTCAAGAGAGATGAGACCTCCACCGATGCCGAACTACCTTGAGCTCCCTATCGGGCTGAAATCGCCCGACGTGATCAACGCTGTGATCGAGATTCCCCTCGAAGGAATCAACAAGTACGAGTACGACAAGGAGCTCGGGGTCTTCCGTCTGGATCGCAATCTCTACTCCCCTGTGCACTATCCCGGCGACTATGGCTTCATCCCCAGCACGCTGGGCGAAGACGGTGATCCGCTTGACGTTCTCGTGCTCGTCGACGCCGGCAGCTTCCCGGGATGCGTGATGGAAGTTCGCCCGATCGGCGTTCTGGACATGCTCGATCAAGGTTTGGGCGATGAAAAGGTTCTCTGCGTCGGCAAAGGCAATCCGCGCTACCACGACGTGTACGACTACTCGCAGATCTATCCGCACATGCTGAAGGAGATCACCCACTTCTTCGCGATCTACAAGGATCTTGAGGGTAAGCGCGTTGAGGTCAAAGGCTGGCGCGATGCAACCGTCGCCAAGCAGAAGGTGCTCCAGGCACAGCAGCGATACATCGACAATCTTCCAAAGTAGCGTCAGTGTTTGCGCGTAGGAAGGCCGTTCCGTGTGGGCGGCCTCCAGACGCCTCTATCTCGACGAACTCTGCCTGTGACGAGACCGGGTTGAGGCCCAGAACAGAAGCGGGCCGGTGCCCGCGATCAGCGCGGCGAATCCCAGCGCCGGCAGTCCCGCAACCCGTTCGTCTCGCGCCGCCCACAGCGCAAAGCCAATCAGCGCGACAGGGCCTGCCGTCACCAGCCAAAGACCGGGTCGGCCGCCGGCGATCCGAAAAGGCCGCCTCATCTCCGGCTCCCGCCTTCGCAGAATCAGCAATGCCAGGAACTCCAGCAGCAGTGCTCCGCCGTACAGCACTAGGTCAATCGAGATCAGCCGCTCAAAGCTGAAGGTCAGCGCCAGCGCCCAGGCGCCGCTGCACACCAGCACGCTCACCCAGGGAACGCCATTCTCCAAACGCCGCGTGAACAGCCGCGGCAGCAGACCATCCTCCGCCATCGCATAGGGCAGCCGCGTCAACGACAGCACCAGCGCGTTGAAGGTGCCCAGCCCGTCCAGCGAACCCGCCAGCACAACCGAGAGCGCCAGCAGCGATCCGCCCAGCAGACCGGCCGCATCAACCCATGCGCCGGTCGAGAAACGCTCCGCCGGGACGCCCACTCGCCACACTGCCAGCAGCGGCAGCAGGTACACGCAGCTGACCACGGCGGCCGCCGACAGCATCGCCCGGGGATAGTTGCGCTGCGGATCTTCGACCTCCTGCGCGATCGTCGACGCATTATCCCAGCCCATGTAGTTCCACAGCGTGACCAGAAGCGCGCCGGAGAGATCGGGATGCGTCGGCAAGCCTCCAGCAGCCGTTGCCGCACCATGCACCGCGATCCGCCACAGCGCCAGCAATAGAAGCACCACAAACGGAGACAGGGAAACGATCATCAGGCGCAAGGATCCGCTGCCGACCGAGACCGCCCCGCGCAGATTCCACAGGCAGGCAATGCCGACGATCGCGAACTTCAGCAGCAAGCCGCGATGGCCCGCCGTCAGCGCCGGCGCCACACGCGTCAGGTAGAGCACAAAGGTCGTCGGGTAGATCGCCATGTCGAAGACACTGGCTGCCAGCGAGAGCCATCCTTCCTGAAAGCCCCAGAAGGGCCCCATCGCACGCGCAACCCAGTGGTAAAAGCCGCCCTCGGCCGGCATGGCCGTCGCCAGTTCGCCGATCATCAGAGAGACCGGCAGGCTCCAGAACAGCGGCACCAGCAGCAACATCAGAACTGCTCGTCCGTATCCAGCTGAACCAAGAATGTCCTCGAGCCCGTACGGTCCACCCGAGACCATAAAGTAGGTCGCCGCGATCAACGGGAGCAACCGCAGCTTTCCACCAGAGCGAGCCACCGTTTTAAGTCTCTCCTCCACCCGCCAGAGTCGCACCTACACCCACAATCTACGCGACACCACGCGCCCGTGCAGAGGACCGGGCTATAATCACCGAAGCCAGAGCAGGACCCGCGTGGAGAGTTGGCCGAGTGGCTGAAGGCGGCGGTTTGCTAAACCGTTATAGGACCAAAAGTTCTATCGGGGGTTCGAATCCCCCACTCTCCGCTGAACACTCGTCTTGATCCCGCAAGCTGCTCAAGGCATGAGGCTTACCAGGTCGGATGACGATACCCGAAGATAGCCGGTTTGAACCAATTTCGTTGTTGGAGTCGCACTTTCACCGTTCGGGCATTACGAAACTCAGCTTTGCTGATCACGAGGTAAGGCCGAGCCTTCTCCATCATCTCCGCGAAGCGCCGCAGTTCTCCGATTGTCAGACCGCACTCATCCACGCGAACGCTCTCGAAGCAGCCCGCCTGACGCTCCTCGCTCGATCAGAATAGTCAGAACATTCCACGGACGCAGACGCATCATGATCGTCAGTGTAGGGGAGTATTGAGCGCCTGCCCCAAGGCTTGAGCTGTCAGACGTTCCTCATGACTGGTGAGCAAATCGTCTGCTGATATCCGCTCACATAGCCGCGTCTGAACCGTCAGCTTCGAGGCCGTGACTCAGGGTATGACAAGCTCCTCGTATGGCGGCGCATATCAGCAACTCCCTTGCCGTTGCCGGCTTCTACTGAAGCGTGCCAAGCGGGTGCGCTCCAGTTTGGGTTGAGGGGGAATCTATGGACTGCGAATGTTGAGCTGGCCTGCAAGGTAGCCCGCAAATTAGATACGGGCGGTGTGTTCATCAATGGAGTTACGGCGTCTGATCCTTGCGTGCCGGTCGGTGGCATCAAGAGCGGAGGTTATGGTCGGAAGCTTTCGCACTTTGGAGCACATGCTTTGTGATCTTCAAACAGTTTGGATCGAAAACGCCTAGTAGTTCCGCAGTTTTGACCGAGTGAAGCTACTATCCACCGACTTTCGGAGCAATGCCCTTGGTCTCTAATTGGAGTCACCGCGCTTACTGATGGGCTACCTCGGCCTGGTGCCTTCGGAGCATTCGTGCGGTGGTTCGATACGCCGTGGTGGCATCACCAAGACCGGTAACCGTGAAGCCAGGCGCATGCTCATCGAAGCAGCGCGGAGCTACCAGTACCCGGCTCGCGTCGCGGAGGAGAAGGCAGAGATACTCGTGAAACTGCCGAAGAACATCCGCGACATCGCCTGGAAGGCACAGACCAGGCTCTGCACCCGTTATCGCTCCAATGGTCGCCCGAGGCAAGAAGCCCACCGTCGCCGTCACCGCGATCGCGCGAGAGCTCACCAGCCTTATGTGAGCAATCGGCCAGGAGATGAGGATCACCATGGCAGCTGGATAGGGCACACCTCTATCAGCCCCCTGGTGCGGGGACCGGACAACCGGTCATGGCGATCCTCGAGAGTCCCTTGAGCAGGAGCTCCGCTCCAACGCCCGCGCTGAGTCAGGGGCAAGCCTGCGACGACACACACTCATGCGGTAACCAACCCGCGTATGGAAGTCTGAGCGACTGTCGCCGAACGTTGTCCGGTTCCCAAGTATGTGGCAAGCACACCAACACCCTTGATCGCTGCAGGGGCGATCAAGGGTGCGCTTCACCGTTGACAAAAGAAATGGAAGGCACTCCGTCCCTGGCGCACGCAAGCGGCACCCTCATCTTCCGCGCTTCCTCACCCGAACGGGCAAAGAACGCCCGCTGGGGACCCGGCCTCGCGTGTGCAGACCTTCGCTGCGCTCGCCTTCCGTTGCACTCCGAGGGAGGAAACCCACCGCTTGCCCTTGCCGCCCCTGCTGGCGTGGGCCAGGGCCAAGGCGTGTTTGTGAGCAAACACGGCACAGCCATTCAGGAGCAAAGGACATGGGATACACACACTTTTGGAACCGACCACAGAGCATCGCTGCTGAGACTTTCTCAGCCATCGCCAACGGACGCGCAGCTGCCACGTAATCGTTGTTCAGCTCGACGGTTCCAGCCCCGGAGATTACCTCCACCATGTGCTCAACGATGCACGCGATCAGGTACCAACAGAGCTTCTTATGTAGGTTAATCCCCCCTATGGGGGAGAGTAGAGGGCCTTAGTTGTATCTGCCTTTTCACTTGCGGAACTTAGGGTAAAGAGTATTCCGGAGCAGGGATGTTGCCTATGTCAGCTAAAGTACGGATTGGATCTTTCCCAACACAAGGCAGTGACGCTGGCCGCCTTCTAATTAATCGCCGTTCCACGTGGGGCTCCTGGAAGCAACTTGTAGCTCTCCTGTTCGCCTTTTCCTATGTTTTGCGTCTGGATGCGCAGAATCTTGTTCTAGTGCCTACGATAAGCACCATCGCCGGCAATGGACAAGTTGGTAACGCCGGTGTCGGCGGACCCGCCAAAAGCGCGGAACTACACAACCCCTTGAATGATGTTGTGGATGCGGCAGGAAATATCTACTTCACAGACTTCTATAACAACCGAGTACTCCGCATCGACGGTAGCACTGGGACACTCACCCTAGTCGCCGGGACAGGAACGGCAGGATTCAGCGGTGACAACGGCCCCGCTACAAAGGCCGAGCTGTATGGACCTTCCGGTCTTGCTTTGGACGCATCCGGAAACTTATATGTAGGCGATGCTCACAACAGCCGCGTTCGTAAGCTCACTCTTTCGACGGGCATCATAACAACTTACGCAGGCAACGGTACAGCTGGCTTTTCGGGAGATGGTGGCCCGGCAACAAACGCTGCTTTCTCTTACCCCGACGGCTTAGCGTTCGATGCCGCAGGCAACTTGTACATCGCGGACGCGATTAATTTCCGTATTCGGAAAGTGACCGCCTCCACCGGCATAGTAACAACGATTGCTGGCACTGGAGTTCAAGGCTTTTCAGGCGACGGAGGCCAAGCAACTAACGCCGAGATAAACCAGCAATATTCTGTTGCGATCGATGTAAACGGCAACATATATTTCGCCGACGGAGATAATCAGCGCATCCGCAAGGTGACAGCAGCAGGCATTATTTCCACGATCGGAGGTAATGGAGTTGCAGGGTTTACCGGAGACGGAGGATTGGCGACTGCCGCTGAAATCCATCTTGGTACCGGCAGCTCGCTTGATGTCGATCGAGCGGGAGATGTCGTCTTTACAGATGAAGTGAACTGCAGGATTCGAGAAATCTTTGCTTCTTCCGGCACGATCCAGACCATTGCAGGAAATGGAACTTGCGGGTACAGCGGTGATGGCGGATCCGCTCTGTCTGCTGAACTGAATGGCCCACAGCGGGTTCAGTACAGCCCTCAAAGCGGCATTTTTATCATCGCCGACACTGCCAACAACGTAGAGAGAAGATTAACAGCGACTACGCAGCCTTTCCCTCCAACTACTGTTGGAAGCTCTAGCACGACGCAGACAATTTATCTTCAGACCACCGCAGCGATCAAGATCAACAGCATATCCGTTCCAAAATCGCAGGATGGCAAGCAGGAGTTCACGGTTGGGTCTATCACAGGGTGCACGGTAAACGGCACGACCTTGAATCCGTCTGGAACAGTCTGTGCGATATCTATCACTTTTACACCAGGTTTCCCCGGTCAGCGAGATCTCCCGCTGATAGCAAGTACAAGCACAGGAACTGTAGGTTTCGAGTTGAGCGGCTTCGGCCTTGGTCCGCAGGTAACCCTACTGTCGGGAACTATCTCGACCGTGGCTGGCACTGGTACAGCCGGTTACGCCGGTGATGGCGGCGCAGCCTCTGCCGCCAGCCTAAACAGCCCCCGGGCAATCACCCTAGATCCACAGGGCAATGCGTATTTTGCCGATTACGCCAACAATGTCGTCCGTAAGCTCACAGCGGCTTCGGGAATTGTCTCAACAGTTGCGGGTAACGGCGCTGCCTGTGGTACCTCCACCGCGGCGTGCGGCGACGGCGGAGCGGCAACTTCTGCCAACCTGAACGGACCATCAGGAGTAGCGCTCGATACGGTTGGAAATCTTTATATTGCCGATAGAAATGATAATCGAGTTCGGCGCGTCGATAGTGCTACGGGTGTCATCACCACCTATGTGGGTAGTGGTACTGCGGGGTTCACGGGTGATGGAGGAGTATCTGGGGCGGCGAAACTCAACGCCGTCACTGGGATTGCTTTTGATCAACACAATGGCTTGTACATCGCCGACTCTGGGAACAACGTCATTCGCATGGTGGATGGAAGCAATGGAATCATCACGACCATTGCCGGTAATGGAACTGCTTGCAGCGCGACCACTGCTACGTGCGGTGATGGCGGTTTGGCCACAAGTGCGAATCTGAGCCGACCCAGCGGCGTCGGGGTCGACTCGTCATTGAACATCTACATTGCAGATACTAACAACAACCGGATTCGGATGGTGAACTCTCTAACAGGAGTTATCAGCACGATTGCTGGAACGGGAACTGCCGCTTATGGCGGCGATGGGGGAGCCGCAACCAGTGCGACGCTGAGCGGACCACGCATGCTCGCCCTGGATAATGCGGAGAATATATATATTGCGGATTCGGTAAATAATGTGGTGCGCTTGGTAAGCAGCGCCACAGGGGTGATCAATACAGTCGCAGGCATCAGTGCTACCCCCTGCGCGACCTCGACAGCTGCATGTGGGGACGGCGGACGAGCAACCCTGGCCAATCTCAATGCACCACGCGCTGTGGCACTGGATCTAGATAACAATCTCTACATCGCAGATACGGGCGACAACCGCATCCGCGAGGTGGGTGACCTTACCGCCGCGTTTAGCTTCGCCTCTACGCCTCTTGGCTCAACCAGCACGGACAGCCCGCAGACGTTGACGTTGTTGAGCAGCGGAACGACAGCGCTGGACTTCGCCATCCCTGGCAGTGGCACTAATCCCTCTATTAGCAACAGCTTTACAATCGGCAGCAGCAGCAGTTGCCCGCAACTCACGAGCAGCTCGTCCTCGCAAGGGCAGCTTGCTTTGGGTGCAACCTGCAATTACCTGCTGAGTTTCAACCCGGATACGGTTGGTGCGATACATGGATCGCTGATCGTCAAAGATGATGGGGAAACGCCCAGTTCTCCCGGAATGCAGACGGTTTCACTGACCGGCATCGGCACACAGGCCGTTGCCACGCAGAATCTGAGTTCTTCCAATCTGAGCCCGCAGTTCGGTCAGTCCGTGACGCTGACGGACACCTTCACTGCTGTTGCCGGAATCTTTCCGACGGGTACGGTGACCTTCTATAGCGGCTCCACCTCGCTTGGGACGGGCACGATCAATAGCTCCGGCGTGGCTATTTTGGCCACCACCCAGCTGCCGATCGGAACCGATACGGTTACGGCCTCCTACCCGGGCGACTCTAATTTTGCGTCCGGCACCTCCAACAGCGTGACAGAAACGGTAGGCAAGGCCGCCAGTTCCAACACGCTCACCTCGTCCAATCTGACCCCGAACGTCGGGCAAGCTGTCACCCTGACCGACACGGTGAGCCAGGTCGATGGTGTTGTACCCACAGGCACAGTCACGTTTTATAACGGTTCGGTGTCGCTTGGCACAGGAACGCTGAACAGCGCCGGTGTGGCCACCTTAACCACTTCTTCGCTGCCTGTCGGCACGATGACGATCACTGCGACCTACGGTGGCAACACCACCTATGGTTCGTCCACCTCGAACGCTGTGACGGAGACTGTCTCCAAGAACGCGGGCAGCAACACGCTCATGACTTCGAACGCGGCACCGAGCTTCGGCCAGTCGGTTACGCTAACCGACACGCTGGCCACGGTGAACGGCATTGTGCCCACCGGCACGGTGACTTTCTTTAGCGGCAGCACGTCGATCGGTACGGGTTCCGTAAACAGCTCCGGCGTGGCCACCCTGACCACCTCAACCTTGCCACTCGGAACCGACAGCATTACGGCTTCGTATGGCGGCGACAGCAGTAACAACACGTCTCAATCTAATACGGTCACCGAGACTGTGGGCAAGGCAACGGACAGCGGTACGCTGACAACCAGCAATGCCACGCCGGCCTTCGGCCAGTCGGTTACGCTGACCGACACGCTGACCTCCGTGAACGGCGTCATTCCTACGGGCACGGTCACCTTCTATAACGGCACGACCGCCCTGGGTACAGGGAGCGTCAATGCAAGTGGCGTCGCTACCCTAACTACCAGTGCACTGCCCGTAGGCACGGATTCCATTACCGCGACCTATGGCGGAAACACGACGTACAACAGCGCCACGGCTGCCGCAATCACCGAGACGGTCACCAAGGGTACGGATGCCAGCACCCTGACGAGCTCCAACACCACGCCGACCTACGGCCAGTCTGTTACGCTGCTCGACACACTCACTTCGATCAACGGAGTCATTCCGACCGGCACTGTCACCTTCTACAACGGGACCACCGCGATCGGAATCGGCACGGTGAACAGCTCCGGTGTGGCGACGCTGACCACAGGCTCTCTTCCGGCTGGAATGGATTCGATTACGGCTTCCTACGGCGGGGATAATAACTACAGCAGCAACACCTCGAACGCCGTCACCGAGACCGTCACCAAGGCCACCGGTACCAATGTTCTCTCGACATCGAACGCCACTCCTGCGTTTGGCCAGTCCGTTACGCTGACGGACACGCTGTCCGCTGCGAATGGCGTGGTCGCAACCGGCACGGTCACCTTCTATAACGGCAGCACTGTCTTGGGAACCGGCACGGTGAACAGCTCCGGCGTAGCCACCCTGGCGACTACTTCTCTCCCTGTTGGAACAGACTCCGTTACAGCGACCTATGGCGGGGACGACAACTTCAACACCAAAACCTCCAATGCGGTTTCGGAGACGGTCGGCAAGGGCACCGCTACGGGAACCCTTAGCACGTCAAACGCCGCACCCAGCTATGGCGCGTCCGTTACGCTGACGGACACGCTGACCGCGATCAACGGTGTGATTCCGACGGGCACGGTCACCTTCTACAGCGGCAGCACGGCCATCGGCACCGGCACGGTGGACAGCACCGGCGTTGCGACCCTGACCACGAGAGCGCTTCCTGTTGGCACGGATCCCGTCACGGCAACCTACGGCGGAGACAGCAACTACGTCTCTTCCACGTCGAACGTCGTGACGGAGACGGTCTCCAAGAGAACGGACACCGCCACCCTCACCACCTCCAACGCAACACCGAACTACGGGCAAGCCGTCACTCTTACGGATACGCTTTCATCGGCCAACGGGACCTTTCCGACCGGCACGGTGACCTTCTATAACGGCAGCACGAGCCTGGGCACCGGCACGGTGAACAGCTCGGGTGTGGCCACACTTAGCACGTCGGCTCTGCCCACCGGTACCGATTCGGTCACCGCAGTGTATGGAGGTGACACCAACTTCAACACCAATACGTCCAACGTCGTTACAGAGACGGTCGCCAAGGCCACCAGTACCGATACCCTGACCACCTCCAACGCGACGCCGAACTACGGCCAGCCCGTCACCCTGACGGCTACCCTGACTTCGGTGAACGGCGTTGTGCCGACTGGCACGGTCACCTTCTACAACGGTACGACGAGCTTAGGTACGGGAACGGTGAACAGCTCCGGCGTGGCCACGCTGACCACGAGCGCACTGCCGATCGGCACGGACTCTGTCACTGCGGTTTATGGCGGGGACACCAGCTATGCGTCTTCCACCTCGGCAGCTGTAACGGAGACGGTCGGCAAGGCTGCTGGAGGAGCGACCCTTACCACCTCCAACGCGACACCGAACTACGGCCAGTCCGTCACGCTGACCGACACTTTGACCACGGCGAACGGTGTCGTCCCCACCGGCACGGTCACCTTCTATAACGGCACCACCTCCCTCGGCACGGGCACGGTCAACGCTTCAGGCGTGGCCACCCTGGTAACGACGGCCCTGCCCGTCGGTACCGACTCCGTCACCGCGGTTTATGGCGGCGACACCAACTACAGCGCAACGACCTCCAACGCCGTCACGGAGACCGTGGCCAAGGATGCACCGGCCGGCACCCTTACCACCTCGAACGCTTCGCCCACGTATGGTCAGCCCGTTACGCTGACGGACACCCTGCCCACGGTAAACGGCGTCGCGCCGACCGGTACCGTGACGTTCTACAACGGCACAACGAGCCTCGGCACGGGCACCGTGAACAGCTCGGGCGTCGCGATCTTGGCCACGGGCTCGCTTCCTGTCGGCACGGACTCCGTCACGGCGGTTTATGGCGGCGATTCCAACTACAGCTCCAATACCTCCAACGCCGTCGCCGAGACCGTCACAAAGAGCGCCGCAACCGGCACACTCACAACCTCGAATGCAACGCCCACGTACGGCCAGTCCGTTACGTTGACGGACACGCTGCCCACAGTGAACGGCGTAGCCCCGACCGGTACTGTCACTTTTTATAACGGCTCGGCCATTCTCGGGACCGGCACCGTGAACAGTGCGGGTATCGCTACGTTGACCACGGGCTCGCTTCCCGTAGGCACCGACTCCATCACAGCCGTCTATGGCGGCGATAACAACTACAGCTCCACCACCGCCGGCCCGCTCACAGAGACCGTGAGCAAGAACACCGGCACGAACACGCTCACCAGCTCCAATACGGCACCCTACAGCGGCCAGTCCGTGACGCTAACCGATACGCTGGCCACCGTGAATGGCTTGGCGCCCACGGGTTCCGTCACCTTTTACAACGGCAGCACCAGCCTGGGAACGGGTACGGTGAACAGCTCCGGTGTAGCTACGCTGACCACCAGCACTTTACCCCTCGGTAGCGATCCGGTGACGGCGGTCTATGGCGGCGATAGCAACTACGCAAGCTCCACCTCCAACGTCGTCACTGAAAATGTGACCAGAAACACCAGCACCGGTTCGCTGACCACGTCGAACTCCGCTCCCAGCTTTGGCCAGCCGGTCACGCTTACCGACACCCTGCCGACGCAAAACGGCATCGTTCCGACCGGCACCGTCACCTTCTACAACGGCAACACCAGCCTGGGAACGGGTACGGTAAACGCCTCCGGTGTCGCCACTCTGACCACCGGTGCGCTGCCGGTTGGAACCGACTCTGTCACCGCGGTCTATGGCGGCGATGGGAACTACAGCTCCGTCACTTCAAACGCCGTCGCCGAAAAAGTCTCCAAGAACATCGGCACCGGCACGTTGACCACCTCCAATGCCACACCGGATGCAGGCCAGTCGGTCACCCTGACTGATACGCTGCCCTCCGTGAACGGCGTCCAGCCTACCGGTACGGTGACCTTCTATAGCGGCACCACCTCGCTCGGCACTGGCACAGTGAACAGCTCCGGCGTCGCCACTCTGGCCACCACTGCCCTGCCGGTCGGCACGGATTCAGTCACGGCCGTCTACGGTGGTGATGGCAACTACGCCTCCACCACCTCCAATGCTGTCTCGGAAACCGTCACCAAAAACACGGATAACGCTACGCTCACGGCCTCCAGCACTTCGGCCGCGTTTGGTCAGCCCATCACCCTGACGGATACCCTGCCGACGCTGAACGGCATCGTGCCCACCGGTACGGTGACTTTCTATAACGGCTCAACCGCGATCGGCACTGGCACCCTCAACAGCTCCGGCGTGGCCACCCTTACGACCGGTTCACTGCCCGTGGGCGCAGACTCGATCACCGCGGTGTATGGCGGTGACAACAACTACGGGACCAACACATCCAACCCCGTTACGGTGACGGTGTCCAAGAACGCCGGCTCCGACACACTCAGCACATCCAACGCCTCGCCGAGCTACAGCCAGACCGTAACCCTTACCGACACGCTCTCGTCGAGCAATGGTGTCGTGCGAACGGGCACAGTCACCTTCTATAACGGCTCGGCCAGTCTCGGGACAGGTACGGTGAACAGCGCCGGCGTGGCTACCCTGACCACGGGCGCTCTCCCGGTCGGTACCGACAGCGTCACCGCGGTCTACGGCGGCGACTCGAACTACAGCTCGAGCACATCGAATGCCGTCACAGAAACCGTGGCGAAGGCGTCCGAGACCGGCACACTAACCACCTCCAACGCCTCACCGACTCTGGGCCAGTCCGTCACCCTTACGGATACGCTGGCGACGGTAAACGGCACTGCGCCCACCGGTACAGTGACCTTCTACAGCGGCACAACCTCGCTCGGCACCGGCACGGTGAATAGCTCCGGCATTGCCACCCTGGCCACCAGCGCACTGCCTGTGGGCACGGACACCGTCACCGCAGTTTATGGCGGCGATAGCAATTACAGCACCGCCACCTCCAATGCCGTTACCGAAACCGTCTCCAAGGGCAACGGTAGCGACGCCCTGACCGCCTCCACCACCGCGCCCAGCTATGGTCAGTCCATCACCCTGACTGACACGCTACCTATCGTCAACGGCGTGACCCCAACAGGCACCGTGACGTTCTATAACGGCACCGCCGTCATTGGCACGGGGACCGTCAACAGCTCTGGTGTGGCTACTCTGTCTACGGCTACCCTGACCACGACATCGCTGCCTGTTGGCACCAACTCGATCACCGCGGTCTATGGCGGTGACGGCAACTACAGCTCGGCAACCTCTAATCCCCTCGTCATCACCGTAACAAAGGGCGCTGGCGGCGGAACCCTCACAACTTCCAACAGCACTCTAAATTATGGTGAGGCTGTCACTCTGACAGACACTTTGACGGCAGCTAACGGTGTCTCTCCGACCGGCACCGTGACTTTCTACAATGGCACCACTAGCTTGGGTACCGGGACCGTCAACGCCTCCGGCGTCGCGAGGCTCAACACCAGCTCGCTGCCCGTCGGCACCGATGCAGTGACCGCGGTCTATGCCGGCGATGCCAATTACAGCACCAACACCTCTAACGCCGTCACCGAAACCGTCACCAAGAGCGGGGGAGACGGAACCCTTACCACCTCCAACTCCACCCCCAACGCGGGCCAGCCAATCACGCTGACAGACACCCTGCCGACAGTGAACGGCGCCGTACCCACAGGCTCGGTGGCCTTCTATAACGGCTCGACCGCGATCGGTACAGGCACCCTCAACAGCTCCGGCGTCGCCACGCTGACGACTGGGTCGTTGCCCGTCGGCTCGGACACAATCACCGCGGTGTACGGCGGCGATAGCAACTACACCACCAGCACTTCTAACCCGCTCACCGAGACCGTCAGCAAGAACAACACCACGGGTACCATCTCCTCGTCCAGCACAACGCCGGTCGCGGGCCAGAGCGTCACGCTGACCATTACGCAGCCGAGTGTTTACGGCGTAGTGCCCACTGGAACAGAAAACTTTTACAGCAACGGCACGCTCATCGGCACAGCGACGCTGAACAGCAACGGTGTGGCTACGCTCACCCTCAGCGATCTCCCCTCGGGCACGGATCAGATCACCGGCCTCTACTCGGGTGACAACAATTATCAGTCGACCGCCCCGACACCGCTGACCGTCACTGTGGGCAAAGCCACCGTAAACGATGTCCTAACCTCCTCCAACGTGGCGCCTGCCGCCGGCCAACCGGTCACGCTGACCGACACATTGTCCACGGTCAACGGCGTAGCGCCCACCGGCACCGTGACGTTCTATAACGGCTCGGCGGCTCTGGGCACCGGAACTATCAACGCCTCCGGCGTGGCCTCCTTGACCACCAGCTCCTTGCCTGTGGGAACGGATACGGTGACCAGCTCCTACGGGGGAGACAACAACTACACCGCGACTGGCTCCAATGCAGTTACAGAGACCGTCTCCAAGGCCTCGGCCGGCGGCACGCTTACCTCCTCCAATACGGCACCCAACTTCGGTCAATCGGTCACGCTGACAGACACGCTTCCCTCGACCAACGGCTTGACGCCCACCGGCACAGTGACTTTTTACAATGGCGCGACGGTGATCGGTACAGGTACGGTGAATGCTTCGGGGGTCGCCACGCTCACCACAGGTGTGCTCCCTGCAGGTACGGACTCCGTGAGCGCGGTTTACGGCGGCGACGGAAACTTCAGCTCCTCCACCTCCAATATCGTCGTGGAGACCGTCGGCAAGACAACGCCTGCCGCGGTACTTACGACCTCCAACAATTCGCCGACCGTCGGTCAGATTGTGACCTTAACCGACACGCTCTCGGTGGTCAACGCCGCCGCGCCTACCGGTACGGTGACCTTCTACAACGGCACGACGGTGATCGGTACCGGCACCGTGAACAGCTCCGGTGTAGCCACGCTCTCTACTACCTCTCTACCCGTGGGCGCAGATACGGTGACCGCCGTCTATGCAGGCGATGCCGCCTACAACACCGCTACCTCGAACGCCGTCACCGAGAACGTCACCAAGGCGACCGGAACCGATACCTTGTCGACTTCCAACCCGGCTCCGAGCTTTGGGCAGTCCGTCACCTTCACTGATACCCTGCCGATCGTAAACACCGTCGTGCCCACCGGCACGGTAACCTTCTACAACGGTACGAGCGCCATCGGCACCGGCACCGTGAACAGCTCGGGTACCGCGACCCTGACAACAGGTTCGCTTCCGGTCGGCACCTCCACGATCACTGCAGTCTACGGCGGCGATACAAACTTCAGCACCGCCACCTCCAACCCCGTAACTGAGACCGTTTCCAAGAGCGCAAGCACAGACGCACTCACCAGCACCGCGACGAGTAGCGTAGCCGGTCAGCCCGTAACCTTTACGGACACCTTGCCGACCGTCAACGGCATTGTGCCCACCGGCACGGTGACCTTTTATAACGGCACCACCGCCATCGGCACAGGCGCGGTGAATGGCTCTGGCATTGCGACTCTAACCACAGGTGCTCTTCCTGTCGGCACTGATACCGTGACCGCCGTCTACAGCGGTGACAGTGACTATAGCTCCACCACTTCCAACATGATCGCTGTGACCGTAAGCAAGGACAGCGGCGTTGGCGTTCTAACAACCTCTAACGCCACGCCCAGCGCCGGCCAGTCCGTCACCCTTACCGACACCCTGCCCGTAGCCAACGGCGTCATTCCCACCGGAGCGGTCATTTTCTATAGCGGCAGCACTGCCCTGGGTACGGGCAAGATCAACTCTTCCGGTGTAGCCATCCTGGCTACCACCGCCTTGCCAGTCGGAGTAGACGCTGTCACTGCGGTTTACGGCGGCGATGGCAATTACGGCAACGGCACATCCAATGCTGTAACCGAAACGGTGACTAAGGGAAGCGCTACAGGCGTTCTGACGACCTCCAACGCTGCTCCCTTAGTTGGCCAATCGGTGACCCTCACTGATACTCTGCCGACCTTAAGTGGCGTCGTACCTACCGGCACCGTGATCTTCTACAACGGTACCATCCCTCTGGGTACTGGCACGGTAAATAGCTCTGGGATGGCGACACTTGCAACAACGGCACTCCCAGTCGGCGTGGACACTGTCACTGCGGTCTACAGCGGCGACAGCAACTATGGCACCAGCACATCGAACGCCGTGGCCGAAACCGTCGCCAAGGACAGTGGCACCGACGTCCTCACCACCTCAAACGCCACTCCGAACTTAGGCCAGTCCGTCACATTGACGGACACTCTGCCGACGGTCAACGGCGTCGTACCTACCGGGACCGTAACCTTCTATAGCGGCACCACAGCTCTGGGAACGGGAACGGTAAATAGCTCTGGGGTAGCGACCCTCTCCACGACGGCACTTCCTCTCGGCGTGAGCACTGCCACTGCGGCCTATGGCGGCGACAGCAATTATAGAAGCAGCACATCTAATACCGTTGCCGAGACCGTTACGCAGGACGCTGCAGCTGTCGTGCTGTCAGCTTCAGCGATCAGCACGATGTCCGGCCAGTCCGTCACCTTCACCGCGACCGTAACGTCGGTCAACGGTCGGGCACCTACGGGTATCGTGACCTTCTACAGCGGTGCCAACGCTGTCGGAACCGGTACTGTGAATGCCACTGGTGTCGCCATCTTAGCGACGACCACACTTCCAGTGGGTGCTGATGCGGTCAATGCTGTCTACGGCGGCGACATGAACTACGGGGTAGGAACTAGCAATATCGTCACCGTGACAGTCACAGCACCGCAGCCCACAATCAACCTAACCAGTTCTCCCAATCCTCAACTGTTCGGGCAACCCGTCACCCTCACGGCGACACTGGGGGGAACCACTCCAACTATGTTGAGCGGAGCGGTCAGCTTCTACGACGGAGGAACGCTCCTGGGAGCAGTGAATGTGACTTCTGGAGGTGCGGCCATGTTTACAACTAGTACGCTGCCCACCGGAGTTCGACAAATTACTGCGGTCTATACCTCGGCGGACAAAACGGTTACGGCAACCTCTAATACTGTCGCGGAAACTATCATTGACTTCACTATCGCCTCTTCAACGCCCACCATCTCTGTAAATCCGGGCAACGCGGCCGCCTTTACCATCAATCTGGGTCCCGTCACAGGGATCACCTTCAACGCCCCTGTGACGCTCAGCGTGACCGGTTTGCCCGGTAATTACACGGTGAAATTTACTCCCGCCAGTGTCACACCCGAAGGCGGTATCGTCACTTCACAAATGCAGGTGCAGACGTCAGCCAATCCTCTTACCGTTGCCGCTGTTCAGGGTCACAGAGGAGAGACGGCGCTTGCGTCGCTAGCGCTTGGATTGCTGCTGACACCGTTGCTGGGGATAGGCAGGATCCGCCGCCGGCTACCTAGTCTTCTACCTCTGGTCATCGTCAGCCTGATCGGCTTTGGTGTCACGGGCTGTGGTGGTGGCTATTTAGGGAGTACACCGGGGACGTACACGCTGACTGTAACAGGAACCAGCAGCACACTTCACCACTCAACAACCGTAACCTTGAACGTTCGCTGAGGAGTCGGGACGCTGTTCGCGTTCCGACTACGGTCCATTCTTCCGAATAATCCCGAGGCTCTTCAATGAAGTTCTCTAATCAACTCCTACCGGCCTTCACTTTGGCGCTGCTCACCTCCTGTGCCGCGGCCGCACAAACCCAGGCAAGTGAGCCATACGGCCTAGAGCCGGGACAGGCACCCTCCATGCAGTTTGCCGTGCAATATCAGGCAACCCATGCCAATGCACCACCAGGCAGCTGCGGCTGCTTTTGGCTGCAGGGCGGAGGTGGGCAATTTACGTTCACCTTTCATCCGCGATTAGGCGCCACGATCGATATAACGCATTCCAGTGCCTCCGCTCTTAACGGCACTGATGAGAATCTACGCCTGACCAACTTTACAGCCGGACCGCGGTATTCCTTGTGGAGAACCGGGCACTGGACACCCTACGGACAAGCTCTGGTAGGCATCTCGCACGTGTCTTCAAATTACGTCCTATACGGCTCGGGGCGGAACTACTTTGCCGGCCAGCTGGGTCTGGGTCTTAACTACCACTTAAAGCCGCACTTCTCACTTATTCCGGTCGAAGTTGACTATATCTACTCGCAGGCACCCAATAACGTGAACTCGCGGCAGAACAACATTCGTTTGGGCGCGGGCTTGGTCTACCGTCTCGGGGTTCATTAGCTGGCATTCTGTGTGCAGGGCCTGAGGACTTGTTTCGCGATGTCGGCATTAAGAAGCGACTCTTCCACTATGCTCAGTTTACTCGGGATCACTTTGCGCAAGAGTATCGGTCGCTTCGGCAGGAACGTGCATAAACATACTCCTTGGCAAATCGAGAACCTCGACACCCTACTGGATAGCAGACGCTGGTATAGAGTCGCCGCAACCTTTTGATCACCTTCGAACCACTAACGTCTCAAGAAGGAGGCGGCGCGGCGGCGGCCTCGTTGGTTTCTCTTTGACGGCCTTAACACGGGATAGGGATTGTTGCTGCATTCTCACAGCGGGTTGTTGCGGTTGCCGTTGCGTTTGCTGTTGCTTTTCCTGAATCTCAAGTGGGAATGGGGAGACCCTTCCGGGATCCCTTAAGCTCGCCGCCGAAGGTGGCGCTCAAGGGCCTCCCCTTCCCCGTCTCATCCTTAATGGTTAATACTTAGGCCCCCTACCAGGCGGACCATTCGGGACATCCTGCTCCAGTGGAGAATCGTTGAGGGTGGTGAGAGGAACCCTTGATTCCTTCTTCGTAACTTGGTGCTCCTCAAGTGGAGCGGACCATTTACGCCTGGGGGAGCATAAGATACCATCACGGATCGGGCCCAGCGATCCGTCTCCTACCTCGAAACACCATCCTCCCCGTGCATGTCCCACCGGGTGAAGTTTCGAGCATCACCACTGTCATTTGCCCCCATGATCCGGCGGAAGATCGCCGGGTCGAGGAGACTTTCGCGTTTCGACTTCGTCGCGTTCGCCGTCAGGATGATGCATCCGCGAGCCTCGTAGACGGCATCGATAAGTGCGAAGAGGAGCGAGGCCTTGGCATCGGTCACCCGGAAACGATCGATCTCTTCAAGCCAAAGGACCGGCAGCATTTCGCTGATCCTGGCGTGCCCCTGGATACTTCCTGGGGTGATGCGCGGCGGCGGGATCTTCTCGGTATCCTCAAAGTCCCGTGAGTTGTAGCGCGTTACCTCTTCAAGCCACTGCGGCACCCTGACCCGCCACACGCCATGACTGTTCTTGGGATCGGAGCGCAACCTGTACTTGGGCGTGACATACGGCCATTTACTCTCCTGCGACGTCCGGAAGGTGCACACATCTTTGAGAACCGCGCTCACGTAGGTTGATTTGCTTGCGCCAGCCGGACCGAGCAGAACCCAAACCCTTTGAGAGCCCAAGACCAGACGAGTCGTCAGGTCGGGCATTTCGGCAAGCAGCTTTTCCTGCCGTTCGACTGCCACGGGGGACTGCGGGTAGGGTTTCAACGACCCCACCGTGTGATCCCCGTGATGAGCAGACATCCAGTCGGGGATCCAGCTAAGTCCTAGCTTCTGATCCTGTTCGATCCGCTTGCGGAAGCGCTCTCGCGCCTGCGTCGCTTCGGCCACGTTCTTCAGACGAAACTCCGTGCCGGTGGCGATGTGCCGAAATGTCGTATAGGAGAAGCCGTCTTCGTCACCAAAGGCAAGTTCCATTTCGCCTCGCAAGAAAGCGGCGATGTCACAAATCCTATACCCCGGCACATTGTTGTGCTCGATCGAGATCTCCCACACCGACGAGTCTGACTTCTTCGAAAGGTCCATCCGCACGTCCGGCGGAAGATCGCGCAACGGTCCCGGGCAGCAATAATCGGATCGCTCGCAGTCGCCCTCTCTTCGCTCCCGCAGGTAGCGCTCCATCTCTTCGAACTGCTTCGGAGTCAGAGTGCGAATTCCGCTCGGATCGCGCGGAGGGATCCGTATGTCGTCGAGGAGGATGTCAGGTTCGGGCGGCTCGTTCTCCCGCTGGGCCCACTTACGATGGAAGTCCTCTAATCGTTGCCGTGTTTCTGGGTTTTCCTTGGCAAGTACATCCGCTTGCTCCTGAGCCTCGAACGCGGCGAGGTTCGCTTTGTATTGCTCCCTTGCTGTGGTCATATCGTCACCCATTCCTGTCCAGTGTTTGTTTCGTTGAGAGTGGCGACCGCCGGCTGAGGCGCGATGGTCGGTTGAGCTGCGGCAGACACATCGGACAAATCGTCCGGGTCGTAACCGTATCTCGCTGTTTGTTCTTCTTGTTCCAGCTTCGCCTCGGCGCGCGCGCCGCGATGGCGAGCGCCTCGAACTGCTCGACGAAAAGAACAAACTTCATCGAGCGTGGCCCGCGAGGTCTCCTGCGGAGGAAACCGGCATCCTCAAGCGCCAAGACCTCACGGCTCACGGTCTTGATATGAACCCCGGCGTCCTTCGCGACGAGGTCGTAGCCGGGAAAGCAGGTCCAGCGACCCTGGCCGTCTGGTTGAGCGCGCAGTAAAAGGGCGTCGAACACCAAACGTCGTGCGCCAGTCATGGTTCGGGAGTCTCGGACATTCCGCTGGATCTTTGAGAGCGAAGACTGGCCGGGCATGCCCTTGTGAGTGGTCATGGAAGCACCTCCACGATGTCGAGGATGGGCGAGACAATCGACTGGTGGCGGCGGATGTAAAGATGCGCCGAGTCGGACCGCGTCTGGATGGCCAGATTACGTCCAATGGTGAGCGCGGCGTGCAGTCGCTGCTACTTGATCAGGGTGCTTTTGCCCAGAACCTCAGCGAGCGGAAGTCGCAGCCACTCCTCAGTAGTGCGCAGGCGATCTGCGAATGCGTCAAAGACGGGCGCGACGTGATTTCACGCTCGGGAGCGGTGTTGGTTGGTGGTGAGGCATGCTCGCAGCTGATCGGGCGTAACTTCTTTAGATTGTCTCGATTTGCTGAGTTGCTTGTCGGTTGGCACGGGTAGTTTCCTCCACGCCTGACCTAGTACTGCACACCGGACGCGGGTCGAAGGATTCGCCAAGCTATTTTGGCGTCCTATGGCTTTTCAGCCAGAAAAGATTTCACCGCGGACTGGCGCCAAGTGAGTATTAGACTCGATAACCGCCAAGGGCCGACTCCTACGCGATCCCGGAAGCAGTATGCCAGGTGAAGTTTGGCGATCACTTCGATCCGCAATCGGTCGATGGACACCGTTATGGCCGCTCGGAAAGCTCGGCTGGATGGCGCAGCCAAGCGACAGATGGAGCGCCGCGGGCTGAGCGTGAAGCCCCTCGCCTGAAGAAGCGAGCTTCCTAAACGTGTGCTGAGCTGGTTGCGCGGAGTCAGGCGCTAAACACAATCGCAGCAGGATCAGCCATGGTGTGCCGATCCGCCGCGTAGGTTGGTTAGCCGATCGTTCGTTTTTCGAAGAAGTCGGCGATGCTTGCCGGATCAAACTTAATCCTTCCACCAAGACGCAGGTGCGGGGTAAGCCCCCGCCTGCAGGATGTGTAGAGGGTCTGCGGATGCAAGATCAGCAGCTCTGCGAGTTGGTTGATAGTGAGGAGTTCCGTACGGTTGCGAAGCTGTTCCCTAATGCTCATGGGTGTGTCTCCAGCCGCCTTGCCTAGGGACATTCAGGCTGGAAGGTTAGTACTGCGTGATCGATCGTGAGCGGGTTTATGCCGCGTCCTCGAATGCGGCGAAGGTCCTATTTACCTGCGCGCGAGTCTTCGCCGAGCGCTTGTCGGCAGCCGCGAGGTATTTCTGGGTCGTCGCAATGTCACCGTGCCCAAGCCGGTCCTGCAGCGTTCTCATGGAGACGCCACTTTCGTGATGAAGACCCGCGAAGGTGCGGCGAAATTTGTGGAGCGCCCACTACTTGCAAACCCCATGCCGATCACAGCGCAAGCCTTTCTTGGTCACGCAATGCCTGCAGTTAAGTCCAGCGCGAAGCGCAATCGTCTTGAGAGCCCGAAGAAAGTGCCCGTCCGGCTTGCCTTTTTCTGTCGGAAGAGGAAACGATCCTCTCGCCTCGCCTTTCGCCGTTCAGCGAGTTCCTGCAGCATCGAGTCGGGAAGTGGGACGGAACGTTCCTCGTAGTCTTTCAAAGTCCAGCCCAGATCTTCCTTCGCCCGAACATGGAAGAGCTTTGCTTCGAAGTCCAGATCTCGATAGGTCGCAAAGGCAACCTCCTGTTCTCGCGCGCCTGATGCGAGGAAGAATCTGTAGAGAAGGGACTGTTCGGGTGTGCAAACCCGAAGCAGTGACCGTAGCTCTTCTGGGCCGTACGCATCAAGCAGCTTCTCGGTGAACCGCGGATTGTCCTTGGTACGAACCTTTCGAGCCCGCGGACACCAATCCCTGTACACAGCTCCTCTGGGTCATCTTTCTTTGTACAAAACCCGATCATCGCGCTTCCACCATGCATCAGTCGCGAGCGCCGGATGACGCAGATCTCGTCCCTGCGCGATGTCTTCTATAAACGATCTAAGCGGCGTGGCACGAGCGTTGCCGCCGCTCAGGTCGAACGCCCCCGGCTCGTAGATACCCGCATCGCGCGTACACAGGTTGCACCAGTTCCAGGAACCAAACAGCGCCCAGATCGTGATGGCCTTCACGTTCACGCCGGACGACGCTGCACGTTGCACCCCGTCCCACACCTCGCTGAGCCATCGCAGCTGGTCATCGCTTTCGCCGCCAAGATGAACCTCCGTAATCGCAACCGGAATGCCGTAGCGGTCCCATGCTTCTTTGAGAAGATGAGCCACGCCCTGGATCCCCTCAGGTCTGACACGAACAGCCTCTATATCGACCAGGGGCTCGTTGCCGCTGTCACCGCCCTGTAAGCCCGGAGAATAAAGTTCAACCCGGTCATCCAGGAAGCGATCACTGGTGAGGTAGTAGTTAAGCCCAAGCACTGCCGGCGGACACACATTATCCGTGAACCACGCAATCTCTTCTTCCGTAATGTTGTGCTCGCGAAGTGTGCCATACAGTGGGTGCTCCCGGTTCACCCGGCCACACAATAAATCCGTGCCAAGCCACCGACGATCTTCCCGCGCTCTTTGAAACGACTCCGTTGCTGCCGTGCCGAAGATGCCGCCTCCGTCCTCGGTGTACACCAGCTCCGCAAGCGGTTGAACCGACCGGACGGCCTGCATTGATAAGGCCGTTCCTTTGACCTCGTTCAGCAGAGCGCGAAAATAGCTCTCCATGCTTCGATGATGAGGATACCAATGCCCGTAAAGACACGAAAACCTGCTGGTTGTATTCGGCTCATTCACCGGGGTGTAGCGGGTGACCCACGGGTACCGCTGCGCTACCTGGAGCGCGTAGGCAGCAAGTTTTTCCGGAAACTCCGGGTCCAGAAGGTTTGTGTGCCGAGGTCCGCTGCCATGGTGCAGCAAGCCGACGATGGCCTCCATCCCCAATCGTCCCATCGCCCGAAGCGTCTCATCAAAGAACGCCCAGCTTTGCGTCGCCTCGAAGTACTCCCAGTGCAGGGCGGTACGCAGTGTCTTTATCCCCAACGCCGCAATCGACGTCAGATCCTCTTCCATGTGGCTTCGGTGACCAGACCACACATGCTGATCAAAGTACTGCTCCTCGACTCGATTGATGGTGCACTCGAGACCTCCCCAAACCTCTACCATGCTGTTCCCGGATCCGTGTTCGATGTTGTCCTCCCACGTAGCGCTGACTAGCTACCGATTACCGTGTCGTTGCCGGGCCCACTGAAGCTTGAGCATACTCGCCAGCCAAAGGCCGGAGCCATTACTTCACTCCATGATGATGCCGCTGGCAGCGTGGAAGCCAGCCATGAAACCCACATTCGAGCATGGACTAGACTTAAAAAGGCGCGAGCGAGCAGAGTTGAGCAGCGCTGCACTCGACATCGGCCTCTCGATGCCCAACAGCCACGTTGCTCACAAGAAAAGGGCGCCGCCATAATGAACGCAACTGCAGTCTCCTCTTCGTCCTCCCTGGTCGCAGCCGACAAGGAGGTCTTGCTTCCGTCGCTTCCCGCAGTTACACCCGGCGTTGACATGAGCAAGCTCCTCGGAAAGCCTCATCTTTTCTGCCGCCTTCGCGATCTACGGCAGGGCCACTTGATTGAGCCAATCGGCAATCTGACGCTGCAGCCCGATGGCCGAGTCACGGGCTACGCCCACCCCAATGAGGGAAGCTGGATCCCGTACCTTCATGGTCAGTTTCCCGGCGAGGACGCCTTCGCCTTTGTGACTGCGCACAACAACTGGATACCAAGCTCTACGTGGACGCAATCCATGGGCGACATTCCTGTGGGCTTCTTCTGTGATGAGCCAGAGCATCAGTCCGCGATGCAGCGGCTCTGCCTGATACCTCAGACACCACTTCCTAAGCAGACCGTCATTGTGTATCTCGTCGCCTCTTGCATGCGCTTCTATGAACGTACGGTGCCTGCACTGCTCACGCAGATGTTTGCTGAAGGCATCAAGCCGGAGCAGATCAAGGTTGTTGTCAACGGATGCGCCAAGAACTCGGATCGGACCATCGACGGCATCAGTTATGCCTTCAGCACGCATGATGCATGGGAGTGGAGCACGCTGTATGAAGCGCCATTGCGATGGAAGTTTGACTACGGCTTCCTGATGCACGACACGAACGTCATTTTTCCAGGCTTTCGCCGCAACGTTGAAAGCTTCAATGGACATGTGGCGTGGGATCACCTTCCCGCATCCCCCCTCGCTCGATGCCTTCTAGGTCTCTACTCGCACGACTTCCTCATGCGCCTCAATCGATGGTTGAAGAGTATCGACCACATCGACAAGAAGAACGGCGTCATCGCAGAAGCCGCGGGAGAGCTCCTGCTTCGGGCACGAAGTGCTCTCGTCATCGGAGATATCGAGCACAATGGAGCTGCGCGATCCGCAGAATGGCGTGAGACCGTAGACTTCTTCAACACTGGCTCGCCGCGAGCGCGAAGAGTCTTCCCGGCGATCAAGCTGCACAAATTTATTCACACAGGTCCAACGAACCCAACCAGCCTGTAACGATCTCTCGACGAAGAGTTCGCCGCGGAGCAATGCGCAGGAAAGATCGTCTGTTCTCCGGCGTCTCAACGTCCTTGCTATCGACGATCTGATCCGCCAGTTATTGCCAGCCGCCACCAAGTGCGCTGTACAGCTGCACCAGGCTCAAGGCCTCGCCCTGCTGTGCAGTAATCAGGTTCAGCTGCGCCGAATAGAGGGTGCTGTCTGTTGTTAGCACCTCGAGGTACGCCGTCGCCCCGCCCTGGTAGCGAAGCCGCGCCAGACGCGTCGCATCCTGAGCCGCAAACACCAGCTTCTCCTGCTGCTCGCGATATTGTCGTTGCTTGTTCAAGGCCACCAGCGCGTTCGATACATCGCGAAATGCCCCCGCAATCGTCTTCTGGTACGTCAGCACCATCTCCTGCTGGGTCTCCTTCGCCAGGTTGAGCTGCCCCCGCAGCTTTCCGCCCAGAAACAGCGGCTGCGTCAGCGTCCCAATGCCGTAGATCGTCTTTCCGGAAGGATCAAACAGGTTCGAAAACTCATCTCCGCCAAAGCCGCCCGAAGCGTTCAACGAGAGCTGCGGGAAAAACTGCGCACGCGCCACACCGATCTGCGCATTGGCCGCGACCAGCGTCTGCTCCGCCTGCTGGATATCCGGCCGCCGCTCCAGCAGCTGTGACGGAATGCCTGCCGGCAGATCCTGTGGCGGCGGAGACAACGTCATTGGATCGGTGTGCGCAATCGGTCCCGGATTGGCCCCCAGCAGCAGATTCAGCGCATTCTCCTGCTCCTGAATCTGCTGTTCCAACTGCGGCAGCTCCGAGGTCGCCGTGTACAGCAGCTGCTCCGCCTGCCGCACGTCCGAAAGCGGCGTCGCGCCGCCGCGCTCCAGCGTCTCCGTCAACGCCACCGAGTCCTGCCGGACCTTGAGCGTCTGCTTCGTGATGTCGAGTTCCTGGTCAAGCGCCCGCAGCTGAATGTACGCCGTCGCCACCTGTTGCACCAGGCTCAGCCGAACCGCGCGCTGCGCCCACACCTGCGCCAGCAACTGCGCCCGCGCCTCCTCTGTCTGCCGGCGATACAAACCCCAGAAATCCGGCGTCCACGTCGCCCCAAGATTGAAGCTTCCAAAGACCACCGGGCTGCCGATATTGCTTCCGACAGACGTCGGAATTGTCGCTCCGAGACCTGTACCCCCCGCCGTTATCTGCGGAAACTGCTGCGAGCGCGTAATCTGCACCTGTGCCCGCTGCTCGGCCACACGGCGCGCCGCGATCCTCACGTCATAGTTGTTCGTCAGCGCCGTGCGAATCAACGCCTGCATCTCCGGCTCTCGAAACACCTGCGTCCATTGCTCGTCGCCCAGCGAAGTCTTCGCGTCCGAGCTCACCGCAGCGTCATCCGCCCCGCGAAACACAGGTGGCGCCGGGTATGCCGGTCGCTTGTACTTTGGCCCAACCGTACATCCCGCAACCAGCCCCAGCAGGCTCCCGCCGATCACGGCACGCCCGATCTGCCGCAAGGTCCTCTGTCCCACAGGCCGCCTCATGCGTGAGCTCCCGTCTGCGGCGTGCGCGGTCCGCCGCCAGCCGCCTGCCCCGCCGCCACCGGATCGACATCCAGCTTCGAGTCCATCGACGTTCCCTTGCCTCCCTTGCCGAAGCGATGCGACAGATACTCCACCACCGAGAACGTCACCGGGATGAAGATCAAACCGATCAGCGTAGAAAGCAGCATCCCGCCAATTACCACCGTTCCCAGGATCCGCCGCGACGCCGCACCCGCGCCCGTCGCCGTCCATAGCGGCAGACATCCAAAGATGAACGCCAGCGCCGTCATCACGATAGGCCGAAAGCGCAGCCGCGCCGCACCCAGGGCTGCCTCCGAGATACTCTGCCCGCTGTCGTAGTTGGACTTCGCAAACTCGACGATCAGAATCGCATTCTTCGCCGAGAGCCCGATCAGCATCACCAGCCCGATGGTCGCAAAGATGTCGTTCTCGAGCAGTCGCGCCCGCAGCGCCAGGTAGCCGCCGAGGATCGCCACCGGAGTACTCAGCAACACGCTGAAGGGCAGCGTCCAGCTCTCATAGAGCGCCGCAAGAATCAGAAAGACAAACAGCAGCGACAGGCCAAACACCGCCCAGGTAGGAACTCCCTTTTCCGCCTGCTGCTCCTGGTACGACATGCCCGAATAGTCAAAGCCCGCACCCTCCGGCATCGTCTGCTGGAACACCTCTTCGAGCGCCGCACGTATCTGCCCAGAGCTGTATCCCGGCGCGCCCGTCACGTTGATCTGCGCCGCATTGAACTCATTGAAGCGAAAGATGAACTCCGGCCCCGTGATCTTCTTCACCGAGACCAGCGACGCCAGCGGCACCTGACTTCCATTCGCACTGCGCACGTAGAACTGGTTGATGTTGGCAATGTCCGTCCGCGACGTTCCCTCGGCCTCCACATACGTCTGCCACTGCCGGCCAAAGCGATTGAAGTAGTTCACCAGATAGCCGCCCATAAACGTCGACATCGTCGTGTACACATCAGAGAGCTGCACCTGCTGCTGCAGCGCCTTCGCCTGGTCCACATTGGCATAGAGTTGCGGCACCCCGGGCTCGTACGATGGCACCGCCGCGCCGATCTCCGGCCGCTTCGCCGCGGCGCCCAGAAACGCCATCACGTTCTTCGTCAAGGTCTCCGTATCGTCCGAGCCGGTGCGATCTTCGAGCACCATCGTCACGCCGCCTGATGTGCCGATGCCAGGAATCGACGGTGGTGGAAACGCGAATGCAATGCCATCCGGATCCGCGGAGAGCTGCTTCTGCAGGTTGCCCTGGATGTAGTTCAGCTGCTCCTCTTTGCTCTTGCGTGTCTCCCACGGCTTCAACGCGACAAAGAAGAAGCCCGCGTTCGTGCTCTGCACCTGCGTCAGCAGCGAGAAGTTCGTGACCGCAATCACACCCTGAATCCCGGGCGTCTTCAGCAGGGCCGCGGTAATCTTCTGCTGCGCCGCATCGGTCCGCTGCGCCGAGGCTCCATCCGGAAGTTGCAGCGCCAGGAACATGTATCCCTGGTCCTCCGTCGGAATAAATCCGCCGGGAAGACTCTTGCCCAGGAAGACCGCCAGCACACCGATCAGCGCGATCGCCACCATGGCAATTGCCGACTTGTGGATCAGCACGTCCGACGTGTGCACAAAGCTGTCGGTGGTGCGTCCGAAGAAGCGGTTGAACCAGTCAAACGGCCGTCGCAGCAGCCCCGGCTTCGCCTTCTTATCCTTCGGCTTCAGCAGCAACGACGCCAGCGCCGGCGACAACGTCAGCGCGTTGAACGCCGAGATCAACACCGAGATCGCAATCGTCACGGCAAACTGCTGATACAGCCGGCCTGTGATTCCCGGAATGAAGGCCGTGGGGATGAACACCGCAGCCAGAATCAGCGCGATCGCCACCACCGGCCCGCCCACTTCCTCCATCGCTTTCTCGGTGGCGGACTTCGGATCCATGCCCTCATCAATGTGGTGCTCGACTGCCTCCACCACGATGATGGCGTCGTCCACCACCAACCCGATCGCCAGCACCAGCCCAAACAGCGACAGCGTGTTAATGGAAAAGCCAAGCGCCGGAAAGATGATGAACGTTCCGATCAACGAAACCGGCACCGCCAGCAGCGGAATCAGTGTCGCCCGCCAGCCCTGCAGGAAGATGAAGACGACGATCACCACCAGCACCAGCGCCTCGACCAGCGTAGTTACAATCTCCTTGATGCCCGCCGTGACCGCCTTGGTCGTGTCCAGTGGAATGTCATAGGTGATGCCAGCGGGAAATGTCGCCGACAGCTCCTTCATGCGCGCATTCACCGCCGCCGCCGTCGCCACCGCGTTCGATCCCGGCAGCTGATAGATCGCCATAATCCCTGACGGCGCCTGGTTATATCGCCCGGAGATCCCGTAGGCCTGATCGCCCAGCTCGATCCGCGCAACATCGCTCAGGTGCAGAATCGATCCGTCCGCATTGGCCCGCAGAATGATCCTGCCAAACTCCTCCGGCTTCACCAGCCGTCCCTGCGTGCGCACCGTGTAGGTAAACTGCTGGCCGGTTGGAATCGGCTCGGCGCCAATCTGTCCCGCGGGATTCACATTGTTCTGTGTCTGGATCGCCGCGATTACCTCAGGCGCGGTCACACCGAGCTTGGCCAGCTTGTCCGGCTGCACCCACACCCGCAGCGCATATTGCCCGCCAAACAGCTGCACCCGCGACACGCCCTTCACGCGAGTAATCTGATCTTGCAGATTGATAAGCGCGTAGTTGGTCAAAAAATCCTGGCTCAACTTGCCGCCTACTGAATTCACCGCAACCAGCATCAGCGGCGACGTCAACGCCTTCTGCACCGTCAGCCCTGCCGTCGTCACCTGCGTGGGCAACTGCGATTGCGCCTGATCCACGCGCAGCTGCGCCAGCACCTGGTCGATGTCCGGGTTCGTCTTCACATCAAAGTCAACGAACAGCTGCACCACTCCGTTATTCGCACTCACGGAGTCCATGTAGATCATGTTGTCGACACCATTCATCTGCTGCTCGATCGGTGTCGCCACAGCCTGCGTCAGTGTCTTCGCATCGGCGCCCGGGTACGTCGCCGTCACCAGGATCTCCGTCGGAACGATGTCGGGATACTGCGACGTCGGCAGCGTCAGCATCGACACCGTTCCCAGAATGACCGTGAGAATGGCAATAACGATCGCAACGATCGGCCGCCGGATGAAGAACTTCGACATCGCTTATCTCCCCGCCGACGTTGTGGCCTGCGATACAGGTGCGGCCGCGCTGCCCTGGTGTGGACTAACCGGGCTTCCCTCGCGCAGCTTCTGCAGGTTGTCCGTAATCACCTGCGACCCCGCCGCGATCCCGCCCTTCACCAGCCAGTTGGTGCCAATCTGCGGCCCCAGCTGAACCGTAATCAGGTGCGCCTTGCCGTCGCCTGTTGCCACAAAGACCTGCTGCAGGCCCTGCAACTCCTGAATCGCCACCTGCGGGATCAGCAGCGCTCCACGCTGCATCTCCGTGTCGGCCGAGACCCGCGCAAACTGTCCCGGTCGCAGCACATTGCCCGGATTTTGAAACGCCGCGGCAACGCGTATGGCGCCCGTCTGCGAGTTCATCTGCCGATCGAGAAACGCAATGTGTCCCTTCTGAGAGAAGGGTTCACCATTCGCCAGAGTCAGCGTCAACGGCATCGTCGCCGCGTTCTTCAACAGGTCGCCATGCCCTTCGCGGGCACGCTGCGTCAGGGCAAGATACTCCGAGTCACTGAGCGAAAAATACACGCGGATCGGGTTCAGCTGCGACACGGTTGTGAGCACGGACTGCGTGTTCACCAGATTGCCCACCTGCACCGTCGCCTGGCCCGCAACGCCCGTAATCAACGATCGAACCTGCGTAAACCCAAGGTTCAGTCTGGCATTGGCCACTGCTGCCTGGGCCGCGGCCACGCTCGCGTTCGCCGAGGCAACGCTCGCTTCGGTCTGCGCCTTCTGCTGTGTGTCGTTGTCGAGCTGGCTCTTGGCAACCGCTCGTGCCTGCGCCAGCGGCGTATCGCGATCCACATTGATCTGCGCCAGATCCAGCTGCGCCTGGGCCTGCTTCACCTGCCCCTTCGCCGCATCCAGCTGGCCCTTCGCCTGATCAAGCGCCGCCTGGAACGGCCGCGGATCAATCTCAAACAGCACCTGGCCCTTGGTCACCTGCGAGCCTTCCCGATAGTCTTGCCGAATCAAATATCCGCTCGCCTGCGGCTGAATCTGCGCATTCACATTGCCATCGAGCGTTCCCACCCACTCGCCGGTCACAGGCACGTCCGTCGGCTGCAAGCTCACCACGGTCACCGGCATCGCCTGCGGTGCCGCCGGCGGCGGAGCCTTCTTCGCACATCCGGCGAGCATCCCAAACGCCAGCAGAAACAGGCTTGTTATTCGCATCGTGCGCGCTATCTCGGAGGTGCTCCTCGCGCGTTGAGGCCGCTCGATCATGTGCTCTCCCCTGCCGTTCTCAATCCATCCCGCCGGTGACAGACACCGCGGGATAGCAAAACATCACCGTCATTGGTGTGTTCGTCTGACGCAAAAACTTGTGGGTTCGATTCAAAACATCAACTCACGCCACGGCAGAAAGCTCTCGCACCAACCCCTATCGCCATCGAAATTTTCCTTCCGGGCCCTTGCTGCCACTCCGCCGTTGCAGTGCCCATGCGCTGCGCGCAAGCAGCGCCACCTCTCGCCGTCGCGGCACCTAACATCTGTAACAAGAACGCTTACATTCTTTCCGGAACGCCCGTCACTCCACAATCTCCCACCCTTGAAAGCTGTGCTCGAAGCGATCCATATCTACTCGCCTGCCGCAGAACTGCACGCCCTCAAGCTCGAGCCGAGCTCTCTGTTCCTCCGCGCCAGCTCCCGGCAGCTTGATCTCTCCTCCAGCGCCAAGCACCCGATGCCACGGAAGCTGATCCGGCGGCTCCAGCCGCAGCACACGAGCCACAGCCCGGTGGTAAAACGGATACCCGGCAGCCGCCGCCACCTTGCCGTACGTGCTTACCCTTCCGGCAGGAATAGCAAGAATCATCCTCCGGAACGAACGATCGCGCTCCGCGTCAGCGATTCCTGCTTCACGAAGAACGCCTCGTTTTCCGCGGTCGCCAGGCGGATGGTGCAACGTAAAGAGATGGCGCGGCCCCGATGCAGCACCCCGCTTGCTCGTCGTCATACCGTCGCTCCCACCGATGAGTACAGTGTCACCCAAATATCCCGCAGACCCGAGGGCGCGACGACTTCTCCGTGAGAAACTCTCAGCCATACCAGCTATCTTGAAAACCTATGACCAGCGCCTCGCCTTCGTCCCCCTCGGTCGGCATCCCGTCTGTCGGCACTCTTCTCGGCCTGGCCATCGCAGCGCTTCTGCTGCCCGGCGCCTCCGCACAAACTCCCAAACGCGCCATGACCCCGGACGATCTCGCCAAGATCCTCCACGTCGATGCCCCAACGCTCTCCCCTGACGGCGCCTGGGTCGCCTACACCGTGGCGCACGTCGATCCCGAGGACGACAAGAGCATCACCAACCTCTGGATGGTGAGCTGGAACGGCACAGAGGACATCCAGCTCACCGCAGGCAAGGAGTCCGCCGGCAGCCCCCGCTGGAGTCCCGACGGCAGGTACCTGGCCTTCACCTCCTCGCGCGAAGGCGAAGGCAAGGGGGCACAGGTGTGGCTGCTCGATCGTCGCGGCGGAGAAGCGCGTCAGCTGACCAAGGTCGCGGAAGAGCTCGAGGACTACCGCTGGTCGCCCGACTCGAAACGACTCCTGCTCACACTTCAAACCAAAGAAGAGCCCGAGCCGGAGAAGGACGCGAAGCCCAAGCCGCCCAAGCCCATCGTCCTCGATCGCTTTCACTTCAAGCAGGACATCGAAGGCTATCTCACCGAAAAGCAGCCCCACCTCTTCCTCTTCGACATCGCAAGCCAGAAAATTACCAAGCTGACCAGCGGTCCGCTGACAGGTCCGGCTGCCTTCGCCGAAGGCGCCGCCGAGTGGAGTCCCGACGGAACACAGATCGCCTTCGTCTCCAACCAGAACGCCCCCGATCCCGATCGCTTCAACAACTCCGACATCTTCGTCACAGCCGCCACACCTGCCTCCACAGCACGGAAACTCACCTCCTTCACCGGCAGCGACGAAGGCCCGCTCGCCTGGACGCCTGACTCCACGCGCATCCTCTATCGACAGGGCACATCGCCGCACTACTCCATCTACGACATGCCGCGACTGGCCATCGTAGCGGCATCCGGCGGCACGCCTCCCGCTCTCCTTGCACCCTCACTTGACCAATGGACCGGCGCCCCGGTTCTCGCACCCGGCGGCACAAGCCTTCTCACCACCATTGCCGACGATCGCCAGCAATTTGTTGCAGAGCTCTCACTCAGCGGCGACGCGCCTCCGCAACACCTCACCCAGGCATCCGGAAGCGCCCTCAGCCTCAATGCAGCGGGCGGACACATCGCCCTGCTCTGGACCACCGACATAGCTCCGCCCGAGATCTTCGCCCTCGACGGCAAGAGTCTTCGCAAGCTCACCGCGCATAACGACGCCTTGCTCGCAACCCTCGCCCTGTCCCCAGCCATCGACCTCTCCGCGAAGTCACCCGATGGCAACGAAGTCCACAGCCTCCTGACCTTACCGCCCGGCTATAAAGCAGCCACCCGTAAGCTCCCCCTGCTTCTCCGAATCCACGGCGGACCCACCTCGCAGGACGCCCACGAGTTCGAAGCCGATCGCCAGCTCCTCGCCGCGCACGGCTACGCGGTGCTCAACGTCAACTATCGCGGCAGCACCGGCCGCGGCCACGCCTACAGTTCTGTCATCAACGCCGACTGGGGCAACAAGGAAGTCAAAGATCTCCTCGCCGCCGTTGATGGCGCGATCCAATCCGAACCCATCGACGCCGATCGTCTCGGCGTCGGCGGCTGGAGCTACGGCGGCATCCTTACCGACTACACGATCGCCACCACAACTCGCTTCAAAGTCGCGTCTAGCGGCGCTGGCATGGCCAATCTCCTCGGACTCTACGGCATCGACGAGTACATCCTGCAGTATGAAAACGAGCTCGGCCCACCCTGGAAAAACGCCGACGCCTACATCAAACTCTCCTACCCCTTCTTCCACGCCGATCGCATAAAAACCCCGACCCTCTTCATGGGCGGCGACAAGGACTTCAACGTTCCCCTCGAAGGCGGTGAACAGATGTTCCAGGCTCTTCGCAGCGTCGGCACACCCGCCGAACTCATCATCTACCCCGGCGAGTTCCACGGCTTCACCCGGCCCAGCTTCATCAAGGATCGCTACGTGCGCTGGCTCGACTGGTACGACAAGTACCTCGGTCGGCCAACGCTGACTCCCTGATCGCGCTATCACCCCGATCCCGTCACACGCCAGGCTCTTGCCGCAGGCAATCCCTCGACTCAACCCGCACCGGCCCCACCCGGAGACCTCTCGATGCTGCGATACCTATTTGTAACTCTCCTCGTTGCAATCCTTCCTCACGCCTACTCCCAACCCCCAGGTCAGACAGCAGATCAGCCGGCGCCACACCAGCAGGAACCGACGCAACACGACTTTGTCCTGCGTAACTTCCATACTGAAAGCGGCGCCACCCTGCCCGAGGCGCACGTGATCTATGGCACCTACGGTCACCTCAACGCCGCCGGCGACAACGCCATCCTTCTCCCCTCGCACTACATGGCCGATATGCACGGCTACGGCTGGCTCATCGGCCCCGGCAAAGCCCTCGACCCCGACAAGCTCTTCCTCGTCACTAGCGAGCTCTTCGGCAACGGCCGCTCCTCCTCCCCCAGCAACACCGCAGAGCCCTTCCACGGGCCGCGCTTCCCCGTCATGACGATTCGCGACAACGTCGCCGCGGTCCACCAGCTGCTCACCACCGAGCTGCACGTCACTCATCTGCGCGCCGTCATCGGCTTCTCCATGGGCGCGCAACAGGCCTTCCAGTGGGCCGTCAGCTACCCCGACTTCATGGACCGCATCGTCGCCACCTCCGGCACTGCCAAGACCTATGGCCACGGCATCGTTCGCAACGAAGGCCAGATCGCCGCCATCATGGCCGATGAAACCTTCAACGGCGGCGACTACACACATCAGCCAGACAAAGGCCTGCAGGCCTTCTCCCTTATGTGGACCGGTTGGCTCTTCTCGCAGGAGTGGTGGCGTCGTGAGCTCTGGCGCGACGACGATCCCAAGCTCAAATCCTTGCCGCAGGTCATCGACTTCTACAAAAACAACTTCATCCCCAACGCCGATGCCAACAACCTTATCCTGCAGCTGCGCACCTGGGAGTCGAACGACGTCGGCCACACGCCCGGCTTTCACGACGACGTCGCCGCCGCCCTCCGCTCCATCAAGGCTCCAGTCCTCTACCTGCCCTCCGCCACCGACCTCTACTTCCCCGTCGCGGACGCACAGTACGAAGCACAGTTCATCCCGCACTGCACCCTTCTGCCCATCCCGTCTCTCTGGGGACATCCCGCCGGCGCCGGCGCCTCGCCCGCCGACGGCATCTTCCTCAACCAGCACATCGCCGCCTTCCTCGCGTCGGCAAAATAACCGGCCCTCGCCCTGAAAATTGTGAATCACTCCCTCTAAACACCGTTTGATGAAGTCGCCCTTGCCTAAGGGCATGGCTTCAGCCATGCCGTAGATGCCTTCGTTCGAACGCGGCTTTAGCCGCTGAGGGCAGCCTGGTCATACCTTGGGACTAAATCAGAGTTTCCTCTAAAGACCCCGTCATCTCGACCGAAGCGAGACAGTCTCATCGTCTCGCGGAGTGGAGAGACCCCTGTATTTCGTCGTTGCTGTTGTCCTTTCCCTGTCCACGCGCCGTAAAGAAGTTCCTAAAAGGCTCCGAGCCCGCAGTCGAGTCCAGCCCACTGTGTTAGCTTCCCTCTACCGCCATCTCTTCAGGTGATCTCTCATGCGCGCTCCAGCGTTCGCTCTGCTTCCTGCCGTCCTCTCGCTCACTCTCGCGGCCGCATCGACCCGCGCACAGAGTCAAGCCCCACCGCTCTACCCCAACTATCCGAGCGAGACCCCGGCCGCCTTCCAGCAGCCCACCGCCGGCATGGACTACGCGCGGCAGGAAGTCATGATCCCCATGCGCGATGGCGTCAAACTCCACACCATCCTCCTCATCCCCACCGGCGCCGCGCACGCTGGCATCCTGATGACGCGCACCCCCTACAGCGCCGTCGCCCTCACCACCAACACCCCCAGCATCCATCTCGGCACCAGCCTCTTCGGCTACGACAACGCCATCGAGCCCATCCTCTCCGGCGGCTACATCCGCGTCGTGCAGGACATCCGCGGCAAGTACGGCAGCGAGGGCGACTACATCATGAATCGCCCCATGCACGGGCCGCAGAACCCCACGCCCGTCGACGAATCGACCGACACCTTCGACACCATCGACTGGCTCGTCAAGCACGTGCCCGAGAGCAACGGCAAGGTCGGCATCCTCGGCATCTCCTACGATGGCTTCCTCTCGCTCACCCCACTCGTGCACCCGCATCCCGCGCTGAAGGTCGTTGTTCCGATGAACCCGATGGTCGACGGCTGGCGCGGTGACGACTGGTTCCATAACGGCGCCTTCCGCCAGCAGAACCTGCCCTACATCTACGAGCAGACCGCCACCCGATCGAACGACGCACATTGGCTCTCCAGCAACTTCGACGACTTCGACATGTACATGCGGGCCGGCTCCGCAGGCGAGCTCGCAAAGCAGCGCAACATGGACCAGATCGGCTTCTGGAAGAAGATCACCGATCATCCCGCCTACGACAGCTTCTGGAGCAATCAGGCGATGGATAAGGTTCTGGCCGATCAACCCCTGACCGTCCCCACCATGCTGGTCGACAGCCTCTGGGATCAGGAGGACATCTACGGCGCCATGGCCGTCTACAAAGCTCTCAAAGCAAAGCCCAACGCCGCCGGCAAGCTCTTCCTCGTCATCGGCCCCTGGCATCACGGGCAGGAGATCGAAGAAGCCAGCTCGCTCGGTGCCATCAAGTTCCGCAGCGACACCGGCCTCTACTTTCGCGAGCAGATCCTCGCGCCCTTCCTCGCCCACTTCCTCAAAGACGATCCGCCGCCGCTCGAAACCGCATCTGTGACATCTTTTGTTACAGGGTCCAATCGCTGGGAGCACCTGAAAACCTGGCCCAGTGGATGCGAGCAGGGCTGCACCCCGAAGCCAACGCCGCTCTACCTGGAAAGCAACGCCGCACTCGCCTTTCACAAGCCAGCCACACCCACCGCCACCACTGCCGGCGCCGCGGCTGGTTTCGACGAGTTCGTCTCCGATCCCGCGAAGCCCGTGCCCTACCGGTCCAGACCCAGCCAGCCCGTCGGCTACACGCCTAATCTCTCCTGGGTGCGCTGGCTGGTCGACGATCAGCGCGAGTTCTCCGGCCGCCCGGACGTTCTCAGCTACACCAGCGACGTCCTCAAATCTCCGCTGCGCATCAGCGGCGAGCCCATCGCCAACCTCGTCGCCTCCACCACCGGCACCGACGCCGACTGGGTCGTCAAGCTCATCGACGTCTACCCCGACGAAGTCGCCGGCGAGCCCGATCTGGGCGGCTATCAACTCCCCATCTCCATGGACATCTTCCGCGGCCGCTATCGCGAAAGCCTTGCCCAGGCCAGGCCCCTCTCCGCCAACACCCCACTCACCTTCAAGTTCGCACTCCCCACCGCCAACCACGTCTTCCTGCCCGGCCACCGCATCATGGTGCAGGTCCAGTCCAGCTGGTTCCCGCTCTACGATCGCAATCCCCAGAGCTTCGTCCCCAACATCTTCTTCGCCCCGCCCGGAAGCTACATCAAGGCCACGGAACGCATCTTCCACGACGCCAGCCACGCCAGCTTCGTGGAGCTTCCCATCGTCACCCAGTAGCCATTAAAGCCGTCCCCGCACCGCGCAGGATCTCCCTCGCAGACCCCGGCGCTCCTCAAGACAACATCGCCCGATTGCGCGATCGCAGTGTCACGCGTTGCCGCCCTCAACGCTCAAGATCAAACCTGTTCCCGCAGGACCAACTCCCCGATCAGATTCGGTTTGCAATTCCAATCACCTTCCTGTAACAAAGAGCACATCACCAGATCTTCAGTCCACCAACCCAGGTCCACGCGCCTTCGCGTGCGAGCCTCAGCCGCTCTTCCTCCCGGAGATCGCTCGATGCGACGTCTTTGCCCTCATGTCCCCCTGGCCCTTACCCTCGCGTTGGCGACCACTACCCTCGCCCAGAACGCCACCACGTCCCTGCGCGGCGTCGTCCGCGACCCCAGCGGTGCCGTCGTCCCCAACGCCACCGTCGAGCTCCTCAACAACGCCAGCGGCCAGACCCTCACCGTAACCTCGAAGGCAAGCGGCGAGTACCAGCTGCAGCAGCTGCAGCCTGCCACCTACGACATCACCGTCGCCCTTCCAGGCTTCGGCAGCCAGACCAAGCACGCTGAACTCCTCGTCAATCAGCCCGCAACCATCGACTTCACCCTCACCCTCCAGGCCAGCAACGAAGTCGTCAACGTCACCGCCGCCGCCCAGACCCTCAACCAGACCGACGCCTCCATCGGCAACTCCACCAACAACGCCACCATCCAGGCGCTCCCCAGCGAAACCCGCAACATCCCCGATCTGCTCTCGCTCAACGCCGGCGTCTTCTTCATCCCCATCCCCGCCGGCACCGATCCCGCCCTGCAGGATAGCCGCAGCGGCTCCGTCAACGGCGGCCGCTCCGATCAAAGCAACGTCACCCTCGATGGCGTCGACGACAACGATCAGCTCCGCGGTCTCGCCTTCACTGGCGTCCTCCGCGCCACCCAGGACTCCACCGAAGAGTTCCGCGTCACCACCAGCAACGCCAACGCCGACGCCGGCCGCTCCTCCGGTGCCCAGGTCAGCCTTGTAACCAAATCAGGCACAAACTCCTTCCACGGCGCGCTCTACGAGTACCACCGCCCCACCTTCACCGTCGCCAACGACTTCTTCCTCAAAAACTCCCAGCTCGCCTCGGGCGAAGCCAACCGACCGCCCAAACTAATACGTAACATCTTTGGTGGCGATCTCGGCGGCCCCATCGTCAAAGACAAGCTTTTCTTCTTCGCCAACTACGAAGGCACCCGCCAGGCCGAAAGCGTCATCGTCCAGCGCACCGCGCCCACCGCCCTCTACCAGCAGGGCGTCCTGCAGTACGCCGGCGCCAGCGGCGGCACCGTCGCCCTCTCGGCCGCGCAGGTCACGGCACTCGACGCCGCCAACGGCTGCACCATCTGCAACACCCCCGCCTACCCCAATGGCCCCGGGCCCGACCCCAACGCCCTCGCCTACCTGCAATCCTTCCCCGCCGCCAACGGCACCGAACTCGGCGACGGCCTCAACACCGGCTCCTTCACCTTCTCCTCGCCGCACCCCATCACCCTCAACACCACCATCGTCAAATTCGACTACCTTCCCTCCACCAAACACCGCATCTTCGTCCGCGGCAACCTCCAAAAAGACACCACCGGCGGCCCCGAACAGTTCCCCGGTCAGGGCGCCTCCTACGCCCTCATCGACAACTCCAAAGGCATCACCGCCGGCGACACCTGGACCCTCACCTCCAACCTCGTCAACGATCTCCGCTACGGCTACGTTCGCCAGGGCTACGGCCGCAGTGGCATCGGCTCCGGCGACTACGTCGACTTCCGCTTCCTTGACTCCCCCACCGCTGAAACCCGTTCCACCACCATCAGCGTCCCCGTCAACAACATCATCGACAATCTCAGCTGGGCCAAGGGAGCCCACAACATTCAGGTCGGCGGCAACTGGCGCCTCGTCCATCAAAACCGCACCTCCGACGCCAACTCCTACAACTCCGCCTCCACCAACCCCTACTGGCTCGGCGGCAACCCGCCCGACCCCTCGCTCATCGGCCAGGACAGCGTCGACTCCGGCTTCGGCAACTCCTACGCTATCGCCCTCGCCAACCTCCTCGGCACCGTTCCCTCCGTCACCGCCATCTCCAACTACCGCGTCATCAGCCCCACCACCGGCACCCTGCTCGCCGATGGCGCCCCCATCGATCGCCACTTCAAAGCCAACGAGTTCGAGTACTACCTGCAGGACTCCTGGCGCATCAAGCCAAACCTCACCATCACCTTCGGCATCCGCCACACCCTCCTCCAAACCCCGTACGAGACCAGCGGCCAGCAGGTCACGCCCACCATCGACACCCACGCCTGGTTCACCCAGCGCGAGACCGCCGCTCTCGCCGGTCAGATCTACGAGCCCGACCTCTCCTTCCAGCCCAGCGGCCCCGTCTACAACAAGCCCGGCTTCTGGCCGAAATCGAAAAACAACATCGCCCCCCGCTTCGCCATCAACTACTCCCCCAACGCCAAAACCTCCATCCGCGCCGGCGCCGGCATCTACTTCGACCACTACGGCGAAGGCCTCGTCAACACCTTCGATCAGAACGGCTCCTTCGGCCTCTCCACCTCCGTCACCAACCCCGGCGGAACCGTCTCCTACGGCAACTCCCCTCGCTTCACCGGTCGCCAGAGCCTGCCCGCCGCGCCCCTCGCCGCCGGCGCCACACCCTTCGTCCCCGCCCCCACGCAGACCTTCCCCTACCTCGCCCCAACCAACAACTTCGCCATCACCTGGGGCCTCGACAGCAAGCTCAAAACCCCCTACACCGAGGCCTTCGACCTCTCCTTTCAGCGAGAGATCGGCGCCGGCTTCACCCTCGAAACCGCCTACGTCGGCCGCCTCGGCCGCCATCTCCTGCAAAGCCTCGACCTCGCCGAACCCGTCGACTTCGTCGATCAGCAGGGCGGCGGCGACTACTACTCCGCCGGCGGCGCGCTCTCAAAACTCGTCGATCAAAACAACGGCAACGCCTCCGCCAGCGTGCCCTCCATCCCCTACTTCGAACACCTCTTCCCCTACATGGCCGGCGTCGACTTCCCCGGAGAAAGCGCCACCCAGGCCATCTACACCAACGAGTGGGCGCCCTATCGCTCCAACCTCGGCGCCACCACCGCCCTCGCTGACATCGACTTCTACTGCAACTACGGCTGCCCCGCCGGCCACCAGCCCCGCTTCTGGCAGGATCAGTTCGCCTCGCTCTACGCCCTCTCCACCATCGGCATGAGCTACTACAACGCCGCACAGGTCACGCTTCGCCATCCCATGAGCCACGGCCTGCAGATGGACTTCAACTACACCTACTCCCGCTCCATCGACATGGGCTCTGACGCCGAACGCAGCTCTGAGTTCAACGTCGGCAGCAACGTGGCCGCATCCTCGAGCGAAATCATCAACACCTGGAAGCCATACCTCAACCGCGCCGTTTCTGACTTTGACACCACCCACGTCGTCACCGTCAACTACGTCTACCAACTCCCCGTCGGCCGCGGCGAAGCTCTCCTCGGCCACTCCAACGGCGTCGTCAACGCCGTCCTCGGCGGCTGGCAGACCACCGGCATCCTGCGCACCACCAGCGGCCTTCCCTTCTCGCTCAACGAGCCCGGCTGGTCCACCGATTGGCAGATCGAAGGCTATGGCGTCGTCACCGACAAAAACGCCGCCAGGCTGCAGCGCCACTTCGACGCGAACGGCAACCCGCAGTTCTTCGCCAACAGCGCCGCCATCAACAGCGGCGTCTCCTCCGGCTCCATCATCCGTCTTCCCTACCCCGGCGAAGCCGGCCAGCGCAATAACTTCCGCGGCGACGGCTACTTCGGCCTCGACAGCGGCCTCAATAAAACCTGGCAGATCGCCGAGCAAGGCAAACTCCGCTTCGCCTGGGAGGTCTACAACGTGACCAACACCTTCCGCTTCGATCCGCAGTCCATCAACAACGGCCTCACGGGCGCCGATCTAGGCATCGCCACCACCCAGCTCGGTTCCCCCCGTCGCATGCAGTTCTCCCTCCGCTACGACTTCTAGACAGACCGCCTGCAGGTAGTAAGTCATGCTCCCGGCCAGGCCTGGGCTTCAGCCCAGACCTGCACCGACTACCACCCACCTACCCGAACTCTCGTCATCTCGACCGAAGCGCAAAGCGCGCAGTGGAGAGACCCCTGTATTTCGCTCTTGACGTTGCCGTTGCCGTTGCTGTTGCCGTTGCCTTGTTGTCGCCGTTGCTGTTGCCGTTGCCTTGTTGTCGCCGTTGCCTTTGCCGCTGCCCTTGCCTTGCCGTTGCCGTCGCCGTTGCCGTTGCAATTTTTGGTTGTCATTCCGAGGCGCAGCCGAGGAACCCCCGCATTTCGCCTTTAACAACGGAGCGAAGCGACGCGCCCAGCAAACCCAACCCCTATCATCCCGACCACACACGCACCATCACAGCCCCGCCCGCGCTCACCCGCCACGCCAGTGCTATCCTCGCTCCACCGCACCGCACCGCCCTCTAGGAGAAACCTCAGCCATGCCCTCTGGCACGTTCGCTCTCCGCGCCGCCCTGCTCCTCTGTCTCGCCCCGCCGCTCTTCGCCAGCGACCCCGCTCACATCGGCTACTACCGCGATCCCGCCGTCCACGGCAACACCATCGTCTTCACCGCCGAAGGCGATCTCTGGTCCGTCAGCCTTGAGGGCGGGCCCGCCCGCCGCCTCACCTCCGGCACCGGCACCGAACAGGCCGCCACCATCTCGCCCGACGGCCAGACCGTCGCCTTCTCCGCCCGCTACGAAGGCCCGTCCGAGGTCTACACCATCCCCATCGCCGGTGGTCTCCCCGAGCGCCGCACCTGGGATGGCGACGCGCTCCCCGCCGGCTGGTCGCCCGATGGCCGCCTGCTCGTCCGCACCTCCCGCTTCTCGCTCCTGCCCGACCCGAAACTCGAGCTCCTCGGCGCCCACGGCGAGCGCGAGATGATTCCGCTCGCCACCGGCTCCGAAGGCGCCTTCTCCGCCGACGGCCACACCCTCTTCTTCACCCGCTACGACAAGCAGTTCAGCTACACCAAACGCTACAAAGGCGGCTGGAATCAGACCCTCTGGCGCTTCGACGGCCACGGCGAAGCCGTCCCCATCACCGCCGATTGGGCTGGCACCTCGCACAACCCCCTGGTCGCAAAAGACCGCGTCTTCTTCCTCTCCGATCGCAACGGCGTCATGAACCTCTGGTCGATCGACCAGCAGGGCCACGACGCCAAACAGATCAGCCATCAGCACGGCTTTGATATCCAGTCCGCCTCGCTCTCGGACGGCCACATCGTCTACGCCTGCGGCGCCGATCTCTGGTCGCTCGACCTCGCCACCGGCCGCGAGCAGATCATCCCCATCTCCCTCGTCTCGGACTTCGATCAGCTGCGCGAGCACTGGGTCAAAAAGCCGCTCGAGTACGTCACCTCCACCCACCTCGCCCCCAACGGGTCGAGCGCCGTCTTCACCGCCCGCGGCGAGGTCTTCACCCTCCCGCTCAAAGACGGCCGCATCGTCCGCGTCGCCGCCGACTCCGCCCAGCGCTTCCGCGAAGCCCGCTTCATGCCCGACGGTAAGACCATCGTCGCCCTCTCCTCCGCCAGCGGCGAAACCGAGTTCTGGAAGTACCCCGCCAACGGCGAAGGCAAACCCGAGCAGCTCACCCACGACGCCAAAGTCCTCCGCTGGGAGGGCATCCCGTCACCCGATGGTCGCTGGCTCGCCCACCGCAACAAGGACCAGCAGCTCTGGATCTTCGACACCAAAACGAAGCAGGACAAGCAGGTGGCCGAGTCCATGACCGACGAGTTCTCCGATCTCACCTGGTCGCCCGACAGCCGCTGGCTCGCCTTCGTCGAAACCGCCCCGAACATGTTCGCGCAGATCAAGGTCCTCAACCTCCAGTCCAGCAAAATCCAACCCCTCACCTCCGACCGCTACAACAGCATGAGCCCCGCCTGGAGCTCGGACGGCAAGTGGCTCTACTTCCTCTCCGATCGCATGCTCAAGACCACCGTGAGCTCTCCCTGGGGCCCGCGCGAGCCCGAACCCTTCTTCGATCGACCGGTCAAAATCTACGAGCTCGCCCTTCTCCCCGGCCAGCGCTCGCCCTTCCTCCCATCGGACGAACTCCACCCCGACGAACCCGCCAAAGACGACAAACCTGCCGAGCCCGCAAAGCCCGCCGACCCCAAAGCTGCGCCAGCATCAACCGCTAAGCCAAAGCCCGACGCGACGAAGTCTCCCGACGCCGCCAAGCCCGACGCCAAGCCGGCCCCCGAAGTCAAAATCGACTTCACCGCCATCCAGACCCGCCTCACCGAGGTCCCCGCACCCGCCGGCAACCTCGAAAACCTCGCCATCACCGACAAACGCCTCTGCTGGATGAGCGCCAGCGACGAACCCTCGCCAAAACAGGCATTAACCTGCCTCGACCTCGCCAATAAGGGCGATGACCTGGACGTAATCCTGCCCGAAATCACCGGCTACGAGATCTCCCTCGACCGCAAAAAGCTGCTCGTCCGCCGCAACGACGACTTCTTCATCCTCGACTCCGACGTCAAAGCCGCCTCCCTCGCCGACCCTAAAACCCTCGCTAAGTCACAGATAAACCTGGGGCAATGGTCCTTCTCCACCAACCCTCGCGCCGAGTTTCACGGCATCTTCCTCGACGCCTGGCGCCTCGAACGCGACTACTTCTACGACCGCCACATGCAGGGCATCGACTGGCCCGCCACCCGCGACCGCTACCTCCCTCTCGTCGACCGCGTCTCCGACCGCGACGAGCTCAACGACCTTATCTCACAGATGGTAAGCGAGTTAGGCGCGCTGCACACCTTCGTCGGTGGCGGCGATGCCCGTCAATCAAGCGACAAAGTCGACCTCGCCACCCTCGGCGCCCGCCTCCACCGCGACGAAAAAGCCGGCGGCTACATCGTCGATCACATCTACCTCCACGATCCCGACCTGCCCGACACCGCCCCACCCTTCGCCCGCCCAGACTCCACCGTCGCCGAAGGCGAAACCATCCTCGCCATCGACGGCACAGACCTCCTCAGCGTCTCCGATGAGCGCGAACTCCTGCGCGGCAAAGCCGGCAGACAGGTCCTGCTGCGCGTGAAATCGAAGTCCGGCGAAACTCGCGAGCTCCTCGTGCGACCGATCAAAGCCGACGACGACGACAACCTGCGCTACACCGAGTGGGAGTACTCCCGCAGGCTCAAGGTCGAGTCCGCCTCAGCAAGCCACATCGGCTACGTTCATCTCCGCGCCATGGGCTCGAGCGACATCAATCAATGGGCACGCGAGTACTACCCGATCTTCAATCGCCAGGGGCTCATCATCGACGTCCGCCACAACGAAGGCGGCAACATCGACTCGTGGCTCCTCAGCAAGCTGCTTCGTCAGGCCTGGTTCTACTGGCAGCCGCGCGTCGGTCAACCGCAATGGAACATGCAGGACGCCTTCCGCGGCCACATCGTCGTCCTGTGCGATGAGCACACGGCCTCGGATGGCGAGGCCTTCGCCGAAGGCTTCCACCGCTTCCATCTCGGCCCTGTCATCGGCACCCGCACTTGGGGCGGTGAGATCTGGCTGAGCGGCAGCAATCACCAGGCAGACAACGGCCTGGCTACCGCCGCCGAAATCGGCGTCTACGGGCCCGAGGGCAAGTGGCTCATCGAAGGCCACGGCGTCGATCCCGACGTTGTCGTCGACAACCTGCCGCAGGCCACCAACAACGGCGACGACGCGCAGCTGGCCGCCGCCCTCGATCTCCTCAAAAAGCAGATTCAGGAAGACCCTCGCCCCATCCCGAAAGCTCCGCCATACCCCGACAAATCTTTCAAGTACTAGGTCTTCAACGACTTGTCCGTCGTCTTCGACACCCACCCCCTCTTGCTAAGTCACCCGAAATCCAAGGAGCCACGTGCCGCGTCCCTTTACCCAAGCCCTCTCTCTTCTTCTTGCCGCTACCCTGGCACCCTGCGCCGGCGCCGCCACACTCACCTACGTCAAGGCCGGCAATCTTTTTGACAGCCATACCGGCCACTATCGCCAACACGTCGTGCTCATCCTTGATGGCGAGCGCATCCGCTCCGTGGAGGACGCCAGCTTCGCCATCCCCGCAGGCGCAACCGTCGTCGACCTGTCCGGCGACTTCGTCCTCCCGGGCCTCATCGACTGCCACACCCACCTCACCGCCCGTGCCGATCGCTACGATCCCATCCATAACTTCGAGGACTCCTACGCCGATCACGCCATCAACGGCGTCGTCAACGCCAGGAAGACCCTGGAGGCCGGCTTCACCACCGTGCGGGACGTCGGCTCTGCCCCGTTTCTCGCCGTTGATCTGCGGAAGAACATCAACTCCGGTTTCATCCCCGGCCCGCGCGTCGTCGCCTCCGGCCCCGGCATCTCAATCACGGGCGGCCACGGTGACCTCAACAACTACTCGCCTGAAACCTCCGTCACCCTCTTCCCAGGCAAGCGCGACTTCGGCATCGCCGATGGCGAGCAGCAGGTGCAGCAGACCGTCCGCGAGCAGGTGAAGTACGGGGTCGACGTCATCAAGATCCTCGCCTCGGGCGGTGTCCTCAGCAAGGGCGACCAGCCCGGAGCACCGCAGTTCACCCTCGCCGAACTCAAGATGGCCGCTGACACCGCCCATCAGGCCGGCCGCAAAATCGCCGCGCACGCCCACGGCGCGCAAAGCATCAAGTGGTCCATTGAGGCCGGCATCGACTCCATCGAGCACGCCTCGCTCGTCGACGACGAAGGCATCCGCCTCGCCAAGCAGCACGGCACCTACTTCGTCATGGACATCTATGACGACACCTACATCCTCGGCGAAGCCAAGAACTTCGGCATCCCCGAAGAGCTCACCACCAAAGAGCGCGCTCTCGGCCAGCTGCAGCGCGACAACTTCCGCAGAGCCTTTCAGGCCGGCGTCAAGATGGCCTTCGGCACCGACGCCGGCGTCTATCCCCACGGCGACAATGCCAAGCAGTTCCACTACATG
>CAXSEC010000001.1:43108-119496 GCA_964236325.1 uncultured Acidobacteriaceae bacterium | reverse complement strand
TAAGCTATTCGGGCGTTGCTTGCTCGACTCCACTAACGCCCGTGATCACCGCATCACCCGGCCCATCCAGAACTGCATCGAACATGCCGGCCAAAACGCTCAGCGTAAACGTCTTCTTTTCAACGTTTGGCATGGACTCCTCGTACATCGGACGACACAGGAGCATCTTCAAAAAGAGGAGTTTGGATCAGGCCGCTTGCCGGTTGAATCATCGAGCCACTCACCTTGCTTGGCTTGGGCCGAAGCGTGATAAGAGCCAGGATCTCGAAGTTCTCCATTGCGGCACGCGGCACGTAGACGCGCTGCGTGTTGGCCCGAGCATCGGGAGGGACGATGTACACTCCCGCATCCTGGACAAACCCATCGAGTAGCGAGCTATCTACTGAAGCTGTACCTTCAAGAAAATCCGCGCCTTCGCGAAAGGTGATGCGGACCCATAACCCATTCATCCGCGGCCTGGAGATGAAGCTCCTGCGGTACAGCCGCTCTGGATTTCTGAGATCGCTTAGATTGAAGTCGCGAACATACGAGATCATCTTGATTGCGGAGAGAGGAACGGTGGTCAGTCGGCCATGAAGATTCAGGTAGCTAATCTGGCCTTGATGAACAAATCCGGACGCGGGTAGGTATCCCTGGATAATATCGCCGGGAAGTAACCGGACGATCACCTTCTTCTGCGACGAAGACATAAGCCTGGATCGGATTGTCGCACGGCACGCAGGAGAACGCTCAAGAAGTGCACCTGAGGTCGTCACATCGAGGATAGGCGCATCGTTCTCGATATGTTAGGATGAGTTTTTGTTTCGCCTTGAGTTACAGCGCCAACTTGCTCATGCTAGGCGGTTTAGCCTTCATCGCGATCAGGGTGATTAGGAGATTGCACGCGCTATGGCCGACAACATCTACCTTCTTGAAACTCGACTCTCTGCTGCGCAGCAGGTAGCACTAGAAGCAGTTCGGTCGGTCGCCCGGCAGCAGGGACTCACTGTGTTTCTGGTTGGTGGGGCGGTTCGAGACCTGATGAGTGGCTCGCCGGTGCGCGATCTGGATGTCGTGGTGCAGGGAAACGCCCTTGGTTTGCGAGAGCAGCTGGAGCAAGCCGGAGCCGTCTTTTCGGGACAAGCAGCTCCACTGCAGGCGCTCTACGTACGCTTCCCCAACGGCGTCCGCGTGGAGGTGGGAAGCACCCTGTCAGCGACCTATGCAAAGCCGGGAGAGCCCCTGTATCAGCCGGCGACGATTCTTGAAGATCTACGCCGGCGCGACTTTACGGCCAACGCGATGGCACTTTCGCTCAATGAAGGCTCCTACGGGCTCCTGATGGATCCACTTAATGGCGTTGCTGACATAGAAAACCGCGAACTGCGGCTGGTCAGTAACTACGGTTTTATTGAGGATCCGGCACGCCTGATTCGTGTAGCACGCTTTATGGCCCGGTTGGGTTGGCAGATGGACGAGCGAACCAAGGCCAGATATGACACGGCCAAGCAGGAGGACTACATTGCGGCGTTGCGGGAGCCGATCCGCGGCTATGAGGTAGAGGAAGTCTTTCACGAAGAAGAGCCTCTTCGAGTGATGCGGCGTTTGGAAGAAGAGGGATGGTTGAAGCACCTTGCGCCAGCTCTTAGCGTGGAGAAAGTGAATGCAACCGAGCTGCATCGGCTTCGCGAAGCGCAGATGCAATTGGAAACGCGTGGAATATGCGCGGATGCGGCCGCGGCAAACTTCCCGCTGCTTACAGGAAAGATCAGCGCTGCGGACGTTGCAGCCCTGAAGAAGAGCTTTCCTCGAACCACCTTCGTTACGGAGATTGACAGCTTGGAAGCTGCCGCCAAAGACCTGTCGGCGCAGCTGCTATCGAAGGCGATGGTGCTCCCATCGGAAGCCTACAAGCTCATCCTGCGCTCGGATCCGGTGACTGTGCTGTGGGCGGTGCATTCGACAAAGAGCTCGGCGCTTCAAGCACGCTTCAAGAGCTTTTTGAATGAGTGGCCGCAAGCTCACACCAAGATCCCGGTGTTGTTGATGGCGGAGATGCGGATCACCCCTGAAGTTCCTGGGTATGCCGAGCTGCAGGACACGCTTCTCTATGCCTTGATGGATGGACGGCTGACCACTCCGGAGGAGATGAAGGCCTTTCTTGAGCCATATTCTCCGCCTGCGCCGCCACCACCCGTCTCGCTTCGCCGACCGAGGACCCCTCGCAAAGAGGTCAAAGCCGGGAAGTCCAAGAAGAAAGCAGCGGTGATTGAGGAGCCTGAAGAAAAGACGCTTGCGGCTGCAGAAGAGGCTTCTCCTGCTATCACAGCTGAGGCCGAACCAGTAGCTGCGGAGAAAGCCCCGCCAACGCGCCCTCCTGCAGCCGTCCAGCCTGTACCTAAAGCTGCACCCGTACCCTCAAAGGACGCCTCGAAGAAGGTTGCAGCCTCTACAGCGGTCGCAAAGTCGCCGGTGAAAACAGTCACCAAGGCCCCGGCCCCTTTCACAAAGAAGGTGCTCGAGAAGCCCGCGAACAAGGTGCCGGAGAAGCCCAGGAAGGTCGCTGAGTCGCTTCTAGGGCGGACTGGGAAGAAGTCGGCAAGCAAGGCCGCTGCCAAGCACACCAAGCAGCGCCCTGTCAGTCCGGCGAGTCCTGCGAAGAAGCCAGCGCCATTGAAGCAGAAGGCGGCTCCCGCGAAGGTGATCCTGGCGAAGAAGACGCCTGCGAAGGCAGTCTCGAAGAAGAAGCCAGTTCCGCCAGTACCAACGAAGAAGGCAGTCGTGAAGAAGGCCGTCAAGCGGCGTTAGGTAGCCCTACAGACGAGTGAGCGCTAGTCGAAACGGCGGCCGATGATGATTACCACCGAGCCGAGGGCAAGGGCGACCCCGCCCAAGAGCAGAATGGCACTTCGATATGCGTGTTGCGTGACCTGCGGTGTCGCAGCCGTATTGTCCCGGCATTGGGCGCAACCTTGCGCCTCGGCTACATTGCCATGATTTCCTGCAAGGAAGAACAGCACAGCGATGGCGCGGAGCCACCAGCCCTGCCTGCGAGCGCTCATTGGAAGTAGGCGAGTAGCAGAAACAGGAAGATCCAGAAGACGCCCATCGAGTGCCAGTACCAGGCGGAACAATCAACCAGGATCTGCCGTGTCTCCAGTTGGCGCGAGGCGTAGAGACCCCACAGGGCCACCATGAGGCCGCCAATCCCAAGGAAGAGGTGGATCGCATGCGTATAGGTGATTAGGTAGAAGAAGTGGCTGCTCGGGTTCGAGACGAAGAAGACATGTTGCAGGGCTAATTGTTTCCAGGCGAGTGCTTGACCAGCCAGAAACAGCAGTCCGAGTACCAGGGTTGCCGCTACCCAGGGAGCCGTTCGGCGGGAGATGGGTCTGCCGAGTCCGAACCACTCTTCCATCACGTCAGGCTCATGAAACATGCGGCGCCGAGCAATCTCCATGCTGACGGAGGAGAGCAGCAGAACCGCGGTGTTGATCCACAGGATAGGAGGGATGGCCGTTGGAAGCCACTCGTTGATGTACCGGTTGTAGGCGTCGAAGTGACCCGTGGTCCGGGCCACAAAGAATACGCTGACAATCGCGATGAAGAACATCAGGTCGCCTGCCAAAGCGAAGAAGAGACCCATGCGGTAGCGGCCCAGACGCTCTCGCGGCCCGCGCCTTCCTTGTGGCCGGCTGTGCCAGTTATCGCCTTCACCCCCGCCACCCGTCCGCTTGTCTGTCGGCGGACGTCGCCCCGCTCCATTATCGTGATCATGAATGCGGCTTTTATCTAGATCAGGCTTTGTGGGAGTAAATGTGGCTGGCATCAGAAGGGCCTCGCGCGCGAGCGTGTCGTTTCAGCTTACTCCTTTGATGCCCCGAGTCGACTCGTCCCAAGCGCCGGCATTTCAGGAGAAATCCACTGCGGTAACGCGACGTCCTGTCCCTGTTGATGGGCGTACTGCGAGGGCCCTCGGTAGACGGTGATTAGCGGACCTGTCTCGTCGGTCGCAAGCAGGGGACACCACTCGAGGGTGGTCGCGTCCCACGGATTGAGCGGCGCGCTGGGCCGGTGCATCAGCGTTCGGAGCAGGTTGACCAGGAAGACCAGCTGCACACCCGCAAGGAAGAAGGCCGCCCAGCTAATCTCGCGGTTGATCGCGATGCTGTGCGCGAGCAGATCACCCGCTGCGTTGGGAATGCCGCTTATTTGAGCATAGTGGCGCGGTTCCCCCATAAGGCCGGTCAGGTGCATGGGCAGGAAGGTGGCGTAGGCACCCGCCATGGAACCCCAGAAGTGGATTCGACCCAGGCCCTCGTGCAAGGTTCGACCGGCAAGCAAAGGGAACCAGTAGTAGGTCGCCGCAAACAGACCGAAGATGCCAGCCATCGCCATAATGAGGTGGAAGTGCGCGACCACAAAGAAGGTGTTGTGCAGGTACTGATCAAGGATGGGCTGGGCGAGGATGGGTCCAGTGAGCCCACCGGTGATAAACAAAGACACAAAGCCGAGCGCGAAGAGAAAGGCCGTGGTGTAGCGGGGCCGGGATCGCCAGATCGTCGCGAGCCAGGAGAGCACCTTGGCTGCGGACGGGATGGCGATGGCGATGGTCGAGACCGAGAAGGCTGTGCCTGCGAATGGATTGAGGCCCGCAACAAACATGTGGTGACCCCAGACCATGATGCCGAGGAACCCGATCAGCAAGGTGGTTACGATCATCGTTCGATAGGCAAAGACTCGCCTCCGGCAGAAGTTCGCAAGGATCATCGACGTCAGACCCATTCCCGGCAGGATGGCGATGTAGACCTCTGGGTGGCCAAAGAACCAGAACAGGTGAAGCCAGAGGAGCGGCGACCCGTTATGGGCGGACTGGACGCGCAGTGACCCATTGACCAGATCGCCCACAGGCAAGTAGAAGCCGGAGCCAAGATGACGATCACAGAAGAGAAGCAGCAGTGCAGCGAGTAGCACGGAGAAGGCCAGAATCGAGAGCATGGCGGCGGTGATCCAGCCCCACACGGTCAACGGGAGACGTCCCCAAGTCATCCCGGCACAGCGCATCTGCACGACGGTGACGAGGGTGTTCGTTGCGCTCATCGTCGATCCCACGGCAAACAGGGCAATACTTGCAAGCCACAGGTCCATCCCCATTCCCTGACCCGGCCCTGCACTCGGAACCGCCGACAGAGGCGGATAGGCGGTCCAGCCGGAGATTGCGTTTCCGCCGGGAACAAACATCGCACTCAGCAGGGTAAGCAGAGCGAGGACGATCACCCAGAACGCCAGAGCGTTGACGAGGGGAAAGGCCATGCGGCGAGCGCCGATCTGCGCCGGCAGAACAATGTTCCCGAACCCGGATTGGGGAGCCGTAGTGAGCACAAAGAACAGCATCAGCGTGCCGTGGATGGTGACGAGTGCCAGGTAGTCCTCAGGAAGGATCGGACCATGGAACGGCACAATCCGCTCCGGCCAAGTCAGGTGCAGCCGCATAAGGAGCGAGAGGACTGTTCCGATACCGACGCTTAGCAGGGCGAGGATGAGGTACAGACGACCAATGGCTCGGTGATCGGTCGTCAACACCTGACGTCGCAGCCATGCATGCCTCTGAGCAGGCGGAGCGACTTCAGCCCCGCGGGGCTGTGTCAGGGGACTCAGGTTTGGGGATCGACTCATGTCGTGTTTCGCCTCTCCCGTCCTTCGATCCATCGCTCAAAGTCAACCGGTGAAAGCACGCGCAGGTTGGCGTTCATTCGATAGTGACCCAGACCGCATAGCTGCGTACAGAGAATTGCGTAGGTTCCCGGCCGCACCGGGGTGAAGTGCAGATGGATGGTTTGGCCAGGCACCGCGTTCTGTTTAAGGCGCATTTCAGGAATGGCAAAGCCATGAATCACATCAAGCGCACGAAGCCGGAGGTCGACCTCGCGTCCTTGCGGCAAGACAAGTTCCGAGGTGACGACATCGTCCCGACCATGCACGTCGTTCGCATCCAGACCCATTGGATTCCCTGCACCTGGGTCGACCAAAGCCGGATCAACGCGGCCGAAGGTCTGATCCGATCCCGCGTAGCGAAAGTACCACGCAAACTGCATGCCCTCGATGTCGACCTGCAGGGCGGTCGGCTCGGCTCCGGTGTACCGGCTCAGCGCCCATAGCTGCTCCGCCCGCCATGTCAGGCAGATAAATAGAAGTGTGAGTGCCGCGACCGGGATGTATTCCAGCCGCAGAGTGCGCTCTGGAGTGTTGTCCTCCTCTTGCCGCTGCCTTCGTAGACCCAGACCAACGAGCAGAAGCAGATGCGCCACAGCGGCAAGCCCAAGAATGATCCACAGATTCAGCAGCAGGTGACGATCCATCAGGATGCCGTGCGCACTTCCGTTGACCGGCAGCCGCCAGAACTCCTGCGACCCTGCGGACGTGAGTGCGGCGGGTACAGAGTGAGGACTGATCACAGCTTTAAGCATACGTCGCTGCGTCTTGTGGCAGCAGCTTACGGCGGCGTTCCCGCGATCGATTGAAAGTCTAAGGCAGCTTTTCTGGTGGGATCACGCTTCCTGGGTCAAGGTCTGCGAAATCCCGCCTGGCCTCGGTATCGTCCAACGAGATTCAGAAAATGCTGATGAATCCTGTCATCTGTAGAGAGTTCCGGATGAAACGTTGCGGCGAGCAGGTGCCGCTCTTGGACCAAAACAGGGAAGCCATCTCTGCGAGCAAGAATCTCGACCTGAGGCCCGACGCGCTCGATGCGGGGTGCGCGGATAAAGACAGCTTCAAACGCGTCGCCAGGGAGGGTTGTGGCAAGCGCCTCGATGGTGGAGTCAATCTGCCGACCGTAGGCGTTTCGTTCTACCGCGATGTCGAAGACGCCAAAGGACCGCTGCGGAGGGTTGTTGACGTCTTTCGCTAGGAGAATGCAGCCGGCACAGGTGCCGAAGGTTGGTCGGGTCTCTACGAAGCTTGCAAGCGCATCGAAAAAGCCGTCCCGCTCCAGGTGTTTCAGGAAGGTTGTCGACTCTCCTCCAGGAAGAATCAAACCATCCAGGCTCGCCAGCTGCTCCGGGCGTCGGACCAGAACGGCGTTAGCCCCAAGTCGCTGCACCATAGCTGCGTGAACATCGTACGCACCTTGAAGTGCCAGGATGCCGATCGTTAGCGGAGGAGTGTTCATGTCGAAAGCCAGGCGCGGAGATAACGTGAGGAGCTAGGTCTCCGCGCCTCATCAAGAGGGTCCAGTCTACCTACCAGCCGCGGGTCTGCAGAAGTTCCTTCTCGTCGATGGCTGCGGCCGCTAAGCCCTTCATCGCTCCCTGACACTCTTCACTGCATTCTGCCAGGATCTTCGGGTTGTCGAAGTGAGTGCTGGCACGCACGATGGCTCGTGCTCGGATCTCAGCTTCTTCCGGCTCCGCAAACGTGTAGCTGTCGCTCATAAAGATGCCGGAGCCCACGAAGACCGCTTCTGCCCCGAGCTGACGAACAAGAGCGGCATCGGCAGGGGTGGCGATTCCGCCGGCCGAGAAGTTCGGAACCGGCAGCTTGCCGCTCTTTGCCACCATGCGTACTAGTTCATAGGGCGCTCGCAGCTCTTTGGCAGCGTTGAACAGCTCCTCGTCGCCGAGAACTGTCAGGGCGCGAATGTCTTTCACAATCTGGCGCATGTGGCGCACCGCATGAACAACGTCACCGGTTCCGGCCTCTCCCTTGGTCCGGATCATGGCGGCGCCTTCGGCGATGCGGCGCAGGGCTTCTCCCAGGTCTCGCGCTCCACACACGAAGGGGGTCCGGAAGGCGTGCTTGTCAATGTGGTAGACCTCGTCGGCGGGCGTCAGAACTTCACTTTCGTCTATGAAGTCAACTCCGAGCTCCTGCAAGATCTGCGCCTCAGCAAAGTGGCCGATACGCGCCTTGGCCATCACCGGAATGGAGACCGTGTCGATGATCTCCCGGATCATCCGCGGATGCGACATGCGCGCAACGCCGCCCTGTGCCCGAATCTGCGCTGGAACGCGCTCGAGAGCCATCACCGCAGTGGCGCCGGCCCGCTCCGCGATGCGCGCCTGAAACACGTCGACGACATCCATGATGACGCCGCCCTTAAGCATCTCCGCGAGCCCGGTCTTGAGGCGAAGGCTGGTTGACTGAAAGGTGCCGTTGCTCGTGTGCTCTGCCATGGTTCGACTCTCCTCATGCGCATCGCCAACATGGCCTCTTGCGCTGACACGAGCGCGCTTTGCGCACTGGCTGTCACAGGCTTATGGTAGCAGTTCCATCCACCGCGACTCGATCTACCGCCGTCCGGCTACTTCAATCTCAGAGAGAAGATTTGGTGCACTTCATTGCGGCCGACAATCTACGCGATCACGCGTCAAGCTGGCTCGATCAAGTCGTTCGGAGGAAGCCTTAGAAGGCTTGGGTCAATGACGATCCACAGGCCTGCGCAACGCGAGAGCACCTCGCCGTCACGCCCGAGGAGTTCCGCCTCATGGAACAGCTTTCTTCCGTCGCGGCGGATGAAGCGGGCTGTGATCTGTAACTCTGTCCTGATGGGAACGGGCCGCAGATAGGAGACGTCCATCTGCCGCGTCATTGCCAGAACTCCCAGCGGTCGATTCAGCTTGCTCATTGCTTCATCAAGCAGCGTCGCAATGATCCCGCCGTGCACGTAACCCGGTGCGCCCTGGTACCGCTCGTCGAGCACCACGGTCGCGGAGGCTGTATGGGCATCGCTATCGATCTTGAACGAGAGGTGCAGACCTTCCGGGTTCTTCGGACCGCATCCGAAGCAGTGGCCAGAGAGCTCATCGACGGATTGTTCCACTTGACCACCTACCTGATGAACGGGCTGAACACCAGCTGAACGTTTCCTAGCCTCGACAGAGCTCGAGGATCTCGACCCCGAAGCGCTCAATCTTCTCGACTGAAAGTCCCTTGATGCTGTGCAACTGCTGGGTGGATTGAGGTTGGATGATCGCGAGATCCCGCAGGGACGTTGAGCCAAGCACAAAGAACTGCGGCATACCTAGCTTCTCGGACGCCATTTGCCGCCATGTGCGCAGGCGCGACTCAAGCGCCTGCTGCTCGGCGGTAAGCGAAGGCTCAACTTTGGGCGCCTGCTCGCGGGGCGCTTGCTCTCGGGTCATGTCCAGCATCGGCAGAGACACGCGGGTGCTGGCGTCCGCGGCGCGCGGGAAGCCGCCCGAAGGATTCGCCACAAGGCTCACCGGCAGCGATACCGCCTCTCCCTGAATGACCCGCAGGATGTCAGCACCATAGCGCTCGAGCTTGTCTGGACCGATTCCCGCCACCTTCCCCATCGACGCTAGTGTCGATGGGGAAGTGCCTGCCAGTGCGATCAGCGTCTTGTCGGTCAAGACGAGAAAGGCTGGCTTGCCGGTTTTGGCGGCCTCAAGCGTTCGCCATGCTCGAAGGCGATCTGCAACCAGTGTCTGCTCTGCGGAGAGCGGCTGTTCTGATGCTTCGGGACCACGCTGGCGGCTTCGGCTCTTCGCCGATCTGCCGCTGGCATCTTGCTCAGCCTCCGCTCGCACCAGGACCGGCAGATCGCCTGCTTCGACATGGCGGCCCTCGTGGGTCAAGGCGGCCTTTTTGTAGCTGACCTGCCGGCCGTCAGCCGTGAGGAACGTATCCGGCGTGAGCGTAAGAAACCCGGCACGCGCCAGCCCGTCGAGCAAGCCATCAAAGACCTTGCGATCGAGGTTGGATGCGACCTCAGCAAAGAGCTTCCCGGTCGATCGCCCATTGCCTCCCAGCTCGCGCAGGATTGAGCGCAGGATCTTCTGTTCCTGCGGGTTTGCCTCGCGGAAAGGCTGCGCCGATGCATGGCCCGGAGCACAGACATCGCACCGGCCGCATGGTTTCGAGCCGTCTTCCGTGTCACCGAAGTGGCGCACGAGAGCCGTCATCCGGCATCCCTGACCTTCGGCAAACGCAGCTATGCGGTCGATTTGTGCACGACGAAAGGCGATCTGGGCGTCATAGCCGGAGCGCCACCCCGTGGCTCCTGTCGACCGGATCCTGTCGTCCATATCGATCGCCGCCGCGCCCTGGCTGGCCAGCTTCTCGGCCGATCGCAGGATGCTGTCAACGTCCAGCTTCAGACGGCGCGCCAAACTGCCCGCCTCTTGAAACTCCTGCGTCAGCAACGAAGAGAGCCGGTCTAACTCTGCTGACGCCGGGTAGTCACGCTCCAGGAAGAAGTCATGCATCTTCCGGTCTGCGAACGAATGCAGCAACACGGTGCGCGATGGAAGACCATCTCTACCCGCGCGGCCGATCTCCTGATAGAACGACTCCACCGATGCTGGCAGGGCGGCATGGATCACGGTGCGAACATCAGCCTTATCGATGCCCATACCGAACGCGATGGTGGCCACGACGACATCAAGCTCACCGGCGAGAAAATGACGCTGTACCCGCTCTCGTGTGGTGCCATCGAGACCCGCATGGTACGCCGCCGCCCGGCCTCCAAGCACACCGGCGATCTCCCCTGCCGCCTTTCGCGAAGGAGAGTACACAATGGCGGGCCGAGATCCTGGCCGCTGCAGGAACTCCTTGATGAAGGCCGTCCGCCGAGGCTTTGGCATCTCTAGAACCTCAATGCCCAGGTTGTCGCGCCGGAAGCCGTGGATGAAGAGCGAAGGACCCGCCAGGCCAAGCTGCGCCACAATGTCGCGCTGCACCGTTGGCGTTGCTGTGGCGGTGAGCGCCACGATCGGCGCAGGTCGGAGAGCTGGCAGATAGTCGCCGAGCGTCCGATAGTCGGGCCGAAAGTCGTGTCCCCAGGCCGAGATGCAATGCGCTTCATCAATCGCGATCAGGCTTGGCTTGCGACGCGCCAGCATCTCCGGAAAGCCGGGAACCCGCATCCGCTCGGGAGCGATAAACAGGAAGTGCAGCCGTCCATCCAGGTAGTCGCGGCATGCCTGTCGCGAGTCCTCACGGGAGAGTCCGGAGTGGATGCGGGCGACTGCCAGACCTGCTTTGGACAGCTTCGCCGCTTGATCATCCATCAGAGCGATGAGCGGGCTGACCACGAGCGCCGTGCCTCCTCGAGCCAGGGCCGGAAGCTGATAGCAGAGGCTCTTCCCCGCACCGGTCGGCATCACGAGCAGCACATCCTTCCCCTTGGCTGCAGCCTCGCACACCGCCTCCTGATTGGGACGAAAGGCCGAGAAACCGAAGCGTTCAGAAAGCAGGGAAGTGAGATTCATAACGAGGAGCCACGTCAATCTTCGCATACTGGCTGGGGGAGAACTGCACCATTTCTGATGCTGTTGTCTTCTCGGTCTGTTCGCCTCGGCTCTGCCTGTCTCCGGTTGCGGCGCGAACCGTCGCACACTAGAATGATTGGAGCCGATCGATTGCACATTTCACCCAATCGGCAGTACGTGCGCTCTCCAAGGAATACATATCAATGGCAAAACGCCGTGGAAATCCAAACTGGGGCAAGCCGGAGCCAATTGGCCCGGTGGTCCCCACCATCACATCGTTCGAGCAGGTCGTGAAAGAGTACAAGCTGACTCCGGATCAGTACGTTCGGTCAACCCGCCTCCGCGAGTGGGCTCGACGAAATAAAAACTCCAAGTACATCCCCGAGGCGCTGCTGGAAGCATGGGGCTTTGAGATCGAGTCAACCCTCTAACCACTTCGTCCGCTCTGTCTCGTCATGGTAGGGACACGATCCACGCGACCGCACCAATGTCCGAGAGGAAGCAAGCATGTTTGCTGACGTAAAGGATGCAATTGCGGACATGGCGGCGGGCCGCATGGTCGTCGTCGTTGATGATGAGGATCGCGAAAACGAAGGCGACCTCACGCTCGCTGCCGAGTTCGTTACCCCCGAAGCGATTAACTTCATGGCCACGTTTGGGCGAGGGCTGATCTGCCTGACGCTGACCGAAGAGCGGGCAGACTACCTACATTTGGGGCCCATGACGCAGGACAACACCTCGCGCTTCGGAACTGCGTTCACTGAGACGATCGAGGCGCGGGAAGGCGTGACCACCGGCATCTCCGCGGGGGATCGAGCGAGAACCATCCGAGTCGCCATCGATCCATCCTCAACCGCGTTCGATCTGGCTCGGCCAGGCCACATCTTCCCTCTGCGGGCGCGACGCGGAGGCGTGCTGGTGCGTGCCGGACAGACCGAAGCCTCTGTCGATCTGGCGCGGATGGGAGGTCTGATTTCTGCCGGCGTCATCTGCGAGATTATGAATGAGGATGGCAGCATGGCGCGCGTCCCGGATCTGATCAAGTTCTGTGAACATCACGAGCTAAAGATGGTCACAGTTGCTGATCTGATCCGTTACCGGCTTCAGCACGAGCGCTACATCCGCCGGGTGGCAGAGTCGCTGCTTCCAACCGCGTACGGCGACTTTCGTATGATCGCGTACGAGAGCGAGGTGGAGGGTGGCCAGTCTCACGTCGCACTGGTGTACGGAGACGTAAGCGCTGCTCGCGAAAAGTCGCCGGCTGACATCGTGCTGGTGCGCGTGCATACACACTGCCTTGCCGGCGATGTGTTTGGAACGACTCTTTGCGACTGCCGCGCCGTCGTCGACGCCTCGTTGCGGATGATCGCCGAGGCCGGTCGCGGCGCCCTCATCTACCTTCATAACGGAGCGAAAGGTTTTGGCATCGATGCGTCAGTGCAACCGAATCGCATCATCCTTCACCGTGAGGCGCGCGACCGTGAGGATCGGCGCGAACGGACCCTGCGTCAGGTTGGTCTAGGCGGCCAGATCCTCTCTGATCTGGGCATCTGCAAGATCCGTTTGTTAACCAACACTCCCACTCATGTTCCAGCTCTTCAAGGATTTGGCATTGAGATCGTTGAACAGGTTGCGATCCCCGTGACTCACTCCGCATCGCCCTCTCAGGCGTCTCGGTCATAACAGCTCGGACAGCCCCATTTGCTCCATCGCCGCAACGAAGCTGTCATGATCCGTGTAGCGAATGGCAATCATTCCTGCCCTTTGCGCGCCCGCGATGTTGTCCTCGCGATCATCAATGAACAGGATCCTCGACGGGTCAGCTTTGAGGCCCTTAGCTGCATGCAGGTAGATCGCAAGCTCGGGTTTGGCCAAACGCAAACGGTGAGACCACGTGCAGTGATTAAAGGAGCCGATCCAGTCGAAGCTCTCCCGTATTCCTGCCTCCATGCGGTCCCCGATATTTGACAGAATCCCCGTCCGAACGCCGCGCCGATGAAGCTCCCGCGCCCACGCCACCATGGGATCGTTCAGATCCGTCCACAACGCCACATCTGCCGCATACAAGGCCGTCAGCTCTGCTTCCGTCAGCTCAGGATGTCCCACACTGCGAGCAACCGCCTGCCAGTAAGCGGTACCGCTGAGCGTTCCGCGGTCATACTCGTGTCGAGGCGCCCAGTAAGCATCCTGAAAGATCTCCGGGGTAGCCCGCAGGATCGTGCACATCCGCTCCCACGCTGCTGGATTTGGTCCTTTCGATAGCACCTGTCCATAGTCAAACAGGATGGCATCAATCGCGACTGTTGTTGGAGAGGCCGTTGCTCGGGGCGTGTTGTTGGAGTCGTTCATCAGCCGCTATTCTAGGTCCTGCACTTAGACTCTTTGCCAATGTCGATACGATAAAGAACATGACTTGGGACCCGCCGGCGCATTTCCGCTTCTCCCTCCGCACTGCATGGGATCGCTCGGAGAGCGAGCTGCAACAGGCGCCGCATGGGCCGGCTGACATGCCGCGCTTAGACCTCACGTCATCAAACCCAACGGATTGCGGGCTCCATCTCGATACCGCAGAGGTACTCGCGCCTCTTTCGAACCCGGAGGCTCTTCGCTACAGGCCGGATCCGCGGGGCCTTCTGCCAGCACGCGAAGCGATCGCAGACTACTATGCCGAGCATCACGCAAGGATCTCTCCCGAACACCTGATTCTCACCGCGAGCACCAGCGAGGCCTACAGCCATCTCTTCCGTCTGCTCTGCGATGTGGGGGATGAAGTTCTGATTGCACAACCCAGTTATCCGCTCTTTCAGTATCTGGCAGACCTCTCCGACGTCACACTTCGCTCTTACCCGCTGTTCTACGACTATGGCTGGACGATCGATGTAGCTGAGTTGAAACGAAAGATCAACTCTCGAACGCGTGCCATTATCGTGGTTCATCCGAACAACCCAACGGGCCATCTCACGTCCGGCGTGGAACGCGCGCTGCTCTTTGAGCTTTGCCGGCGGTACGGTCTTGCTCTTGTCGTTGACGAGGTCTTTCTCGACTACCCGCACACTCGAACCAGCAACATAGATAGCTTCGCCGCAGATCAGTCACCTCCGCTTATGTTCATCCTGAGTGGCATGAGCAAGATTGCAGCACTCCCGCAGATGAAGGTGGGATGGTTGCTCGCAGTCGGACCCGAGAAGGAACGAGAAGAGGCGCTCCTACGGCTTGAACTGATTGCCGACACCTTCCTGTCCGTATCCACTCCCTCCCAGCTTGCCGTCCCGCACTGGCTTAGGCAGGCTCCCGTCCTACAACAGAGGATCCGGGACCGGATCAACCAGAATGTCCAACTTTTGCGGGCAGCCCCACTCGACATCTTTGACGTCGACGCAGGGTGGAGTGCGATTCTGCGGCTACCCAGACTCTTCGACGGCGAGACGGCCTTTGAGAGCCTGCTGCGTTTGGCGATTGTGACTCATCCTGCACACTTCTACGGTCTCGAAAGCATGAATCGGGTCGTCCTCAGCCTTATCGTTCCAACCGAGACAATGCAGGAGGCAATCGACAGAATCTCGGGTCTTCTATCCCGCTCCTGAAGTGATTTACATGCCTTGGAGATAAGGATTGACCGCGACCTCTCGTCCAATCGTCGTTTCAGGCCCGTGGCCTGGGATGACACGGGTCCCCTCGGGAAGTGGTTTCAGGCTGGTGTAGATGGAACGCAGCAACGTGGACGCATCACCACCTGGGAGATCCGTCCTGCCGATACTTCCTCTAAAAAGCGTGTCGCCGGCGAGTAGAAGAGATTCTTCTGGAAGGTAGAGACAGAGACTGCCCGGCGTGTGACCGGGAGTATGCAGGACAATGCCGGAGAGTCCACCAGCGCGGAAGGTACTACCATCAGCGAGGCTCTCATCCGGGGCATGTACCTCCGGTGTGGGTGCCCCAATCCAGGTGGCCTGGAGGTCCATCATCGCAACCAGCGGAAGATCGTCCTGGTTGTACGAGATGGGCGCTCCCGTCAGCCGCTGCAGGGACAGTGCGCCTGCGATGTGGTCGATGTGCGCGTGCGTCACAAGGATCTGCTGCACCTGCAATCCATGATGGGCAACACGGGCAAGGATCGCGGGGATCTCCGCACCTGGATCAATCACGAGTGCTTTACGGCTTTGCTCGTCGCCCAGAATCGAGCAGTTACACCCCAGAACCCCGACCGGGAGAACTTCGTGAATCATGCGTCTCCCCTCGCGGCGGACATACCAAAGACGGACCCGGAGGTCCTGCCTCATCTTTTCTCCGGAATGCCGTTACTTCTTGGCAGGTACCGTCTGCTTCGTCGTTGACGTTCCAGAGAGAACCGAATGATCGCTCCCAGAGTTCCTCGCCAGAAGGATGGTCAACGCGATGGATACCAGCATGAAGAGAATGGCAGACCATGTTGTCAGCTTTGTAAGCAGGTTGGCCGCGCCACGTGGCCCAAACGCCGTCTGCGATCCCTGTCCGCCAAATGCTGCCGCCAGGTCCGCTGATTTCCCCTGCTGGAGGAGCACCACGCCGATCAGGAATAGACAAACGATAACGTGGACTACAACAAGGATCGTGATCATGGCGCAACAGTCCTTCCCGCACTTACATGCTCACCGAAGTTCAAATCAAGCTCCGATGATTTCGACACTTAGAACAATGAAGATGATGTGATACCAACGATAGATGAAGCTCTGCTGAAGGCGCTCCAGGAAGTAACAGATGAGTTGGATTGGTGCGGAGGAGGGGACTTGAACCCCTATGCCTTGCGGCGCTAGCACCTCAAGCTAGTGCGTCTGCCAATTTCGCCACCTCCGCTTGCACCCGGCGCGATGCGACACAGGCGAGACGGCCAATCCGAGGTTGAGTATAGCATCCTCGAAGCGCGGAGGCCGACCTGCTGGCTCCGTCATAACCTCTCTCATCGGGCCTTCGTATCTTATAATTTCCTCGTTCAAACCACGCGAGCAAGAGGCCTGCCAATGCCGCTCGCTGACCAGAAAAGAGTACCTTCGTGTCGCCCCCTGACCTTAGATCAACAGGTAAAGCAGACCATCCGCAGTATCCTCATTTCTGCTCGCTAGCCCGGCATAGCGACCCAGGAGCTACACCCACGGCTAATGAATGGAGAGGTCTTCATGCTTCCCGAGATAGGGCACAAGTTCGGGCCGTATGAGATCCTGGGCAAACTGGGCGGTGGCGGCATGGGGGTCGTCTTTCGCGCCTGGGACGATCGTCTTCACCGTCACGTCGCAGTCAAACTGCTGCATGATGAGTTTCAAGCGCCCGGCATGCGGCAACGATTCCTGCTTGAGGCACGCGCGGCCTCTGCCCTAAACCATCCACACATCTGCACCATCTTTGATATGGGAGAGCAGGACGGGGAACCGTTCCTTGTCATGGAGATCCTTGATGGAATCACTCTCAAGGACCGCATTCTCCAGGGTGCCTGCTCCTCCGAAGAGATCGTCCGATTCGGCGCGGAAATAGCCGACGCTCTCTCGGCGGCCCACGCAAAAGGTATCGTGCACCGCGACATTAAGCCCGCCAACATCTTTCTCCAGGGACGATCCGAGCACGATAGACAGGTGAAAGTTCTCGATTTCGGCCTTGCCAAGGTCTCGATGGCTCTTCGAAGCGGACGAGATTCCCGGGCGCTCGAGCTCACATCGGTCGGATCCACCGTGGGCACGCTTGCCTATATGTCGCCTGAGCAGGCACGCGGTGAATCTCTGGATACGCGATCCGATCTGTTCTCGCTCGGCATCGTGATGTACGAGATGGCAACCCGGCAGACGCCCTTTCGTGGGGCGACCACGGCGCTCACCTTCCAAGCCCTGCTAACGCAGGCCCCCGATCCCATCCGGACCTGGAACGTGGCCATTCCCCGCGAGCTCGAACGCCTCATTATGCGTCTTCTCGCAAAACCTCGATCCGATCGGTTTCAAGCAGCTCGCGAGGTACGGGAAGCCCTGCAGAAACTGGCAACCCGGGACGACGGGGAGTGGCTGCGGAAACTTCCCCGGTCCGAGGTGCCGCTTGTCCCATCGGCAGATCCGGTGGCGCGGCAGCCCAGAAGATTAAAATCAAAGGACAGCAGCGTGCGGGAGGAACCTGAACCGACTCCTGAAGCGCGCACGCCATCGTCTGAGTGGTTCGAGCAGGACAGCGTCATCCGCCCAAGGCGCATGCCAACACCAGAAAGCCGCCCCCGCAACATCTCCATCTCCAGCAACTCGGCGCCCATAGTGCCAGACCATGACGCTGCTCAAACTACCCCATCGTCTGGCGAAGAAGCTTGGTCCGGTCGTACAGCCTCGTTTGATGAAGCAGAGGATGAGCCCGCCGTGTGGCCTCATCCGTCGGCCTCCGACGCTAGGGAAAGGCCCCCCACGGGGAGTACAACTCACCCGGCCTCCAAGGCCATTGGCCAGGATGCGGTGTCCTTTTTGCAGCAGGCCGACCGCGTGGCGCCTACTGAGGCAAAGACTTCTTCCGATAAGTTTCCCGCGCCGCTATCGATTGACGCTGCGGGCTCAACGTACCCCCTCGTCCCCCGCCCTCTGTCTGGAGAGGATCCCGGCGTCGACGAGCGACCATCGCGTTCGTCATCGTCGAGGACCCCAAGTGCTGTTTCCAGCACTGCAGTAAGAGGTTCCTCCGCCAGCCATCGAGCGGCATCAACGGGACGATCTGAGACCGCATCCCCGACCAAGCCGCCTGCTCTCCCGGCAACCACCAGGCTCCGCACCTGGATCATCAGTGCGGGTACCCTGGCTCTCATACTCCTCGGTCTTGGCATTTACCTGCAACGATCCGGAAGCTTCCGACAGATCGTACTTGCACCCAGCGACACGGTACTGCTGACGCCTATCATCAACCGCACCGGAGATGCCACGCTGGACAACGTGGTCGCCGAAGGTCTCCAGATCGAGTTGGCGCAGCCCGTGCGCGTTCGTTGGCTTGCCCTGTCGACACTGCTTGCAGGCCAGAAGCAGGTGGCTCTGACAGACCATGCCGCACCCGGGACAGTGAGCCCACACGTCGCCGCGCAGCGTCTTGGTGCACGAGCTTACCTCTACGGGGAGCTCTCCCGGGCGGAGGATGGCTTCAACATCCGCATTGATGTGATTGACGTCACTTCAAACGACCGCCTGGGGAGCATTGCAGAACACGCCTCGCAGCGGAGCGATCTTCTGGATGCCATCACTCGGCTCAGCGTGGCGCTTCGTGCGCGGGTCGGCGAGATCTCTCCATCTGACAAGTCGAAGTCCCCCACACCGCTTCGCCTGCAAGCTACCTCAAACCTGGCGGCGCTGAACCTGTTCGCACAGGCGGAGGCTGCCTTCACCGAAGGTGAAAGGTCTCAGGCGACCGCTCTTTACCAGCAGGCTGTCACACTTGCTCCGGACTTCACGCTCGCTCAGCTTCGCCTCGCCGAGCTTTATGCACGCGCCGGCGCAGAGGTTCCGGCCGCGCGGTTTGCCGCACAGGCGCTCGCCTCCTCCAGCCGCACTGGACCGCGCATTGCAGGTCTGGCGCAGGTCACGGCGGCGATGCTGAGCGATGAGGACCCGCTTCGCGCCGCCACGCTCGCTCGTCAACTCCTGAATACCAGACCGCAGGATGAGTTGGCTCTAATTGCCATGGCGCAGGTCATGCGTCGGCAGGGCCACATGACGGAGGCGCTACTTACAGCGCAACAGGCCTATCGGCTCTACCCCCTGAGCGCCTCGGCGTACTCGGAGGCCGCCCTCGCTCTGATCGGCCTCGATCGGTATCAAGAGGCCTTGGCTCTCGACCGCAAGGCGCATGACCTCGGTCTGTTCTGTGATTGCGACGCTGACGTCGCATACTACCTCAAAGGAGACCCCGCCGCACCGCCGTCCCGCTCAGACGATCTGCACGCACTCTTCAATCACGCACTCGCGCTTGACGATAGCGGCCAATTTGACGCCGCCACGTTGGCCTGGCGTGTTGGAGTTAAGCAGGCTGAAAGCCGGGCGGACACAACAAGTGCGGCGGCAATGATGCTGGCTCAGGCAGCCTTTGATCGCGCCCTGGCGAACCGCTGCGCCGATGTGCCTGCGCTCGTTCGTGAAGCGGACCCGCTCCCATATGGCCATACCGCGGCCTACCATCTCGCAGTCGCTACAAGCCTCTGTTCGACGCCGAACACAAACGGCTCTGCGGGTGCAGAGGCGCATCTTCTCGAAGGGGCGTCTCCGCACTCCACCAGCACGCAGCTTTTCCTCCCCCTGGTTTATGCAGCGCAGGCACTCGCGACCCAGCAGCCAATGCAGGCACTCGCGGCCTTGTCTAAGGTGGAGCAGGAACGCGACCAGTTCCCCGACGCGGCGTATCTTCGCGGCGTTGCCCATCAACAGAGTTCTCAGAACGCTCTTGCCAGCGCTGACTTTACCCAGGCAGCGCAACGCCGAGGCTATGCCTTTCTCTCCCGGAGCACTGTGGCGCCGCTGGCAACCCGCTGGCTGCCAGAGCTTCTCGCCACCGCGGGTGAGCCGACCGGGTCCGAAAAGGTGGCTGCTCGCGCGCAGCCACGGGCTGCTCACGGAAGAGCCCCTTCCTACGCGGCGAAGACAAGCTCAGTCCCGAATCGTTGAGGTAATCGGGCGTTCCGCGTGCGAAACGCCGGCCTCCTTCGCGACTCCTGCTACACGACCGCCCGTTCTTTTCTGTAGCGCTCGATCAGGCCATCGGTCGAGCTGTCATGCTTCAGTTCGCCGTCACCTTCCAGCTCTGGAATGATGCGGTTCGCCAGAACCTTGCCGAGTTCAACTCCCCATTGATCGAACGAGTCGATCTGCCAGACGACGCCTTGTACAAAGACAATGTGTTCGTAAAGCGCGATGAGAGTGCCCAGCACCTCGGGCGTAAGCTCCTTTGCCAGGAGAACATTTGAGGGCCGATTGCCTTCAAAGACGCGGTGCGGCACCAGCCAGTCAGCTGTTCCTTCAGCTTTCACCTGATCGGCTGTCTTGCCAAACGCAAGTGCCTCTGCCTGGGCAAACACATTCGCGATCAGAATGTCATGGTGCTTCCCCAACGGGTTGAGCGACTGGTAAAAAGCAATGAAATCCACCGGGATCAAGCGCGTTCCCTGATGGATCAGCTGATAGAAGCTGTGCTGTCCATTCGTTCCCGACTCCCCCCAGTAAATCGCACTCGTTTCATGCGTTACGGCAGTTCCCGCAAGTGTCACATGCTTGCCGTTTGATTCCATCGTCAGCTGCTGCAGATACGCAGGAAAGCGCTTCAGGTACTGCTCGTAGGGCAGCACAGCTACGGTCTGCGCGCCAAAGAAGTCGTTGTACCAGATGCTCAGCATCGCCATCACGACCGGCAGATTCTTCTCGAACGAGGCCGTGCGGAAGTGTTCATCCATGGCATGAAACCCGGCCAGCATCTTTCGGAAGTTCTCTGGCCCAACGGCAATCATGGTCGAAAGTCCGATGGCAGAGTCCATCGAGTATCGGCCGCCAACCCAGTCCCAGAAACCGAACATATTCTCCGCATCAATCCCGAACGCCTGCACCTCCTTGGTGTTGGTTGAGATCGCAACGAAGTGGTTTGCGACCGCTTTTTCATCCTTCAGCCCGTTCGCACTTTCGAGCAGCCAGGCGCGCGCCGAGCGGGCGTTAGTCATCGTCTCAAGCGTCGTAAAGGTCTTTGAGGCCACCAGAAACAGCGTCGTCTCGGGCTCAAGATCTCTCGTCGCTTCCACAACATCGGTGCTATCCACGTTCGAAACAAAACGAAAGTCGAGTGATCGCTGGCTGTAGAAGCGCAGAGCCTCATACGCCATCACCGGCCCCAGATCGGACCCACCGATGCCTATATTCACCACCGTCTTGATCGGCTTTCCGGTGAAGCCCTTCCACGCACCGGATCGCACCCGGTCGGCAAAACCGCTCATCTTGTCCAGAACGGCATGCACCTCAGGAACTACGTCGACACCGTCTACAACGATGGACTCCGTCTTCGGCGCTCGCAGCGCCACGTGAAGGACCGAGCGATCCTCCGTGATGTTGATCTTGTCGCCGCGAAACATGGCGTCGATCTTGGAGCGCAGACCTGATTGCTCAACCAGCGCCAGCAGAAGACGCAGCGTCTCATCGCTCAAGCGGTTCTTGGAGTAGTCGAGAAAGAGACCCGCAGCTTCGAGCGAGTACCGTTCGGCGCGCGACGGATCCTCAGCGAACATCTCCCGCAGTGTGCGTCCTTCAACGGCCTTGAAGTGCTCTGCCAGGGCAGACCAGGCAGCGCTCGTCGATTCCATGGTGGTGTTTGCTGAACTCATTGCGGCAGACTCCGATTACATTTCTAAAGGTTGAGTGGCAGGACCGTCCCGGCGGCATGACGAACCTGCCCTGACTGGGACACCCTGCCATTATCTCCCACTTAGATCATCTTGCCTCGCCGCTCCATGCCATCGGCAACAAGTCTAGAGTGGTGCGGCGATCAGCAGGCCATTGTCGGTCCAGAGCCGGTTCGGACCCCGCGCCAGACGCATCGGTGTGGCAGGACCCAGGTCGCGATTGAAGATCTCGCCGTAGTTTCCGACTCCCTTAATCGCCCGCCGCGCCCATCCGTCATCAAGGTCCAGCGCTTTGCCGATACCGGGACTGCTTCCCAGCAGCCGGCGCACCTGCAGATCAGAGCCAGACGCCATCGCATCCACATTCGCCGAGGTGATCTTCGACTCCTCTGCTTGCACAAGCACCTCACCCACCGAATTCACCAGCAAAGACCATTGCGGATCCGCGTTGCGTGTGACCGAGGCCAGAGGATCCTTTTCGAGCACGTCCGGCAGTATCTCGTAGTCGAGGCCCTTGGCTCGAAAGGCAATCCGCTCGTAAGCAAGTTGCGTCACGTCGGCTGAGATGGCAGCGCAGTTGTTCGTGAGAAACGCCGCCTCCATCTCGCCCTCCTCCTGAAAAGGGAAGGGGATGAACGCAATCTGGCGCTGCTTCATGGCGTGGACCAGATTCAGCTCGATCTCTGTCTCGGTGAGATAGCAGATCTTCTTGCCCGCCAGATCGGCGGCCGTCCGAACACCCATCGCAGTGTTAATCATGAGGCCCTGGTAGTCGAAGAGCATCGTGCGACCAAAGCGCAACCCTAAGCTCGACATACTAGTCAGGGAAGGAGTGGCGCTGGCAATCGCATCGACAGTGCCGTTCTTCAACGCCTGCAGTGCTGCGATCTCATCGGGAAATGCTGTCACGTCAAAGCGTGCTCCGGGACCAAGACTGGTGATCGCGATTGCCTTACAGAGATCAACGTCGAAGAGCGCACGATTGCCATGCGCATCCAGATTGGAGTACTCAGGCTCCTCGCGAACGATCCCGCAGGTCAGCCGACCAGCCGACTTCACCTTGGCAAGCGTGCTCTGCGCGCCGGCCGCAGGTGAAAGCAGAGAGAGAGCAAACAGCAGTGCTGCGAGGCCGAAACGTGGCCTAAAGATCCGCATAGAAAAGCATCCCTAAATGCGTCGGAGACCGGGACTGAAGACCCGGTCTCCGATCGCGTGCCGCAATTGACTTAGTACTTCCAGGTTCCCGAAGTAGGAACACCCGGGTTGATGTCCGGCCGTGGGTTGAAGTCGGCGGGAACGGGGTTGGTGAGGGTGAAGTCATCCGGCTGGATCTGCAGGATGCGGCAGCCGGCTCCCCCCAGATGCGGCAGCGAGGTGACCAGCGTCTGCGGGATCATCGCGTACTCGGCGGGAAGAACCTCTTCCTTGCCGGTGAGGCGCCCATTGTCGAAGGCCGTGAAGAGATCCCCGACACCTGGAACCTTATCATCGGCGGGCCCAAGGTTCGGCTGACCGAAGAGCTTCTCGCCCTGCGTGCGGGCCGAGGCTTCATCGGGCAAGTCGGCCAGCGGCGTCAGCTTGAACAGCTCATCGATGAACTTGATCACTGAGCTGTGTTCCGTCCGTTCATGCGAGACAGCGTGCACCACGCCATAAGGCGAAATGACGATGGCAGGAATGCGCGGACCCTGATCGAGTGCATGGCCGAGCGCGTCAAAGGAACGGATCTGCGGCGTCGTGTGATCGTAGAGGCCGTCGGTCTCATCGTAGGTGATGATGATGGCACTCTCCGGCCAATACGGGCTGGCGGCAATGGCATTGATCTCATCGGCGAGCAGGGCTTCAGAGATCTGCGCGTCGGAGTATGCGGGGTGATCGTCGTTGCCCTTGAAGTCGGCGCGGGTAGCAACGTCAGGATCCTGCGGAACCAGGCCATCGAGGTTGCCGTAGCCGCCGCGGAGATAGAAGACGCCGCCAGCGCTCGGTAGCTCCTTCGCCTTGATGGTAGTGAAGAAGTCACCCAGACCCCGCAGGTGCGCCTTGGTCTCGGTGGGGTTATTGGCAACGTAGCCAAAATATTGTGGCGCGTTGTGGTGCGCAATGTAGTCGGTGTTGGAAGCGGCAGCTGTTGGATCCGTAGGCTCGTGGTCGTAGCCTTCCTGGAACCAGGCCCAGTTGACGGCCTTGTTATCATCGCCGGCAATGCGTTTGATGTCTTCCTGAACATCTTCAAGATCGAAGGCAGGATTCTGATCGTCTTGCGTGATGTTGTTGATGTCGCGGCCCATAAAGGAGAGCGGCAACGTGGCAAAGGTCAGATTCGAGGCGGGATTCGCGGAGACGCCGCCGGGATTATCGACCGGCTGCTTCTCAGAGGGTGGCGTAAAGACATCAAGCGCAGATCCCCAGAAGGGCTGCGGGTCGCCAACGACAGGAAGCGCCGCGTTGGTGGTGGTGTAGTTGGCGCCTAAACCGGGATGCTTCACCCACTGCGTCATGCCGGACTGGCCAGCGATCATGGCGATGGCGTTCGGTGTAGAGGGTCCGATCACAGTATCGAAGAAGTTGTCGAAGAGGGTGAAGCGATCCGCGTAGTTCCACAGAAAGGGAACCGTGTCGCAGTCGACGTGGGACATGACCAACTCGCCAAACTGCTCGCGCTCAAGCGAGGGTGTGCTGGTTGGCTTGCCTGTGCTATCCAGCGTGACGCCTTCTTCGACAAGCGAGTAACGATCGTTGTGCGCGACATACCGTTTGTCGAAATCGAGCTTCGTGTCCATCGGGACATGGCTGTGGTTGACCGAAGCGGTATCGGCCGGATACAGAGGAACAGTCTTCCCATTCACGTCCGTGACCGAGGCCGGAATCTTAAACGGGCGAATCGTCGTCAGCTGGCCCTTGGTGTTGACGAAGGGCTGGATGAAGCCGGGGGTGTTCGCCGCAGACTGCGAATAGAGGTTGTTGGCGCCAGGATAGCTGCCGAAGTAGAAGTCAAAGGAGCGGTTTTCCTGGAAGAGGACGAAGACGTACTTGATCTTCTTCTGGAGCAGCAGGAGCTTCTGTTCGTGCGTGAGGTTGGGAGCGTCTTCCACGCGAACCATGCGCTTCGAGACAGCAGCGCTTGACGGCGGAGCGAGCGTGACCTGGTTGGTGTCGATCTTGGCTGCCTCATGCCCCGTGCTTGCCTGCTGGGCAGGCGCGGCAAACGGCTGAGCGAGTACGGCGGCGACTGCGAGGGAGGCGCAACTGGCTTTTCCTCTTGTAGAAAGCATCATGGTTCTTCTCCGGAGGCTGAGGATCGAGTCTTCGATCGGGTACAAGAACGGTGAGATAAAAGATGGGTGCTTTTCGAGCTTGCCTTCAGATGGTGGCGCATGTGTCACAAGGCGGTTAAAAGTGCGGTGGTTGCCGTAAATCGTTCAGGCTGCCTAGCGGAGTGGTCCTTCTGCTTCTGCCCGCAGGTCTTCGCGCCGTGCACACGGCCGTAAGTAACGCACCCGCTTCCGCGCGATGCAACATGCACGCGTCATGTGCCATGGCAGATCCAGCGGGCCGTCGCACCACAAGTATGAACCAGCCACTCGCTTCGCCTGCTTCCTAACTCACGCGGAAGCAAGACAAAAGTCCGCCTACCTGGCTGCTGCAGACGCTAGCGCAAGATTCAGTTGAAGCACGTTCACCCGAGCCTCACCCAACAGTCCAAATTGCCGTCCCACCGTCCGTTCGGCAACCAGATGCCGCAGGAGCTCCGGATCCATCTTGCGCTCCTCGGCAACACGGGCAACTTGATACAGCGCCGCTGCCGGCGTGATGTCGGGGTCGAGACCTGAGGCTGAGGCAGTTACTAGATCCACCGGAACGGCGGTGCCATTTGTCTCCGCCTTGATGCTGGCCGCGACTCGGTCGACCAGTGCCTTGCTCGTGGGCCCGTAGTTGGAGCCGGAGGAGGACGAAGCGTCGTACCCCGTGCCAGCATTGGAAGGCCGGCTGTGGAAGAAGCCACGCCCGGTAAATGGCTGACCAATGATCGTTGAGCCGACGGGCTGACCGTTACGCGTGAGCAGCTGCCCATTCGCCTTCTCCCGCATCGTGAGCTGAGCGATCCCGGTGATGGCGAGGGGATACACAATGCCGAGCAGGATCGCCGTGATGAACGTGTACAGGCAAGCAATGCGAACGACTTTCAAGGATCTCTCCAACACTTACGCGAGGTGCAAGGTGACGATCAGCATATCCAGCAGCTTAATGCCGATGAAGGGAACGATAACGCCCCCTAGTCCATAAACCAGAAGGTTGCGGCGCAGCAGGGAAGCGGCCGACATGGGCCGGTAGCCAACACCACGGAGAGCCAGCGGGATGAGCGCAACGATGATGAGCGCGTTGAAGATGACCGCGGATAGAACCGCTGACTCCGCATTATGCAGGTGCATAATGTTCAGCGCGTTCAACACAGGAAAGACTCCGGCAAACATGGCGGGAATGATGGCGAAGTACTTCGCCACATCGTTCGAGATCGAGAACGTGGTCAGTGCGCCGCGCGTCATCAGCAGCTGCTTGCCGATGGCGACGATCTCGATGAGCTTGGTCGGGTTCGAGTCAAGGTCAACCATGTTGCCTGCTTCTTTTGCCGCCTGCGTGCCGCTGTTCATCGCGACGCCGACGTCTGCCTGGGCCAGAGCCGGCGCGTCGTTGGTCCCATCTCCGGTCATGGCAACCAGCTTGCCCTCGGCCTGCTCGCGCTTGATCAGGTCCATCTTGTCCTTGGGTTTTGCTTCAGCAAGAAAGTCGTCAACCCCAGCCTCACGCGCGATCGCCGCGGCGGTAAGCGGATTGTCACCCGTGATCATGACGGTCCGGATACCCATCGCTCGCAGCTGCTCGAAGCGCTCCTTCATGCCGCCCTTGACGATGTCCTTGAGGTAGATAACCCCCATGGCGCGGCCGTTCTCGGCCACCACGAGCGGCGTGCCACCCTTGCGCGCAATGTCTTCCACCGCGGATCGAACCTCAGGGGGCATTGGGCTGCCATGCTGTTGCAGATAGTTCGCAATCGCATCCACCGCGCCCTTGCGGATAGTGCGGCCATCCACCTCAATGCCGCTCATGCGTGTGTTGGCTGAGAAGGGAATGAACTCCGCGTTCATTTGCCCAAGCTCACGCCCACGCAGGTTGTACTGCTCCTTGGCAAGGATCACGATGCTGCGTCCTTCGGGCGTCTCGTCCGACAGGGAGGAAAGCTGCGAAGCATCCGCCAGTTCTGCTCCCGTAACGCCAGGCGCCGGAACAAACTCCGTGGCCTGGCGGTTCCCGATCGTGATGGTGCCCGTCTTATCAAGCAGAAGAGTGTTGACGTCTCCTGCAGCCTCAACCGCACGCCCGCTGGTTGCGAGCACATTGTGCTGCACCAGCCGGTCCATCCCTGCAATGCCAATGGCCGAGAGCAGACCGCCGATCGTTGTAGGAATCAGGCACACCAGCAGCGAGATGAGCACGAAGACGGTCTGCGGCGCGCCAGAATAGATAGCAAACGGCTGCAGGGTCACGACCGCCAGCAGGAAGATGATGGTCAGACCGGCAAGCAGAATGTTCAGCGCGATCTCGTTCGGTGTCTTCTGGCGCTCTGCTCCCTCAACCAGCGCGATCATACGATCAAGGAACGTCTCGCCAGGGTTCGATGTGATTCGTATGGAAAGAACATCGGAGAGCACACGGGTTCCACCGGTCACCGCCGACCGATCGCCGCCGGCTTCGCGGATTACCGGTGCGGACTCGCCAGTAATGGCGGATTCATCGACGGAAGCCACCCCCTCGATGACCTCTCCATCGCCGGGTACCATCTGGCCTGCGACAACTCGAACCACGTCACCCACTCGCAGCTGCGAACTTGGGATCTCTTCTGTGCTGCCTGCCTTATCCACGCGGTAGGCTGTAGTCTCTGACTTCGCCAGCCGTAGCGCATCGGCCTGCGCCTTGCCCCGACCCTCCGCCATCGCCTCGGCAAAGTTGGCGAATAAAACCGTGAACCAGAGCCAAAGCGTGATCTGCAGGTTGAAGCGTGTATGCCCCGTATGCGTGATCAGGCTTAGCAAGAGCAGTGTCGTCGTTAAGACGCTGCCCAGCTCCACCACAAACATGACGGGGTTTTTCATCATCACGCGAGGATTGAGCTTCGCGAGCGCGTCGACCGAGGCGCGCCGCATAATCTTCCGATCGAACAGCGAGCGTTTCTTCGCTTGCATAGACATGAAAATCTCTTTCCTTTGCTTAGAAGAGTTGGCCGGCACGCATCAGCAGGTGCTCCAGCACCGGCCCCAGCGCAAGCACAGGGAAGAAGGTCAGCGCGCCCACAACGACAATCACGCCTGTCAGCAGCGCGGTAAACAATGGCGTCGTCACCGGAAAGGTGCCAGCTGTGGCCGGGGCTATCTTCTTGCCGGCGAGGTTGCCCGCGATGGCAAGCATTGGGATGATCATCAGGAAGCGGCCGCTGAACATGGCGATCGCAAGCGAGTAGTTGTACCAGTGAGTGTTCGCGTTAAGACCGGAGAAGGCCGAACCGTTGTTGCCGGTTGCCGAGGTGTACGCGTAGAGGATCTCGCTAAGCCCATGCGGTCCGTGGTTAGCCAGGCTGCTTAGCCCCAGATTTGGCATCAGCACCGTCACCGCCGCGAAGCCAAGAATGATCAACGGGAAGATCAGTAGATACAGCATCGCCATCTGCACATCAAACGCTTCAATCTTCTTGCCCAGGTACTCCGGCGTCCGCCCAACCATGAGGCCTGCAATAAAAACCGCCATCACAACGAAGATGAGCATCCCGTACAGCCCCGCGCCCACCCCGCCAAAGACAACCTCCCCCAGCAGGATGTTGATCATCGGCACCATGCCGCCAAGCGGTGTAAAGCTGTCCAGCATTCCATTGACCGCGCCGCAACTCGCATCCGTCGTCACCGTCGCAAACAGAGCGGAGTTGGCGATCCCGAACCGAACCTCTTTTCCTTCCATGTTGCCGCCGGCTTGTAGTGGTGACACTTGGGTGTTCGCATTGTGCAGCGCAGACGTGGCGTGCGACTCCGCCCAGTAGGTGGTCAGCGTTCCCGCAAACCACAACACGACCATGGCCGCAAGCACCGCCCAGCCATGCTTGGGAGACTTCACCATCTGTCCCAGCGTGATACACAGCCCCGCGGGAATAAGGAAGATCGACAGCATCTGCAGGAAGTTGCTGAGCGGCGTAGGATTTTCAAACGGATGAGCGCTGTTTGTGTTGAAGAAGCCGCCCCCGTTGGTCCCAAGCATCTTGATGGCCTCCTGTGAGGCCACCGGCCCCTGCGCGATCGTCTGCGTCGTGATCGTTGCAGGCTTGCCATCCGCGCCCGTGACCGCCTGTGGCTCAAGCAGCTTGACCATGTCGTACGGTCGCAGGTTCTGCACCACACCCTGTGACACCAGCGCCAGCGCAAAGACGATGGAGAGAGGCAGCAGCACCCACAGCGTGCCACGCGTCAGGTCAACCCAGAAATTTCCCAGGGTCTTCATCTCGCGACGCGCAATGCCGCGCACGAACGCGATAGCAAGCGCCAGACCCACTGCCGCCGACCAGAAGTTATGCGTCACCAACCCCAGCATTTGGGTCAGGTAGCTCATGGTCGATTCGGGCACATAAGACTGCCAGTTCGTGTTTGTGGTAAACGAGATCGCGGTGTTGAGTGCAAGTGCGGCTTCAACACCGGGCAGGTGTTGCGGATTGAGCGGCAGGAAGCGTTGCAGACGCTCGATCCCGTAGGTGAGTAACAGCGTGGACGCGCTAAAGACGAGCATCGCTACGGCGTACTCCGTCCAGCGCATCTCCTCCGCAGCATTAATAGCCGTCATGCGATACAGCAGACGTTCGCACGGTACCAACACAGAATCAAGAAACGTTCTGCGGCGTTCAAACACCGCCGTCATGTACGTTCCCATAGGTCTTGCGAGCAGCAGCACCACTGCCATAAAAGAAATGATCTGCAGCCAACCGTTCAGAGTCATGACGTTAGAATTTCTCCGGCCGCAACAGGGCATAAACGAGATAGATCATCAGGAGCGCGGACAGCACCAGCAGCACGGCGTTGAGGATCATGGACGATCTCCCTTCAGGCGGTCACAGCCACGCGCGTACGCGAGACTCAAGCCGAACAGAAGAGCAACGATCACAAGCGAGATAAGGTCCATTAGAGACTCCAGGTACGAGCGCGGGCTAACAGGAGGCGCGGCGATGAAATAAGTACGCCCTGCACCAGGTCGGAGGCGGCGCGCAAACCACACACCTCGGCTTCATCTATTACAGAAGCTAGGCCCGTATGAAGTCCGTAGAGAGCCCGTTAAGAAGCCGTAAGTTTGGCGCCATCCCCTGCCGGGTGAAAGCGATACCCCACCCATGGTTCGCTCACAATATACCGCGGGATCGACCCACCCTCCACCTTCTTCCGGAGCTGCGCGACCAGCACACGCAGATAGTCTGGCTGGTCCTCTCCGGCCCGCCCCCACACGCCGCGTAGGAGCACCTTATGCGTCAGCGCCCGCTCAGGATTGCGCGCAAACAACACCAGCAGATCAAACTCCTTCGGCGTCAGGTGCACCGTCACTCCAGTGACCGCAACCATGTGCGCATCCGTATCGATTACAAAGTCACCGATAGCTACGAGAGGCGACATCGGACTGATCGCTGGCGTCTTGCGCAGGTGAGAGCGCACACGTGCCAGCAATTCCGGCATGCTGAAGGGCTTGGTCAGGTAGTCGTCCGCACCATCGTCGAGCGCCGTCACCTTCATGGCGTCGGCGTCCCGCACGCTCAGCACGATGATCGGTGTCTCTGCTAGCCGCCGGATCGCCCGCGTGAGATCAAGCCCGTTCATCTCGGGCATCACCAGGTCCGTAATCACCAGGTCAGGTCGTGATGCCTCGAACTTCTCAAAGGCCTCCATCCCGTTGCCCGCAACCTCGACGACATAGCCGGCGGCCTGGAGCGATGTGCGCAGCATACGCGTGATCTGGCGCTCATCATCGACCACAAGAACGCGCTTCAATGTCCCTCCTGCGTGACGATGTGCAGATCAACATGCGGAGCGGCCGACATGAACTTCTGCAACGAAAGATAGTAAAGGTAGGATCGAAGACCGTGCGTCGCCGATCGTCCAACGATCGCCTGCGTGATGCGATGCTCGCAGATGAAACTCGCCGTCGTGCGCGGCGTGTCCCCGCCCGGCAGATTAACGATCACCGCGCCCAGATGCGTCGCAAACGCCAGGCTGCTCTCAAGCGTACGCCGGCGATCGTCGTTCACATCGCGCTTGTCCGCGACATGCAGCACAAAGAACTCGGCGTCAAGAGCCTCCGCGAGCCGCGCACCGCGCGCAATCAGATCACGCGCCTGTGTGCCTGAGCTGATGCACACCGCAACCTTCTCTGCCACGGCCCAATGCGGTCCCAGGTTCTTACGCTTCACGTATTCGTCAAGCGTGCGATCCACGGCTCGCGTCACGCGTTGCAGTGCCATCTCTCGCAGTACGATCAAATTTCCACGGCGAAAGAAGTTGGTCAACGAGCGCTCCACACGCTCGGCCGGGTAGATGTCGCCGCGCCGCATCCGCGTCACCAGCGCCTCGGGCGTAACGTCGCTGATTACGATCTCATCCGCACGGTCCAGTACCCAGTCCGGCACCTGCTCTCGGATCGTGACACCCGTCAGCGCCTGTACCCTGGGCGTCAGGCTTTCCACGTGCTGAATGTTAATCGTGCTCAGCACATCGATGCGCGCCTCCAGCAGCATAAGAACGTCCTCGTAGCGCTTGCGAAAGCGGCTGCCTTCAATGTTGGTGTGCGCCAGTTCGTCCACCAGCGCGACCTGCGGGGCACGGGCCAGAATGGCGTCCACATCCATCTCCGCAAACAGCGTGCCCTTGTATTCCACCTCGCGCTGCGCGATGTGCTCCAGCTGGCGCGCCAGCTCCGCCGTGCCGGTGCGCCCATGCGTTTCCACAATGCCGATCGCTACATCCTCACCGCGTCCGCGTCGGCGGATGCCCTCGCTTAGCATGCTGAAGGTCTTGCCCACACCAGGCGCGTAGCCGAGAAAGATCTTAAATCGGCCTCGCTCCTTCTCAGACGCACTGACCTCATCCGTGCTGGTCTTCAACCAGTCTTCAGGACTCTTGCGCGGGGTTGGCTCTCGTTGCGACAAGCTTAGAATGGCTCCATGAACTCGCGTCATGCAGTGATAACAGCCCGTTGGCTCACAACCTTCGGCGCGCTCGCCGGGATCGTGCTGCTGTACCGGCGCTGGCTGCATGTTAATACAACCACCGTCGCCCTGACTCTGGTGCTCTTCGTGCTTCTGGTGGCGGCCCGGTTTAGTCTACGGTACGCCGTCGCCGCGGCAGTGGCTTCGGCAGCGTGTTACAACTTCTACTTTCTTCCGCCGCTAGGCTCCTTCACCGTTGCTGATCCGCAAAACTGGCTCGCCCTCTTTGCTTTTCTGGCGACCAGTGTGGTGGGCAGTCGACTGTCACAAAAAGCGCGAGACGAAGCAGACCAGGCACGCATCGGGCAGCGTGAGCTGCAGATCCTCTTCACACTCAGCCGAGAGCTGCTGCAGACACAGAACGTGGCCGAGCTGGTCAACGCCCTGCCCACGCTCATCAATGTGGCGGTTCACGCGGAGAGTTCGACGCTGTACCTCCTCGAAGGCGACAGGCTGTATCAGGCGGGCGTTCGGCGCGCCACATCGGTGGAACTGCCGCACCTCCGCCAACTCGCTCTCTCGCTGGTGGCGCCAGAGGTGCTGCCACACGGAGATGTTCACGCTCCACTACGCGTCGGCGTGCGTCCGCGTGGTTTGCTGCGACTCACAGGCGTCCGCCTCTCGAACGATACGCTCGAGGCCATCAGCGGCCTCACATCCATCGCTCTCGATCGTGCGCAAGCTCTTGAAGACGTGGCCCGCAGTGAGGCGACGAAGCGAAGCGAGAGTCTCCGCACGCTCATTCTTGATTCCATCACCCACGAGCTGCGCACCCCCTTGACCTCCATCAAAGGCGCAACCGGCACGCTGCTTGAGATGAACGACATCCTGCCGGAAGCTCGCCACGAGCTGCTCATCATCATTAACGAAGAAGCAGACCGACTCAATCAACTGGTAAGCCGCGCCACGGAGATGGCCCAGATCGAATCGCAGGAGGTCCATATGTCCTTTGCCCCCGATGACCTGAAGGACATCGTCGCCGAGGCGCGAGAGAGCTGTGCCTGGGTGACTGCTACGCATCCGCTCACCATCACCCTGCCAATCTCGCGAAAGGTGGTTGCGGATAGGATCATGATCGCCAAGGTGATCTGCAATCTGCTGGAGAATGCAGCAAAGTACTCCGGTGCGGGCTCCCCGATCTTCCTCTCAGCGGAAGAGAAAGATGGCTTCATCGTGACTAGTGTGGCCGACCGCGGTATTGGCATCTCGCCAGAGGAGCAGGGCCTCATCTTCGACCGTCTCTATCGATCGCAGACCCAGCGCAACCACACCTCCGGAACCGGCATGGGTTTGGCGATCAGCCGAGCCATCATCGACGCTCACCATGGATCTTTGACCGTCACCAGCCAGGTGGATCATGGCTCCGTCTTCAGCTTCAGCCTGCCCATAAGCGACCGAGAACCAACCCTGTCGCGAGGGTCAAAGAGACAGTTGACGAAAGAGAACAACCGGCCTGAAGCCTTCAAACTGCATCAAGCGCCGTCCCGCAAAGCTTCTCAAGAGCGACCTGCACTCGAAAGTTACGGTGTCACTTCGAGGGTGCTTGAAGCGCTCAGTTGATGGATGGCCATCCATGTCTGCAGATATGCATTGAGCGCATCGGACGTCGACGATCGGGAGTCTCTCAAGGCGTCGAGATAGTCGATCAAAGCCAGGCCTCCGTGCTCAAAGGCAAAGCGCGCGATCGAAAGCACATCCGTACTCTCATCCAGATAATGATTTCCAAAACGATCGGACAGAGCGCGAGCGCGGGTATACCCCACATACGCCTGATCTACGTCAGAGACCACTTGATTCCGCGCGGCGGTCTCTGACAGGCGAGCCGAGCTCACCTGATACTCAGCCGTCTGCTTGTTGCCCTGGTTCCGATCAAAGATCCGCAGCGGTACGTTGATGTTGAAACCGGCTGAATTGTAGGTGCCCGAGCGATCATATTCGCCCTCAAGCGTAGGATCTGCGGTTCCATTCGCGATAGCCAGCCTGGACGCTGCCTCCGCAACCACTACCGCCGTGCGAGCGGCCAGATAATCCGGCCGTCCCAATAGCGCTACCCGCGTCAACTCGCTCTCCGGGATTGTCACCGGGGGAGGAACAATATCACCAGCAACGTCGAAGTCGCTGACCGGCGCCGGAACGCCCATCAGCGTCTGCAACTGGTCAGAAGCCTGTAGCAGATTGATCTCAGCGTTTGCCTGGTCAGATTCAAACCCGCCCAGCTGGAGATCCAGTCGCTTGAAGTCAAGCAACCCGATGTCGCCGGCCTTATAGCGTTCGTTGGCGACATCAATCTCGTGCCGGTAGTCCTTCAGATTTGCGTTGGCGAGCTCCAGTGCAGCCTTCGAGATCAACATCTTGCTGAACGACTGCTTCACCAGCAGGATCGTCTGCCGTGTTGTGTCCTCGAGCTGCTCGGCCGTCTGCGTGGTCGTTGCCCTTGCATCCTCAAGACGATATCTCCGCTTTTGGCCCCGCTCAAACAAGCGAGAGACCTGGGTCGCGTATTGATACGGACTGGAGGGGTTCTGAGCCGACAGGGTAACATTGGTCGCCGCCACGCCAAGATTCGGGTTGGCCCGTACGCCTGCCTGAATCTCTTGGGCGCGCGTGCCGCGCAGACTCGCCGCCGCCGCCAGCAGTGTCGGATTGTGCTCGCGCGCGATCTGCACCACCTGCTGCAGCGTGAAGGCTCCTGGCCGGGATGCAGGTCGGCGACGCGGGTCGGCAATCGGTTGGTCCGCAAGCGGATAGCTGCCTTGCGCGTTTGCGGGAGTATCGACCGCCGGACTCGCGGGGCCGCCAACACCAGCTTGCCCATTTGACAGACCCTGCGTGGGAGCGCCATTCGGCGAGGCCGGACTCGCCGCCTGCGCGAAGCTCATCGGTGAGCTCGAGCCCATCAGGAGCAGCAAGGCCGATGTAGCCGCAGATAGTTTAGGTAGCCGCATTAGCTGTCCAGCTCCATGTCCGGCACGGGAAGAACATCCGTGTCTCGAGCGATCCAAACGTAAAGGGTTGGAAGGAGAAAGATACTGATCAGCAGCGCGCCGATGAGGCCGCCAACAATCACGATGGCAAACGGCCGCTGTGAATCGGAGCCAATGCCATGCGAGAGCGCCGCCGGCAGCAGGCCCAACGTAGCCACTAGCATCGTCATCATGATGGGCCGCAGACGAAGCACGGCACCCTCAATCGCGGCGTCCTCAATCGACCGGCCGCCCACACGCATCTGGTTGATGTACTCGAGCATAATGATGCCGGTCTGCACCGAGACCCCGAACAGAGCAAGAAAACCCACGCCGGAAGAGACCGAGAGATGGGTGCCTGTCAGCAGAAGAGCCAGCAGGCCGCCAATAGGAGCCATCGCCAGATTCGCCAGGATCAGCATGGCCCACTTGAACGAGCCAAACATGCTGTAGAGAATCACAAAGATAATCATCAGCGTGATCGGAAGCACGATCAGCAACCGCCGCGTGGATCGTTTCTGGCTCTCGTACTCTCCCGCCCAGTCGATCTTGTAACCCGGCGGCAGCGCCACCTGCTTCGACACCTTACTGATCGCCTCTTCAACAGTGGAGCCGAGATCGCGATCCCGCACGGAGTACTTGACCGCCACATAGCGAATGCCATTCTCGCGGCTGATCTGTTCCGCGCCATCAGCGGTCTCAAGCTTGGTCAACTGGGCGAGCGACACGCGCTCCCCGGAGGGTGAAAGCAGCCGAATGTCAGAGATCGCCTCAGGCGTGGCGCGGAATGCAGGGCTGTAGCGGACCGTCACATCGTAGCGCGCCTCGCCGTCCAGCACCTGCGAGACGGCACTGCCGCCCACGGCCGATTCAATCGCGTCCTGAATATCGGCGACATTGATGCCGAAGCGCGCCGCTGCCGCGCGGTCGACAATGAAGTTCAGGTTCGGTTGGCCAATCACGCGGAACAGGCCGAGATCATGCACGCCGCGGATGTTGCTCATGATGTGAACGATCTCGTCGCCGCGTTCCTCCAGAGTCTTCAGGTCGGTGCCATAGAGCTTCACCACCAGCTCTCCCTTCACGCCGCTGACGGCCTCTTCAACGTTGTCTGAGATCGGCTGCGAAAAATTCCAGATGACCCCAGGCATCTTGCTGAGCTCCCGGTTGATCGCGCCAATCAGCTCATCTTTGTTCTCGCCAAATACAGCACGCCACTCCGCCTTGGGCTTTAGATCAACGAAGTACTCTGTGTTGAAGAAGCCTGTCGTATCCGTCCCGTCGTCTGGCCGCCCGATCTGACTCACAACCTGCTTGACCTCGGGAAACCGCAGGATGCTCACGCGTGCGGCGTTAGCGACTTCAAGACTCTCCGTCGGCCCGGTCGAGGGAGCAAGCGTGCCTCGTACCCAGATCGCCCCTTCATCCAAATGCGGTAGAAACTCTGAACCAATGATCCCGCTCGTCACCAGAATAATTGCGCCTACCAGGGCGGCTGAGGCAATGCCGACCGTCACCAGCCGATGCTCAATCGCCCACTTTAGCGCGTGGCGATAGCGATTGGTAAGCCAGCGCAGCAGTGGGTTTTCCCACTCCGTCGTGCCGTTGCGGAAGAGAAAGCTGGCCAGCACTGGCGCCAGAAGCATGGAAAAGATAAGTGCGCCCAGAAGCGCAAATGCGACCGTCCAGCTCATCGGCTTGAACAGCCGGCCTTCAACCGACTGCAGCGTAAAGATCGGCAGGTATGCCGTAATAATGATGCCGATCGCGTAGAAGACCGGCCGCTGCACCTCGTGCGCCGCCTGCCGGATCTGCTCGCGCGTCGTCATATCCTTGCGGCGCCCGTGGCTCAGATGACGAACAATATTCTCGACCATCACCACCGCGCCATCCACCACCATGCCAAAGTCCAGCGCTCCAAGGGACAGCAGGTTCGCAGGGATATGGCGGAGATCAAGACAGATCGAGGCAAACAGCAGCGAGAAGGGAATCGTCAGGGCAACGATCAGCGCACCGCGAAGGTTCCCCAGGAAGATGAACAGAATGACGACAACCAGGACGATGCCCTCGGTCAGGTTGTGCAGCACCGTATGCGTCGTGAGATGCAGCAGATCCGAACGATCCAGAAACGGCACCACACGCACACCCTGCGGCAGCACCCGCTCATTCAGCTCCTTCACCTTCGCGTGGATGCCCTCCAGCGTTACGTCCGAGTCTTGCCCCTTCTGCAGAAGAACAATCCCTTCCACCGCGTCGCTGTTGTCTACGAACTTGCCGTCAGCGCGCCGGATGGCCTTGCCTATTTGGCCGAGACGGATCTTGGGGCCCTGCTGGATCGTCGCAATCTCCGACAGCTTGAGAGCGGTTCCGTTCTGCGTCTTGAGCATGGTGTTGCCAATGTCGGCGGTGCTGGTAAACAGACCCACCTCGCGCACGTTGATCTGCTGCGATCCCTGCTCGATAAAGCTGCCGCCCGCATTCACATTGTTCGCCGCCACCTGCTGCTTCACCTGGGCCACCGACAGCCCGTAGGACACCAGCTTCGCTGGATCGAGGATGACCTGGTACTCCCGCGTCGGTCCGCCAAAGCTCGAGACATCAACAACGCCGGGCACCGAGCGGAAGCTCTTCTCAAGCGTCCAGTCCTCCAGGCTCTTCAGCGCCATCGTGTCGTACTTCGGGTTTGAGCTTTCGAGCGTGTACCAGTAGATCTGCCCGACCGGGCTCCAGTCCGTGCCAATCTGTGGCTGCAGGTTCGCCGGCAGGGTCACCTGCGAGAGCCGCTCCAGCACCTTCTCGCGGTTCCAGTCGTTCACGCTCTCGTCATCAAAGATCATGGTGACGCTCGACAGGCCGGCCAGTGATGTCGACCGCAGATGTTGCATGTGCGGTATGCCCGCCATCGCAATCTCTAGCGGGATGGTGACCTGCTGCTCTACCTCTTCGGCCGCGCGCCCAGGCCATTGCGTGATCACGTTAACGTAGTTGTTCGCGACGTCCGGATACGCCTCCACCGGAAGATTGTGAAAGGAGATGCCACCCCAGCCAAACAACAGGATCGCGACCACCAGAATGATGAAGCGGTTGTCCAGCGCGAAATCAACAATCTTTCGGATCACTACTGGGCCACCGCGTTCTGCAGCTCAAGCGCGTTCGCCACCACCTGCTGGCCGGCGCTCAATCCCGTCTGAACCTCGACTGCATTCCCGTCGAGCGTTCGTCCCGCTTTCACCTGAACCCGACGATAATCTCCCTTGTCCGACGCGGGCTCAAAGACAAACGCAGTGTCGTGCAGGTGCAGCAGCGCGGTTCCCGGAACCGTGACCACCGACTGCGACTGCGTGCCCGTAAAGGTTGCCGTCGCGAACATGCCGATGCGCAGAAGTCCGTCAGGATTCGGCACCTGAATGCGCACCTTCCCTGTTCGAATCGTCGGATCCAGCACAGCGCCAACATCGGAGATGGTGCCGACGCGCACCTTATCCGGATACGCATTGAGACGGATCTGCGCGTGCTCGCGCAGGTGCACCTGGGCAAGATCGTTCTCATACACGTCGCAGATCACCCACACGTGCGACAGATCCGCAATCGTAAACGAGCCATTCGACCCCGCAAACGTAATTCCCGCCGCTCCGGCCGCCGTCGTATTCTGCGCAATAATTACCCCGGAGGAGGGAGCATAGACATGCACCGTGTCGCTCGGGTGGTTCTTGTCCACCCCAAGGATGGTCAGCTGCTGCTCGGCTGCCTTCAGCGCCGCCACTGCATCGTCCTCCGCATTCTGGGCAATCTCCACCTGGCTCTGCGCAATCGCCCCCTTGCTGAAGAGCAGCTTGTCGCGATTCAACACCACCAGGGTCAGGTGCTCATCGGCCACAGCCTTCAGGTAGGTTCCAAAGGCCGTCGCCACGTCCGGTGATTGCACGTCCATAATGAGCTGTCCGCGACGAACCACATCTCCCAGACCCGCATGCAGCGCCACCACTCTGCCGTTCGCGATCGACAAAACCGGGATCTCGCGCGACACGTCAGGGGACACCGTCCCCGTCACGTTCAAGCTGTTCGTGACTTGTTGCATGGACGGCGCCACCAGCGCGAAATGAAGATCGTTCCCGACATGGAGCATGTTGTCGTTGCCGCCTGAAAGTACCGTGGGCTCGGCAGGTGGCGCCTCTTTCCCTTCCTGGTTCTCCGTCTTGCTTCGGCACCCGCTAAGGAGAAGAATCAGCAGCAAAGAAAGGCAGATCACGACCGAGCAGCCATCTGCACGCCGTCCCAACCTCCGCGTCTCGCTTCGCCAATCGAGGCCTGAAAAGGCCGCTCCATCACATCGCAACACAGGCTTCTACCTTCAAAGTCTTGGGCGAGCTCGATACCAGGGTCATGCATCAATCCTAGCCGACAGGAGCCCCGCAGAAGCAGACCGCCGCCATATCTTTCGATATCCGGGCAATATCTTTCAGCCATGTCCTCCTCCACTCCCGCGCGGAAAGCCATACTGGAGAAACCATGCAGGTCCCGCCCCTTCTGCGCCGTCGATCCACCATCATCCCGCTCGGATTTGCGCTCCTGCTGCTCATCGCCTGGGCCGATCTCAACCTCGACGAAGCCGTGCCGCTCGCCTTGCTCTACATCGTTCCCGTCGTCCTCCTGAGTACCGTGCTTCCTCGCTGGGGCGTCATCGCGCTCGGCATCGTCTGCACCCTCATCGCCGAGTTCGCCGACGCCTTCCCATGGAACGTTCGCCAGGGTGTCCCGCGCGACACGCTCTATCTGCTGGCCTACACCTCTGCTGGTTTCTACGTGGCTGAGTTCGTCTCCCGGCATCGCTCCGAACAGATCCACCTCGCGCGGCTCGTCGACGAGATGGAAGCCAGGCGCGGCGCCGAAGAACAACTTCGTCTCGTCCTCACCACCTCGTCTCTCGCCATCGTCACCTCGGACCCGGAAGGCCGCATCCTCGAGGCCAACACCTCCGCCGAAAGTCTCTTCACCGGCGATGCCCTCACGCCCGCCTCCCTCATCGGTCAATCCATGGCTGTCTTCATCCCCTCGCTGGCGCGCGTTCAGATCAGGAAAGAGGGCTGGCAACAGGTCAAGACCATGATGCAGTGCCAAGGCTTCCGCTCCGGCGGCGATCCGTTCTTCGCCGATGTCTGGTTCTCCTCCTACAAGACGTCGCGCGGCGGCCGTCTCACCGCCATGATCGTCGATGCCTCTGCAGACATACGTCTCCGCGAAGAAGGTCATATGGAGCAGGTCCTCGCCGGCTCCCGCCTCGCCGTCGGCGCCCTGGCGCATGAGATCCGCAACCTGTGCGCAGCCATCTCCGTCGTCCAGACCAATCTCTCCACCAAGTCACCCGCGCTGCTTGCGTCCGATGACTTCATCGCCCTCCAGAAGCTCACCTCAACCCTGGGCAGCATGTCTGCCGTCGAGCTCTCGCGCGTCAAGCGCCGATCCACCCAGCTCGAGCTTGACTCCTTCTTCCGCGAGCTCTACATCATCGTCTCGGCCTCCGTTCGAGAAGCCTCCATCGCGCTCGACTGGCACATCGCAGACAACCTTCCGTCCGTCTGGGCGGATCCGCAAAGTCTGCTGCAGGTCATCCTGAACCTCCTCCGCAACGCCGAGTCCGCTCTCGCCCACACTGCCGAGGCAGAGGTCAGCCTGCATGCCGAGCACACCTCCTTCGGCGTCGAAGTGACCGTGCGCGACAACGGTCCCGGCATCCAACATCCCGGTCTGCTCTTCAATCCCTTCGGCTCCGACGGCGCAAAGGGTGGCTTCGGCCTCTATCTCTCACGCGCCATGATGCTCAGCTTCCAGGGTGATCTCCGCTACCTTCCATCCCCGATAGGAGCCGCGTTTGTGCTCTCCCTGACCGCCGCAGCCGCCGTCTAGACCATCTCCTCTCCAACCCGCGCTCATGACCAGAATCCTCATCGTCGACGATCACACCCTCTTCCGCGAAAGCCTGTGCCGCCTGCTGAACGGCGAGCCGGCCTTGCATGTCGCGGGAGAGTACGGGGCCGCCGAACCCGCGCTGCGCGACCTCGCCGCAGGTCTGGCCTTCGATGTCGCCTTGATCGACTACGATCTCCCCGCTGCGGGCGGCACACCCGCCTCCGGCCTCGCCCTCTGCGAGACCATCGCGGCCGCCTACCCCAAGGCGCAACTGCTCATGGTCACAGCCGGCATGCCTGCGATCGAGACCCAGTATGTCGTGCACACCCTCAAGCTCGGCCTCTTCCTCAAGACCGAGCCCATCGCAGAGCTCCTCCTCGCCATCCAAAGATCGGCACGCGGAGAACAGTGGATCTCGTCCGCGGCCGCACTCTCCCTCCTTAGAGCGCCGGTTGCACGCAGCGCGCAGCGCGGCTTCCACGATCTCTCATCGCGGGAGCGCTCCGTGCTTCGCTGTGTTCTCGAAGGTCTCACCAACAAAGAGATCAGCCATCGTCTGGACATCAGCGAAAGCGTCGTCAAAGCAACCTTGCAGCGTCTCTTTGAACACACCGGCGTGCGTAGCCGGTCGCAGTTGGTCCGCATCGCGATTGAGCAGCAAGTCACCTTTGATTAGCCGCTCCAGCGCCGGCGCAAGGTCGCGCCCGCAACCTCCGCAGGGCTCTTTTCTCGACCGCAGTTGAAGCGTTGAGCGACTCTCTAGAGTCTGGCGCTGCGCTACCTCATCTCCGACAGACCATGGCGAAGTCTGTGTTAGGATTTGGCCAATCCACGCTCTACTTCAAAAACTTGCGCTTTTGTTCTTCCGCCGATCCCGGTGGAACTTAGCCCTCTTGCCCCTTTTTTGGCGATGTTCTGTGCCTGAAGTCTCAGGAACGCATACGTCTCCGACGTATCGACCTGCCTGAAGGGGCTCGTCCCAGCCCACAGGTTTGCCTGTACCCGGACAACCACCATCGCCTACCAGCGCCTGTCACAACGATCTCTGGTCCGGCCACTTGATGCATCTGTGAGGAGACATTTCATGCAAAGAAACAAAGGTGGCATGCGGACCTTTCTCTTGCTTGTTCTTTTACTGCTCGTCGTTGTGCCAACGTTCGCGCAGACCTTCCGTGGAAACATCAATGGGGCAATCACCGATCCCTCAGGCGCGGTCGTGGCCGGTGCCAGAGTGACTGCCACCGAAGCTGCAACCTCCACGTCGCAGACCGTCATCTCCTCGGGCGCGGGTGAGTTTGCCTTTAATGATCTTCAGGCTGGCACCTACACCATCAAGGTTGAAGCAAGTGGCTTTCCCACCACCGCAGTCAGCAACGTGCAGCTGCTGGCAGGCAAGGTCTTTACGTTGCCCGTGAAGCTCGCGATCGCGCAGGAGTCCGCCACGGTAGAAGTTGCTGCTGATGCTCTTTCGCTCGATACCACCACGATCGCGCAGACCACCACCCTCTCCGGCACGGCGCTTCAAAATACGCCGCTCAACGGCCGCGATTTTACGCAGCTTCTCGGCACCTCGGCGAACTTCGCCGGCTACAACAACTCTGGCTCGGTCAACGGCATGCGCGGCGACCAGCTCAACTACACCATCGACGGCACGGACAACAACGACCTCTACCTTCAGATCGACGCCGTCAACCAGGGCGGCATCTCCGGTATAGCCGGTGTCGTCTATCCCATCGACGCCCTCGAGGAGTACTCGCTGCAGACCACCGGCAACGCGGAATCCGGCCGCAGCCCCGGCGGCAACCTCAACATCACCACCAAATCCGGTACCAACCAGATCCATGGCACCGCGTACTACTTCAACCGAAACGAAGCGCTCGCTGTCGCCTCTCCCTTCCTGACCCCCGGCACCGGTAGCTCGCCGCTACGCAACGAGAACTTCGGCGGATCCCTCGGCGGCCCCATCTGGAAGGACCACACCTTCCTGTTCCTCTGCTACGAGGAGCAGAAATTCCTCATCGGCGCGGTCAACACCACCACCGAGCCGTCACCCGCCTACGAGGCCCTCGCTCTCGCCGAGCTTCAGAGGTACAACGTCGCACCCAGTCAGGTCTCCCAGCAGATCCTCAGCACGCTCTGGCAGCCAGCCCTCATCGCCAACCTCCCGGGCACGCCGCTCAACTACTCCGCCAGCTCTCCGGAAAGCGGCTACAGCCACAACGTGGTTGCCAAACTCGATCACAACTTCAGCGACAAGAGTCACCTCTCAGGCCGCTACTACTTAGGCCAGGGTTATGCGCAGGCGCCCGGCGGCTCCTTCCTGCCGGAGTACTTCCAGGTCGTCCCCTCGCATATCTCGAACTACGATGTGGTCTGGAACTACAGCCTCCGCCCCAACCTGACCAACCAGGTTGCCGCTGGCGTCAGCTACTTTACCCAGGGCTTTGCCGACCTGAACCACACCCAGAACCCGCTCGCCCTCGCAGGCCTCAACACCGGTTCCTCACTCTCTGGCTCTCCCAACATCGTTATCAATGGCTTTGACTCCATCGGTCCCACCCCCACCTCCGGCCGCAACGACATCACCGGCCACATCTCCGACTCCATCTCCTGGACCGTCGGCAAGCATCAGCTCCGTTTGGGCCTCGAGTACCGCCGCGCGTACATCGATCTCTACTACAACTTTGGCGGCCGCGGCAGCTTCAACTACGGCACCGGCGGCGTCCTTGGCCGTTGGCAGAACGACAGCTCGGTGACCGATTCAAACGTCCTGAACCTGGCCGACTACCTGGCGGGCTACGCCTATCAGTCCTCCATCACTCTCGGCACCCAGGAACGCTTCATCTACACCCACACCGGCTCCGGCTTCGTCCAGGACTCCTGGCAGCTCAGCCCCAAGCTCAACGTCAACCTCGGCCTGCGCTATGACTACCAGCAGCCCTTCTACACCAACCCCGCCAACACCTCCATCTTCGATCCCAACAACGGCGGTCTGGTCGTCACCGGCGCCGGCGGCAGCAGTCCGAACTACGACTACAACAGCAACAAGATCAACCTCTCGCCCCGCTTCGGCTTCTCCTACCAGGCCGGCGTCAACACCGTCATTCGCGGCAACTACGGCCTCTACTTTGACCAGCCCGCCGGTCAGGCCTTCTTTGGCAACCTCGGCATCCCCAATGGCGGCGCCAGCGGCGTCAATAACAATCCTGCCGGCACCGAGCCCAATGAAGCCATCGTCCAGACCAACTCCTCAGCCGCCCCAACCCCCATCTGGACCTACAACCAGGCCACGCCCATCTTCACCGCCGCCGCAGGCCAGCCCACCGGCAGCAACGTGGTCTCCGTCTACTCGGTCGATCGCAACTTCAAGACTCCCTACGCTCAGAACTTCGGCATCAACCTGGAGCAGAGCTTCGGCCACGCCTGGCTGTTCAGTGTCGGCTACGTCAGCATAGGCAGCCGCCACAATCTCGTCCTCGAAGACATCAACCAGTCCGCCGTAGTTCCAGGGGTGCAGCTCGATCAGGCCGCGATCGCGCCAGGTGCCGTCTTCTCCCCCCAGCAAATGTCGCGCCCCTACTTCAGCAAGTACCCCAACTTCGGCATCATCAACCAGATGACCTCCGCCGCCTCCTCCAGCTACAACGCGCTGCAGGTCTCCATGCGCAGCAGTGCGTGGCACGGCCTCACCAGCCAGTTCTCCTACGCTTGGAGCCACAACCTCGACGACGCCAGCGGCTTCAACACCAATCCGCAGAACTCCTTCAATCTACGCGGAGACTGGGGTAACGCCGGCACCGACATCCGCAACCACTTCTCCGCCTATCTCAACTACGACATTCCCGGTCTCGGCCGCGGTCCCGAAGTTCTCACCCATGGCTGGCAGCTCAGCAGCATCGTTAAGCTCCAGGACGGCGAACCGATCAACGTCCTCTCCGGCGGTGACAACAGCGGCACCGGCGAAAACCAGGATCGTGCCTCAATCATCGGCCCGGCCCTCAACAGCAACCGCTCCGTGGTCGGCTACTCCCATGCCCAGTACCTCAACCCCACCAGCTTCACCGTCCCCGCCCTCGGCAGCTACGGCAATCTGAGACGCAACCAGGTCTTCGGCCCCGGCTTTGAGGACGTCGACCTCTCCCTCATCAAGAACGTTCCTCTGTACAAAGAGCGCGTCCACGCACAGCTCCGCGTAGAGATGTTCAACATCTTCAATCGGGTCAACCTGGCTAACCCAAATAACAACAGCGGCTCCGGTGCCTCGTTCGGCACCAGCACCTCGACCATCGGCGTCGCCTACGGCGCACCCGGCATCGGCTCGGGGGAACCCTACAACACGCAGCTCGCCGTGAAGATCCTCTTCTAGGTCAGCTGCATTCCACACCCACGCGGGTCTTGACATTGACGCTGCAGCGTTGATGCCAGGCCCGCACAATCCCGCCGTATCCCAGCGAACCTGCGGTATCTGCAAAACTCCTGGAGCGTCAGCACCAGACGACTGGTAACGCAATCCATCTCCAAATGGAACCGAAGAATTACTGGCGTTCAGGCATGAAGATGTTTCAGTAGCCCCGTAAAGAGCGGGGCAAGCACAGCCGTAGCCAGACCGTTCAGTCCTATCGCTACCCCGGCAAACGCGGCCGAGAGCGGGTGTTGCGGGATCACCCGCGATGCCCCTACGCCGCTGCCGGCAACACCCGCGGCTAATCCCCACACCGCCGGATCTTCAATCTTCATGAATCGAAGAACCGCATCCACACCAATCGCCACAAGGATGCCGCCGGCAATCGCGAGGACGGCAGAAAGAGACGGCACGCCTCCTATATTCTCGGACACGCCAATGGCTATTGGGGTCGTGAGAGAGTGCGGAATCATCGACAGCGCGATCACCTGGCTTCCTCCCATAAGGCGTACCAGCGCATACCCGCTCGTCATCCCGACAACGCATCCGGAGAGCAGCGCCACCACCATGGGCGCAAATCCTCGACGCATGTGCTCCAACGACTTAGTCAAAGGAATCGCCAGAGCTACAGTTGCCGGGCCCAGAAGAAAGTGGATGAACTGCGCTCCAGAGAAATAACTCTGGTACGTCAGATGAAAAACTCGGAGCGTCAAACCAATAATCAAGATTGCGATCAACACGGGATTCGCGATGGCGAGGCGTACTTTCTTCTGGATTGCCAGACCCAGCAGATACGCTCCCATCGTAAGCACCAGAGCAGTCAGCGGAACGACTCCCGGCGAGAGCTGGATCGGCAGGCCGAAGACGCTCACGCTTTATCTCTCTTCATGCGAGTCATGACAGCCGCTGTCACGACCAGAGTCGCCAGAGTGGATACGATCAGGGAGACAGAAACCGCCATCCACGCGCTTCGTAGAAGTTGCAGATTAGCTACGATCCCAACCCCCGCCGGCACAAAAAGCAGCCCCAACCAGCCTAAAAGCCCATTGGCAGTCTCCTCGACGTGCCTCTCCGGCTCTCGTTTGCGCACAATGTACCAGGCCGCAAGCAGAACCATTCCCAGAACCGGCCCGGGAACGGGAATGTGCGCCACTTTGCTCACGGCCTCCCCAATAAGTTGAAAAACAAGGAGCAGCATGACAGATTGCAGAATCAACATTAAGGAACCTCATGAAGCTAGACGCTAGGTAAAGCACGCGATGAACTTCCATCCTGCAGTGCTAGATTCAAGCAGGGAACTACTCGAGAAACTCCACCGAACCATCTAGCTGACCTCGGCGCCTGATGTGGAAGCGATAGTTCGCCAGTAATCCCTACACACCAACCAACTGGGTCATGAGCTAGCCTAAAGCAGCAGCGTCGTACTCGAGATCGCTGCCAGGAAGTAGCATCGCGCCAACCAGAAACCTGCATAAGCTGTTTGGGTGAAAGCTGGCCACAAAGGCCAGACATGATGGTGGTGAAGTAGGGACACTTCTCCATCTACTCATTCTAAAAGCTTACTTACTGTCGGTGTAAGAGATTTGTCATCCGCGCGCCACCCAAGTTCAGGGATTTCTCCATCGGGCAAGTACTAACCCGGAAGAGGCGAGGTCTCATGTCCAGAGCTAACACCGCAATCCTTATACTGCGCGTAAGACCCGCCAGCGGCAAGCACCGTTACGTACCCGTTGTATTTCATCGTGATGGTCGCCTCAAGCCTCTCACCGGCATTATAGGCGGCTAAGCCGTTCACCACCCTGAAGCCCATTACTATCTCCAGTACCGCACGCAGGGCCGTCGCGTGTATGAGCCGGTAGGAAACGATGCTCAGGAGGCCTTGGCGGACAAGTAGAGGCGCGACCACCATCTCCACGGTGGGTCGCTCGGCATGGTCCTACCCGAGGAAACCTAAATTGCCATCAAACCGGGTCAGATGACTAGGGAGACGACGAAGTCCAGCCCGCCGACCTCCATCATGCAATCGCGACCTTCCTTGCTGAAAGCGAGGTGCGTCTTGGAAAGCGAACGATCGACGCCTTTATGCACAGAATGAGTGGAAGCTGCGCAAGAACCTGAATGTAACCTACGGCGTTCGTTTTGAGCTGCAAGGCAACTCTTCCTGCAAAGAAGACTGCTACTCCCGAGCAAACACAGCGTTCTCGCCTCGGGATATCAGGCCGGCCTCTCTGTCTCCTACAACCAGACACTCCAGACTGGCTTGCCGAGAACTTTAAGCGTTTCGAAGGAATCGCACGGAGCTACGATTTGCTTTGCCTACTCGCCGCTGCGCGAAGGCGAACAGTTACCCGCGGAGGTGTGGGCTTGTTTGCGAACACCATCGCCGGAAGCAACACAGCGAACGTATTTGGCAACGTCCCCAACAAGTTTTCGCTTATCGCGAGTACAGGAACGGTAGGCCTTGCGAGTGCCGCGGACAGTGCGCAGGCTGCCGCGATCGCCTCGAACCAGGCCTTCCAGACCGGCTTCGCACAGGGTGGAACGCTGACGCAGATTCGTGCCGCCGTGCCTAGTGGAACAACCTTCGCAACACCGACGCTCTACGTCAACCCGGACACCTTCCGCATCATTAAGGTTCTGGAGTGGAGTGGGGAAGTAGAGCAGCCGTTGACGGGGCACGACTTTATCACCTTCTCGTACAGAGGCAATCATGGCTATGACGACCACTAACGAACGCAGCCGCCAATGCCTATGTCTCAAATCCGACACTGTATCCAAACGGCTTTACCGGGCTGCCGCCAAGCACACCGGATCCGCGCTTTTCCACGGCGACGCAAATCTCAGACGCAGGCTACTCCAACTGTAACGGGCTCACGGTCATAGAGCAGCATGCCTTCGTGCATAACCTGCAAAGACAGGTGAGCTACACCTGGAGCAAGGCATCGCGGTTCGGCACCATCTTCAACCCTGTCCAGTTCAGCAGCGGCTCCACTGGTGCCGGCTCCTACGGACCGACGGACTTCGACACGCGACTAACCTCGAGGCAGACCTGCTGTACCTGCAACCTCGCCTGCACAATAAGCTGCTCAATGCGACCGCTGGAGGCTGGACCGTCGGTGGCCAATGCTGTGACCAAGCTGCCAGCTACCTTCGCCGCGGAGATTGAGATGTTTGGTGTCGTGGATCGCGCCTCTTTCTTCAGTACACCAATCGCAACTCAGCCCTCCGTTGGGAGACAAAGATGGCGGCACACCGGAGGAGAAGCTGGCAATCTATCGCAAAGCACATATCCTGCCCGACGTCTTACGCATTCACACGCCTCTGCTAATCATGCACGGGAAGAAGACCCGCGGCATTAGAGAAGGCGGGCAAAATGTGTAGCTATGTAACCTATCCGCACGAAGGCCAATGGCTTTCAGCAGCGGGAACACCGACAGGAAAGGCCGGCGAGGCCCTGGATCTTGTCAGAGGTGAGAAAGACGACAACGTTGCGCCGGCGCGAGGAGGGCGGTCAAGCTAGTCGGCTGCGATACGTCCTGCTAAGTCGCTCCATCGCCAGCAACAATGACAGCTGCTTCGTCGGCAAGAGGTAGATCTTGTCCCGAACAAGCTCGCGGCGTCTAGAACGCATCATCAGACAGGAGCCGCACGGATCGAACGCGTTACTCCACCTCCAAGTTAACCGCCAAATGTTTGACCGGCTGATCCTCTAGACTTTGTGAACACAACCCCACCTAGATGCCTATCCACTAAAGAGGTAATGGAATCTGGGGCCATGGAGGAGACAACTACCGTCAAAGAGCAGCGCTTTACCATGTGGGATCTATTCAAGAAGTCCCTCGCTGGCGCAAAGATTGATTACGCGGTGTATAGCCTCAACCAGGCGATCGCGCTGTTGGCCATCCCCATGATGCTCGAGATGGCGCTCGAATCGGTATTCGGCATTGCCGACCTCTTCTGGGTCAGTAAGCTCGGGCCGGACGCGATCGCGGCCGTGGGTCTGACGGAGTCATTACTGACGGTAGTGTTCGCCATCAGTTCCGGACTAAGCACGGCGGCGACTGCCATGGTCGCACGGCGCATAGGCGAAGATGACGATGACAAGGCCGCAACTGATGCCGTACAGGCGCTCGGTGCGGGGTTGATGGTCAGCATCGCGCTTGGAGTTCCGCTCTTCTTTCTCGCGCCCAAGCTGCTGACCCTGATGGGTGCCACTTCGCCTGTGCTCGCCATCGGCACCAACTACGCGCACATTGCACTCGGCACATGCGGCGTCATCATCATGATCTCGCTCTCCAACGCCCTATTCCGCGGGGCCGGCGACGCCGCGATCGCCATGCGCCTGCTTTGGGTCGCCAACATTATCAATCTCGTACTGGATCCTCTGCTGGTCTTCGGCGTCGGTCCATTCCCAAAGCTCGGCGTCACCGGCCCTGCCGTGGCAACGCTGATCGGTCGAGGATGCGCTGTGCTATACCAGTTCTACCGGCTGGGCCGCGGCAACGAGCGGCTCCACATTCAAGCGAAGCACCTGCGGCTCAACCTCCAGGAGATGCTTTCCTATCTTAGAATCTCCGGTGCCGGCGCCCTCCAATTCGTTCTTGAGCAGGGCCGTTGGCTTGCCCTTGTTCGTATTGTCAGTCTGTTCGGAGCGGTCGCTATTGCGGCATACACCATCGCATTTCGGCTGTCGGGTTTTATCCTTCTCCCTACCTTCGGCCTTAACAATGCGGCCGCGACTCTGGTTGGACAGAGCCTCGGGGCCAAGGCGCCGGAACGGGCAAGAAGCTCTGTCTGGCGCACCGGCGTACTCAGCTTCGGCTTTCTCGGAAGCCTGAGCCTGCTGTTTATCCTGCTCGCTCCCAGGCTTGTGGGCCTCTTTACGCATGATCCCTCCGTGATTCCAACCGGAGTGGTGGCTTTGCGCGTCTTCTGTTATGGCAACTTCTTCTTCGCTTTCGCAGCCGTCTTCCTGCAAGCATTCAACGGCGCGGGAGACACGGTCACGCCCACGTATCTCAACCTCGTTGGCTTCTGGGTCATCGAGATTCCTCTGGCCTGGTTTCTTTCCACGCACACGCCACTGAAGCTGAACGGCGTCTTCGTCTCAATACTTGTCGCCCAGGCGCTTGCCCTGGTACTCAGCAGTACATTCTTTTTGAGAGGGAAGTGGCAGGAAACCCGCGTCTGAAGCGCCCGCCAGTACTGACGTATGCCTACCATCATCCCGATCACCGCCGAAGACGACTGGCTCTCTTGCCTTAGCGACGTCCCGCACTGGCCACCGCCGCTAGTGCCGACGATTGTCCTCGCACCCCATCCGGATGATGAGACGCTAGGTGCCGGCGGTCTAATCGCTCGTCTGCGAGCGCACGGAGTCCCGGTCATGGTGTTGGCGATCACGGACGGCGAAGGCGCCTACGCCGACACCCCCGACCTCAACCGCCTGCGCGTGCCGGAGCAGACCGAAGCGCTCACAAGGCTTGGTGTTGACGAGACCATGATCGAGCGGCTTGGCATTCCGGATCGCTTCGTCTCTGAGCACGAGGAGGAGCTCGTCGCGGCGCTCCGCCTGGTCGCACAGGGCTGCACGCAGATCATCGCGCCATGGCCGCATGACTTTCACCCCGACCACGAAGCTGCCGGACGCGCCGCCCTGCGGATTGCTGCCCAGGCGAATGTTCCACTCTTCTACTATCTCTTCTGGACATGGCATCGTGGGACGCCTGAAACGCTGGCCGGCTTACCTCTGACCGCGCTTCCGCTGACCGAAGCCGAGCGCGCGACGAAGCTGTACGCGCTTGCCGCGCACACTTCCCAGATGTCCCACGAAGACGGCGAGCCAATCCTGTCCGCTCGTCTCCTTCAGCCGGCGGAACGCGCCTTTGAGATTTACATCCCCGTCAGCAGCGTTCCCAGCTTTACCTCGTCTCCGGCCTTTTTTGAAGCAAAGTACCAGAAAGAGGCCGATCCTTGGAGCTTTTCGTCCAAGCCTTCAGAGCTCTTCCGCTATGACTGCATCATTGGCGCGCTTGCGCATCAACGCTATGTCAGCGCGTTCGAGCCCGGCTGTTCTGTCGGCGTGCTGACGGAGCGGCTAGCCTTGCTATGCGACCACGTCCATGCTCTCGATTTCTCTGCAACCGCCGCCGCACGGGCACGTGAGCGCTGTGCTTGCCTGCCGCACGTCACGGTGGAGTGCGCCTCCATGCCGGATGTCCTGCCCAGCGCAACGACTGACCTCCTGGTTCTGAGCGAGATCGGCTACTACTTTCCGCTTGCCGAATGGATGGCACTCGCCAAATCAATGATCGAGCCGCTCCGACCCGGCACGACCGTCCTCGCTGCCCACTGGCTCGGCTACTCGAAGGATCACACGCTCTCTGGCGATGAGGTTCATGCGGCGCTGCTCGCCCTGCCGTCGTTAGCCCTCGATCACTCCGAGCGTCACCCCACCTTTCGCCTGGATCGCCTGGTGCGCCGATGAACCCGCTCAGCAATGCAGCCTGGCACATTGCCGTTTTGATCCCCGCACGCAACGAAGAGCTTTTGCTCGCACGCTGCCTGCGCTCCGTTCTTGCGGCGCAACGTCGTCTTCCCTCAAACGTCAGCTTCGACCTGGTTGTCGTCGCGGACAGCTCAGTTGACGACACCTATCGCATCGCCTCCGCAATGACCCGGCAAGCCGGCTTGGTTATCGAAACGGACGCAGCCTGCGTGGGAGCCGCGCGCGCGCTGGCTGCCGAAGCAGCCCTCAGCCGCGCCGCAGCCCCGGCAGAGCGCTGCTGGCTGGCCAACACGGACGCGGACTGCGAGGTCCCTGAAACGTGGCTCGTGGACCAGCTCGCACTCGCCGTGGAGGGGTACGTCGCTGTGGCCGGCATCATCGATGTGGACTCTTTTGCCGAACACGACGCCGAAGTTCCCACGCGCTTCCGCCTGTCCTACCTCCTTCACCCGGACGGCACCCACCCCCACGTCCACGGGGCCAACCTGGGCGTGCGTGCGGACGCTTATGTTGCCGCGGGTGGCTGGGGCTCGTTGCGCATCGCGGAAGACCACGACCTGTGGAATCGGCTGAAAGCAGGCCGGCACCGCGCAACCGCGGACACACGGCTGTCGGTCTTGACCAGCGGACGCCGTGTCGGACGTGCCCCGGACGGCTTTGCCGTCGCACTGGCCGCGCACAACGGAGGTCCCGCTTGAGCGTCCTCGCCGAACGCCTGCAGCAAATCGTCCGCGAAACCCTGCCGCTGCCTGCTGCCGGCCAGACCGCCGCGCGTCATCTGCGACTGTTTGAGGTCGCTCGTGAAGATCTTACGCTGGCCAAGCTCGCCGAAGCGCATTGGGATGCAGTGGCAATCCTTGCTGAGGCCGGCCGCAAACCTGCGCCGAATGCGCTTTACGCTGTCTGGGCGTCGGAAATCCCCGGCCATGCGCTCCAGCTTAGCCCCGAAACCAACGGCTACACGATCTCCGGACAAAAGGCGTTCTGCAGCGGCATCGGCCTGGTCGACCGCGCACTCATGACCACCGGCGGGGCGGACCCGCTCTTGCTCGACCTTGACCTGCGCGCCAACTGGGAACACTGCGAAGCCGACCTGACGACCTGGCAGGTCGACGCCTTTCGCGACACGCAAACCGGTGGCCTGACCCTGAACTCAGCCGTGCTCCCTGCCGCCTCCGTTATCAGTAAGCCCGGTTGGTACCTCTCACGTCCCGGCTTCTGGCATGGCGCTTGCGGGCCCGCCGCGTGCTGGGCGGGCGGCGTCGCTGGTCTCCTCGACGCCGCCATGGCAAACAAGCGCGACGATCCTCACACGCTGGCCCACCTTGGAGCCATGCATGCAAACGTCTGGGCCTTACGATCGCTCCTGACGCAGGCGGCGCATGAGATGGATGCAGCACCGACCGACATCCCTGCCGCACAGATTCGCGCGCTCGCCCTGCGCCACACGGCCGAGCAGCTCGCCACCGACGTCCTCCGTCGCTTTGCTCGGGCCTATGGCCCGCAGCCGCTGGCCATGAACCAGTCTGTCGCCCGCCGCTACGCCGAAGCCGACCTATACACTCGCCAATCGCACGCCGAACGGGACCTGCACGCTTTGGCTCAACTCATCCGGTAACGGCACCCGCTTCTGTTTTGTTGTCACCTATACGAGTCTGCTGTAACAGCCGTAGTTGTCTGTCTCGAACCGCCAGCATCTGCAACTCAGGAGTCGACGCATGCCGAGCACCGAAGAGGCGTTCCAAACCAACCTCCCCCTGCGCCTGGACCGCTTGCCTTGGAGCCGCTGGCACATGCGTAGGGCGCTCGCGCTTGGCATCACGTTCCTGCTGGACGGTCTGGAAGGCGGCGTCGGCGGTTCGATCTCCGGCGCGCTCAAGTCCGCCACAACGCTTAACCTTACTGACCGCCAGCTCGGCTTCGCATCAAGCGGCTATCTCGCCGGCACCGTTATTGGTGCGCTCGTCTTCGGCTTTCTGGCTGACCGCTTCGGCCGCAAAAGCATTTTCTTCTGGACGCTTGCGGTTTACGCCTGTTCCACGGCGCTCACCGCGTTTTCCTGGAACCTGGCCACCTTCGCTCTCTGCCGGACGATCACCGGCGCGGGGATCGGGGGCGAATACACGGCTATTACCTCTGCCATTGACGAGCTGATCCCCGCACGTGTACGCGGCGCCGCGAACCTCATCATTGGCTCCAGCTTCTGGATCGGAGTCATCCTTGGTTCCCTCGTGGCAGTCGGCTTCTTGTCCGATCATGGTTTCGGCTTGCGCCTTGGCTGGCGCGCCGCCATGCTGTCCGGCTTGCCCATCGCGATCGGCATCTTGTTCCTGCGTCGACACATCCCGGAGAGTCCGCGTTGGCTGTTGACCCACGGACGCGTCGAGGAAGCCGAGACGATCGTAGGGGAGATTGAAGGCGCCGTCGCCAAACAGCACGGGCCACAGCCGCCCGTTAAACGAACCATCGAGGTCCATCGCAGCACCGGAAACCTCTTTACCCGCGTCGCGCAGCTTTTGGGTCCGCGCCACCGTGGCCGCGCGCTGCTCTGCCTCGCCCTTACGATGGCACAGTCTTTCTTTTATAACTCCGTCTTCTTTTCGAGCACGCTGATCCTGCTGCGCTTTTACGGCATCTCCGCCGCCCATGCTGGAGTGCTCTTCCTGCCCATCGCGTTTACGAACTTCATCGGCCCCGTCCTGCTTAGCCGCCTCTTCGACTCCGTCGGCCGCCGTACTATGATTGCGCTCAACTTCTGCATCACCGGGGTAGTCTTCGGCACGTCCAGCCTCCTCTTCCTGCACGGCCACCTTTCGGCCGTCTCACAGGTCGCTTGGTGGGCGGTATCGTTCTTCTTCGCTGCCTCGGCTGCAGGCTCCGCATATCTCACCACCAGCGAGCTGTTCCCGCAGCAGATCCGTGCCTCCGCGATTGCGATTTTTTACGCGATCGGGACGCTACTGGGCGGAGTGCTGGGCCCGCTGATCTTTGGCTCCCTGCTCAACCGCAACGCTCGTACACCCATCTTTTACGGCTTTATGGCGAGCGCCGTGATCATGATCTGTGCAGGCGTCGCTCAGGCAATCTGGGGGGTTGCCGCCGAACGCAAATCACTCGAGGAGATCTGCTGACGCGTCTTCTGGACAGACGTATCGCGTGGACGCACTCCAGCCAGGTTTTAGCAGTCTCTATAGCCGTCATGCACAAGTACGGCATGACGAAAGCACCCGCACGAAAACGGCTGTGGCGGGATGGCTTTCAACGTTCCAAGAGCGGCGTGATGATCTCGGACTGGTGCCGGGAGCGGTGCGCAAGCGCCCTCTGGGCGAGCTGGACCGGGAGCGCCGGGAGCGAACCCGGAAGACATTGCACCAGCCAATACCACGCTGGGGCGGGGCAGTATTCGCATCCTGACCGCAGGCGCGAAAAATGCGGCCTGGAAGCTGCGGGTAGAGCCGGGCTCTTCGCCGGCGCAGCTCTGAAGACAGAGGGAGGCTTTCCCCCGGCAGACAAGCAGTTGATTGGCGTCATCTACCTGTGAGCGTCAGGTACAGGGGCTTCTCTACGCCTGCAGGCCGGAAATTCGCAGGTTGCAAGTGCAATCCTTGGTAAAGGTTTGTTGGCCTCTGTGCTAGCCACTCAGCGTGGTGCAACCTGGCGTTTCAGAGTGCTGGATGTCTAGCCCTCCGATGAGCCAACTTTCTGCTGTCCATCCCACGCCTGTGTCGATACACTTCTCACAAACCTCTCTTTCAACGAAAGTGGCTGTGTTGGTTGCCGAAACCGCCAACACAGTCGTTTTGCTTAGCGATGGATGACTAGCACCCAAGATCAGTGCTATCCGCCATGCCTTTCATTCCCCGCGTCTGTCGATCGCGTACTCCGCGTCGTGTTCTCAGGAGACACAATGAAGTTTCGTAACGTACTGGTTTTGCGCCTGCGTATCCTCGCTCTCGCGGTTTGCCTGGTGGGTGTTGCCACGCAGGCTCAGACCGCCTCGCGCATTAGCCAGCCGCTCGACCTCAATGCGCGAGTCTCCGCTCACGGCAGTGTACCGCCGCAGATTAGCGGCGCCGAGGATCTTGGCCGCGTCTCTCCTTCCCGCGCAATGAAGGACATCCTTCTCCGGCTTTCGCCCGGCGCCGACCAGGCCGCCTCCCTTCAATCCTTTCTCGCCGATGTTCAGGATCGGAACTCGCTGAACTACCAGCACTGGTTGACGGCCAAAGACTTCGCCGATCGCTTCAGCGTAAGCGACGCTGATCTGCAGAAGATCACCGCGTGGCTTGCCGCGAGCGGCTTCACCATCGAGGAGGTCTCGGCGGGCAAACGATGGATCCGCTTCTCAGGTACCGCCGCCCAGGTTGAGCAGACCTTCCAGACCGAGATCCACAGCTACCGGAAGGCGAACGCGACCCACTTCGCCAACGCAAAAGAAGTATCGATCCCCGCGGCGTTCGCGCCCGTGGTCTCCGGCCTGGTGAGCCTGAACAGCTTCGAAAAGGCGCCGCAGCACACGCCTGTAGCAAAGGTGGCGCGCACCGCGGACGGCAAGCTCTCTCGCATCCCTTCCATGACCGCGAAGCAGCCTGCGGGCGCAGCTCCAGCAACAGATCCGCAGGATGCAGCCCTCACGGCTCACCCAAACTTCACCTCTCCTGGCGCACCGGAGGAAACCTTCCTCGCACCCGGCGACTTCTCCAGGATCTACAACACAGCGTCGCTGCTGACCGCGGGTACGGATGGTGCCGGCGTCTCAATCGCCATCGTTGGTCGCTCAGACATCAGCCTCTCCGATGTGGAGGCTTTCCGCACCCTGTTCCGCCTGCCCTTCAATGACCCGCGCAAAATCTATGTCAACGGCAACCCAGGTCTGGTTCCCGGAGACGAGGAAGAAGCCATTCTGGACACGGAGTGGTCCGGTGCCGTGGCACCCAAGGCAACCATCCACTACGTCATCGCCTCCAGCACCGACGACACCGACGGCGTGGACATCGCATCCGCTTACATCGTCGACCATGTGACGGCGCCGATCATGTCCGTCAGCTTTGGCACCTGCGAACAGGGCCTCAGCCAGAACGAGATCGACTTCTACCACGATCTCTGGCAGCAGGCCTCCGCCGAAGGCATCACCGTCCTGGTCTCGTCGGGCGATTCCGGATCGAGCTCCTGCGACGTGCCCTCCGCATACCTTGCAACCCCCTATCCGCTCGGCGTTAATGCACTCGCCTCCACACCCTACAACGTCGCCGTCGGCGGAACGGAGTTTGCCGACACCAACCTGAACACGTATTGGGCCGTCGCGCCAGCTCGTGATCAATCGACAGCCAAGGGCTACATTCCCGAGACGGTGTGGAACGAGAGCTGCAATCCCAGCCTTCCAATCTCGCTCGATAACTGCTATTTCAGTCCTACCAGCGAAGGAACCTACGCCGGCGGCGGCGGTGCAAGCAGCTGCTCCGTGCATCCGGATGGCAGCACGCCAGGCATTCGCATTGGCCTCTATGCATGTCAGAGTGGATATCCCAAGCCCGCTTGGCAGGTAGGCCGTGGCGTCCCACAAGACGGCGTCCGCGATCTTCCGGACGTGTCCTTGGCCGCCGCGGGCGCACACGATGGCTATCTGATCTGTTTCAACGGCTCCTGCCAGTGGACCACCAACCCCGACGGATCGTTCACGCTCGAACAAGCCGCCGTCGTCGGCGGAACCTCGGCCGCGTCGCCCTCCATGGCTGGCATCATGGCGCTGGTCGAAGAGAAAAACGGAACCTTCCAGGGCCAGGCTGACTACAAGCTGTATGACCTCGCGCAGAAGCAGGGAACCAGCGGAGCCTGCAATGCAAGCACACTCACCGATCCATCACGACCCGACGAGTGCGTGTTCCACGACGTTACCGGTGGCGCCAACACGCTCAGCTGCGTCTTCGGAAACCAGGACTGTACCGTTCCTGCTGCCGGAAGCACGCTCTTCGGTCTGCTGAGCGGCTACAGCGCAACCCCCGGCTATGACCTGGCCTCAGGCCTGGGGTCTGTCAACGCGGCGAACCTTGTAAAGGCCTGGAGCTCGCTGCCCTCGTCCGAGACCAGCACCACATTGTCCGTCTCCCGGACACACTTCGTGCATGGCGCAGCGGTCACAGTGGCCTCGCACGTCACGCCGGCCGCCGGCGCGGGATCGCCTACGGGAGAGATCGCGCTGCTGGTCGAACGGGGCTCCGCGCCAACAGGCCCAGTCTTTGCAGGCTCTCTTGTCTCCGGCTCCTTCCAGCAGTCAATCAACAGTCTTCCTGGCGGCACATACAAGCTGCTCGCCTCCTATGGTGGCGACGCCCACTTCGACGCCAGCACATCCGCACCTGTCACTTTGACGGTCGCTCCCGAGGCAGACTCGCTCACCGTCGGCACCTTCATTCCTGCTCGCTTCATCATCCTTGGCCGGCGACCCTACCTGCCCGGTGATGAAACAGCACTCGGCAACCTTTTCTACGTTCAGGTTCAGGTGACAAGCGCCTCCGGTGCCGGCACGGCCACCGGCAACATAGAGTTGCTTGAAGGAGCGAAGCACCTCGGCACCTACCCCCTTGATAACACCGGAGCGATCTATGTTCCCTGCGGGCCCAACACGCCATGTGACCTGGCTCGCGGTCAGCACAACCTCACAGCTCGTTACACCGGCGATAGCAGCTTTACCCCAAGCACCAGCAACTTTCCCTTCATCGTGGATCAGGGTCTGGTCAACATCGCCGCCGGTCTCAGCGCAGGCACGGCCCCGGCAGGCTCGACCGTCATCGCCTCCGTGGACTTCGCCTATGATCCCATCGCGCTGCCGACCGGCCGCGTCACCCTCACCCGCGACGATACCGGCGCTGTGCTAGCCGTTGGATCCGTTGGCCCGAATGGCGCGGCAATCATCCCCTTCCGTGCGCAACCTGGATCCTACAACGTCGTTCCAGCCTACGCTGGCGATGCCAACTATCAGCAGGGCGTCCTCGAGAGCTACCAACACTTCACCACGGAAATCACAGGAGCCGCCTCAACCACGATCGCGGTGACGTTGAGCTCCTTGACCTCGAGTCTGGGAGCGAGCACGCAAGTGAACGTGGCTGTCTCCCCTGTAAAGAAGAGCGCCTCCTTTCCCACCGGCACCGTCACCCTTCACATGATCAACGGCTCCGCAACGACACCCTTCAATCTGATTGGCGGCCATGTCTCAACCTTCATCCCCTGGTCAACCGCCGGCCCGCAAACCTTCTACGCCACCTACGATGGAGATCCCAACTTCGCGGGAAGCAATAGTCCGCTGCTCACCGTGCAGGTCGCAAAAGCCACGCCAGCCCTGGCGCTCCAGGCGCGCAAGTCTGTCGTCCGCCAGGGCGTGGAGGTCAGTCTCTCTGCACTGCTGTCGACGTCTTTGTCGCCGGCCGTAGTCTCCCTTCCAACGGGCCTTGTGCAGCTCTACGACAGTTGGAACGGAGCCGCAGCCCGGCCGCTCGGCCAACCGCAGACGCTCAACACCGGCAACGGAGACTCGCTCCTGGTGACCATCGCTCCTGTCCTCGGTGTGGGAAGCCACATGATCACGGCGCTCTACGAAGGTGACAATAACTGGACCCGGGCGGAAGGTGGCCCAATCAACGTCCAGGTGCTTCCATCCGCCGCCACCGCTCCAACCGTGCCCTGAACGCACGGCCAGTCAGCTGAGAGCGCATCTGAGAGTGACACGTCTCAGGTGCGCTGTCATCCCTGCCGCAACGCAGCAAAGTTTGTTGTCTTCGGCAAAGTTAGGTCGCGGTCATGTTCATGGTCCCGGCCTCGGCTTTGGAATGATTTGGCTGTGGTTGTTCTCACAGACACGCCTTGCCCCTGGCCCACGCCAGCGGGGCGGCAAGTGCAATAGCCGGGTTCCCTCCCGGAGCGAAGCGGAGGCGCCGCAGGCGGTCTGCGCAAGCGCAGCGCTGAAGATAAAGGTGCCTTTGCGCGCGCCAGGAGCAGAGCTCCTAAGCAGGCTGTTGCTGTTGCCTGTTCTTCGGTGCGCTGCGGGGGGTACAGGTGCCGTTGTTCTCAGAAGAAGGATCGGAATCAGGTAACAGAAGGCGACGCAAACGTATGCTGCAGAAGCAGCTGTCCGTCTTGGATTTCCTGCTGCAGGACGGTGTGGGGACGGCCAGCATAACGACGAGTGGTAACCGTTGCACCGATGCTTGTGAGCAGCTCTGCCGATTGTTGTACACGTGACCATGGAACATGCGGGTCTGGATCGCCGGAACTCAGCAGAACGGGCGTACCTTGCAGATCGCCGGCGAGGTTGAGCAGTTCGTCAAGTGGCCCGATGAGGCCCCCGGTAAAGGCAAGCAGGCCCGCGTAGCGTCTTGGATTTCTGCCCACGAACTCAGTGGCAAGACATGCGCCTTGCGAGAAGCCGCAGAGGGTGATCTGGCTGGATTCAAAGCCGGCACCAATCACAGCCTGCACAACAGTCGCAACCCTTTGTAATGCTGATGTGAGATACGGTTCGTTCTGTGCGCGGGGAGCAAGGAAGGAATTTGGATACCAGGTGTGTCTAGCCGCCTCGGGTGCCAGAAGGGCAATGCCATTCGGCGCAAGCGACGCGCCCAGGCCAAGGATGTCGTGCGCCGAACCACCGCGGCCATGCAGCAGGATGATCGCTCCTGCTGCATTGGCCAGAGGTGTTCCGGCGCTCACGATGGGTTGTGCGCCATGCGGGTCGTTGGTCACTGCCGAACCTCTTGCAACTTGGCCGAGAACTTATGCAGTGTGAGCGGGAGCAGCCGGGCTTCGATCATGGGCCGTTGCGGCTCGTACCAGGAAGGAATTCGAAGCGCTTCGCCGAGGCTTTCCACCGGTTCGTCAATCAGGAAGCCGGGAGTATCGGTTGCCATCTCAAACAGCACGCCGCCGGGTTCGTGGAAGTAAATTGAACGGAAATAGGTGCGTTCCTGCACCGGAGTCACGTCAACCATCGGCGCGAGCGTATCGTGCCAGGCACGCTGATCCGAGTCATCCGCGTTCCGGAATGCGATGTGGTGCACGCTGCCCGCGCCCTGTCTGCCGGGCTGCGCTTCCGCATCCACCAGCACATCCACGTAGCGTCCCAGAGCATCGCCAGCCGGAGCAAAGCGGACGTAAGCCCCGTCGCGTGCCAACTCCTTCAGCTTCATCACTTCAAGCAGGGAGGCTGTTGGTTCCACGCGCCGCTCTAGCAACGTAACTCCATAAAAACCCTGGATTGCCGAGGCTGACGGCACATCGGAATAGCGCGGAGCTTTGCCGGCGTGTGTCTCTGCCTGCTCGATCAACTCAAGGCGCATGCCGTCCGGGTCGGCCAAGCCGATCACCTGAGCACCGAAACGCGCGCTCTCGTGGAAGGTGATGCTGAGCGAGCGGAGCCGCTCGGTCCAGTAAGCAAAAGAAGCGGTGGGAATGGAAAATGCTGTCGCCAGAACCTCACCGACACCAATCGTCCCCCTCTTGGCATGTGGCCAGGGAAAGAAGGTGAGGATCGTACCTGGCGCTCCGGTGTCGTCGCCAAAGTAGAAGTGGTAGGTTCCCGGATCGTCGAAGTTGACCGTCTTCTTAACGAACCGAAGTCCTAGCACTTCTGTGTAGAAATCGAGATTACGCTGCGGGTTGGAAGCGATAGCGGTCACGTGGTGCAGGCCGGCAATGGGGTTCATAACATTCCTCTCTATCTCGTGTGCGGTTGGTACATGGCTTCAGGCGAGGTCGAAGAGTAGGACTTCGCTTGAGCTATCGCTAGCGCCGCCAAGGTGAACTGCTGTTCTTCACTGATCGCGGTGGCATCACCGGTTTGAGCTCCGCAAGGCTGCGAAAGCAATGCAGACGCAAAAAGGAAGATGCCGCAGCGCATATTGGCTCAAATGCGACGTAGAAGCTGCTGATCCATGAGGTACCGTCTTCGCTTGTTCATTGTTACGCTCCTTTTTAGAAGCCAGAGATACCTTCCACAATACCTTCGGTATAGCTGCGGGATCACGCCAGATGTTCGTTGCTGGAAGCGAAAGGTTCGACGATGGCCTGAGTCCACTCGTTGCTTTGGTGCCAACTGGTTTCAAGCTCAGGAATGCTCAGAACGCCATGGCCACGGACACAGACCAGAGCCGTGCCACTCCATTCGAGCAGGTTGTGAGATGGCCGTCCCACACGCGCCGGAGCCCTAAGAAGGCGAAGACAGTGCTTGCAGCGTCGCTCCTGATCTTCAAACGACCAGCGAAGGGCAAGGACAGAGAGCACAACGTACAGCGGGATCTGTAGAAATGCGACCGTGTTTGGGAATGCGCCCGTGAAGGGCGCGCACAGTCCGACGCCAAGCAGGTACGCGAGGCTGAAAATTAAAGTGCTTTTCGCCATGAAGAAGCCGGCACGAAGAAGCCAGCCACACCGCGAGACAACGTGTCTAACCGTGGTGCTGGCGTGGACGGCGCGGCGTGAAGCAGTGAGAAAGGTCACGAGCAGAATGAGCGGACTGGCCAGAAGAAAGCGGCCATAATCCTCGGCAAGGCGGCTGGTGAACCTTCCCCAACTGCCGACGCTGCAAGTGGCGAGCAGGAGAGCCAGGATGCAGGCGATCGCAATCGTGGCAAGACACAGCATGGCGGTTCCACGAAGGCTGCAGCGACAACGCTCCATGCGAAGCCAGAGCGCATCCCAAATGAGCCCGGCATGGAGATCGGTGGTGGTCCGAACCGGGTCGGCATACCGTTGGCACCAAAGCTCGGCGTACCAAAAGCGGGACCACTCGGCTCGGTCTGTAGCGGGCACAATGCGTGCTACGTGCATGAGGAGTCTAGTCTGCTGACCTTCCGTGAGGTTCATGCGGGCCGCTCCGGAGACAGATGTGCGAGGAGCGGGTAACGCTCCATAGCGGTCTTGGCCGCGAGCCGTCCTGCGTCGGTCACCTCATAGTAGCGGCGGGCGGGGCGCTGCTTACCGGCGGCTTCGGCGTCAGACTCCCACTTCGAAGCGACGAGAGAATCGCGCTCGAGGCGGCGTAGTGCCGGGTAAACGGTGCCACTAGGCAGGCCAGTGACCTCCATCACTTCGAGTCCGAAGCGGTAGCCGAGATGGAGCGCCCTGAGGATGAGAGCAGCGCTATGGGAAAGACGGAGAGCAGCCATTGCTATGTAGTATGCTAGCACATACTAGTTCACTACATAGGGGGTGAATGCAATGTTGGAACTGCAATCCGTAGCAAAGGTCTATCGCGGCATACCTGCTGTCGAGGGTGTCAGCTTCACCCTCAGGCCAGGCGAAGTGCTCGGCTACCTCGGGCCGAATGGTTCCGGGAAATCGACCACGGTGAAGATGGTCATCGGGATGATTCGGCCAACTCGCGGCAAGGTCCTCTTCGCCGGACAGGACATTCACCAGGATCTCGCACGTTACCGGGCACAGCTGGGGTATGTGCCGGAGGAGGCGCAGGTCTACACCCATCTCTCCGGTATGGAGTATCTGCAGCTGGTCGGCAGGCTGCGCGGGTTGGCGGAAGGATTGATCGAGCGCAAGGCGCGGGGATTGCTGTACCTTCTGTCGCTGGAGGCCGCGCAATACTCCCCGATGACGGAGTACTCGAGGGAATGAAACAGCGAGTCCTAATTGCGGCTGCTCTGCTGCACGATCCGAAGCTGATTGTCTTTGACGAGCCGCTGTCCGGGCTGGATGCGGTTTCGGCTCGTCTCTTCGAAGATCTATTGGTCCTGCTAGCAAGAGAAGGCAAGGCAATCCTGTACATCTCGCATGTGCTGGAAGTTGTGGAACGGGTGTGCCAGCGGGTCATCATCTTGTCCAAAGGCAGAGTGGTTGCCGACGCCAAACCGCAGGAGCTGACGCAGCTGATGGCTCTGCCAAATCTGGAGGCGGTGTTCTCGCAGCTGGTGCGGCACACAGACACAGAGCAGCTCGCACAGGAGCTGGTGCAGGTCATGCAGGTGCACCATGCGTGACGGCGGAGGGACGCTTAAGCGACTCATGGTGCACTTCTTCCGGCGCTTCTTCGACAACGACACGGTGCAGGTGGAGGGCGACACCATGACGACGATCGTGCGCGCTCTTGCGATGGTGGCCATGCCCGGGCTGGTGTTGGCGTTTTTCCTGCAGAACCAATACCCGCGGCGAGATATGGCGGGCAGATGGGACGATGAATACTTCTTCGTGCTGCTGACATTTGTCGTGATGGGCGTAGTCACGGTGTTTGAGTGGGAGATGCTGTTTCCGGATCGCGCAGACTTCTTGGTGCTGACGCCCCTGCCGCTCGCACAGGGGCGAGTGATGACCGCAAAAGTGGGTGCGTTGTGCTGCTTTCTGGCCTTCTTCCTGGCGGGCGCAAGCCTGCCCGGCTCCCTGATGTACTCGTTGGTCGCGAAGGGGACGTTCTTCCGTCAACTGCTGGCGCACGTGGTAGCGGTGGGGCTTGGCGGAGTCTTTCTTTCTGCGGCGCTGGTGACTACGGGTGGCCCACTGCGATGCCTCATCCGAGACAGGCCGTTCCGCATCGTGAGTGCGGTAGTGCAGACGCTGGTGACGGGATGCCTGGTGCTTGTCGTGGTGCAGTATGCCCGTTACGGGCAATCACTGCACGTGCTGCTGGCGCAGCCTGGGCAAGCACGCTGGCTTCCGCCGCTGTGGTTCCTGGGGCTCTATGAGAAGCTGCTGCACGGGCCGGCAGGGCCGGCATTTTCACAAGAGCTAACCCCATGGGCGTTGTGGGGCACAACCGTTGCGCTGACGCTGGCAGTGGCAACCTACCCGGGGGCATGGGCGCGGATGCGGCGCATGGCGCTGGAGGGCGACGCGCGGCAGAGAAAAGCACCACTGGCGGTACTGTCACGCAGCGTCTGTGCGGTGGTACGCACTCCACAGGAGAGAGCAATGTTTTACTTCATTGGGCAGACGATCCGCCGCATCGCTCGCTACCATGTTTATTTGGCAATGTACGGCGGGACGGGTCTGGCGCTGGCTTTGGCGTGTGGTGTAGTGCTGCGGTCCGAGACGGCTACACCTTCGCTCTCAACCTTTGGGATGCACGCGGTATTTGCACTATTGTGTTTTTGGATAGTGGCAGGGCTGCGAACGGCGTTCGCGTTTCCGGAGACATTGGCGGCGCGGTGGGTGTTCCGGGTCGCGGGTTCTGACGACCGGGATCTGGCGGCGGCAGGAAAGCGATGGGCAACTCTGGCGGCAGCGGGTCTCCTCTTCAGCAGTGTGGTGGTGTTGACTGCGGCGGGGTGGAGCACTCGTGCGCTGCTGGTGCAGGCTATCTGTGGAGGGTGCCTGGCATTGTTTCTCACAGATAGTTTCTTCTATGCGCGATCAGCACCGCTCATCCAGCCGAGAATGCCAGGCCGATCGAACTTCGCTCTGTTTCTGACGCTGTACCTGGGAGTGTTGACGCCATTCCTGTTTGGGATCGCCTATGCGGAAGGCAGGGTAGAGCGACAACTCTGGCTGCTGGTCCCCATCGTGGCGTCGACCATGCTACTGCATTTGGCGGTGCGCTCCTTAGCTCAACAGCCCATGGAGGCGGAGGAGGAGATGGAGGGCTATGACGGAGAGTTCCAGCTGCTGAACCTGCGGTAGAGTGGCGCGCATGAGTGGGTCGTCCCGATAGCGAACCCTATTACGCTGCATCGGCACTCAACGAGAGGTGCACCTTTCACCGCTTGTTTCGCCCCGGTCTGTCGCATTGTCAGAAGTAACGCTGCGCTTAGAGCAGACGCGCGGCAACATTCACTCCCGCGAACATGCCTACGCATGACCTCGATGCCTTCACCCGTATTCGCCTTCACCCTCATCCGCAACGCCGTGGTTGCGGCCACCTCTTCCGACGCCGCGTAAATCGCCCCCCGCAGGTCACCTTCCGCTCCAACGACAGCACGAACGAAGAGATCGTCCTGCAGATCCTCGACAACCGGGCCGGGCCTGACCAACCCGGCAAACCCCTCTTCGTGCCCTTCTACACAACCAGGCCGAACGGAAGCGATATCAGGCCCGTGCTCGCCCCTCAGATCGCCGCGGCCCACAAAGGCTCCCTCACCGTCAGCAACCGGTCCGACACCCAGGGCTGCACCGCAGAGCTGCGTCTTCCCGCAGCGACGAACGAGTCGTAACGAAGCCGCAATGTTTGATTGTCCTCCTGACGATGAAGGAGAGCGGTCGAGCCACGGCGTATCTCGGCTCATGGAAGTTCACCTAAATGAAATCGCATGTTCAAGATTGCCGGCTATCGTGAGCGACGTGCCTCTCACCCTTCTCTCTATCAAGCCGATCGCGGCCATACTCCTTGCCGTGTCCGCTCCCGCTCTGCGTGCACAAAGCCACGCAAGCGATCAAAACCTCGCAGGATAAGTTCAAGCGATCGAAAGCTTCAGCTTCCTCCGACTGCCACATTGCGGCCGGCGTTCGCGCGGCTTAGGAAGAAAAGCGGCAGGGCACGATCTCATCCAGGAAGAAAAGGCCAAGGCTTAATGCAAAGCAAGTCAGAAAGAAAGAGTAGTGGCGCGCAGCAGTCTGCGCTGCAGTCAAGGCATACATGGTTCAGCACCTTCGCTGCGATGGTCATGCTCGCAGGCACTCACATGACCCTGGCGCAGGGCACAGGAGCCACAGTAGTCGGCGTGGTGCACGATGAGGGCGGCGCCACGGTGAGCGGCGCCGAGATCACGGCGACCAACACCGCCACCAACGAACGCAGCGTGCAGCAATCGAACGAGAAGGGGGAATATACCCTGCTTGGTCTTTCGCCCGGAACCTACTCGCTCCATATCGAAGCTGCCGGCTTCCGCGGCTACGACCAGAACGGCATCCTGCTTGAGCTCAACCAGCACGCGACGCAGGATGTCTCGCTGAGTCTGGGGCAAGTCCAGCAGACCGTGACTGTAGATGCCGATGTCTCCGGCCTCGACACCGTCTCTTCCGTCATCAGCGACGACGTGAACGGGGTTCAGCTTCGCGATCTGCCGCTTAATGCGCGCAATCCCTATGCGCTTCTGACCCTCGTTCCAGGTTTCTCCGGCACAACCGGGGACGATTACAACTCGAACAGCTTCTCGATCGATGGCGGCCGCACCGGCTACTCGGACGTGCTGGTTGACGGCACGCCGGCGGGCTTTCCGACCGTCAACGGCAACGCCGGCATCGGCATCTTCCCCTCGATCGATGCCATCGGCGAGTATCGCGTGCTGGCGCAGAGCTATCCGGCTGAATTCGGCCGCTCGCTCGACGGCATCGTGAACACCGTCTTCAAATCCGGCAGCAACGAGTTTCACGGCACCGCCTTCGAGTTGATCCGCAACAACGATCTCGATGCGAACGACTGGTTTTCAAACCACAACGGCGTTGCGCTGCCGCCCTTCCGCCGCAATCAGTTCGGCGGCGTGCTCACCGGGCCAATCTACAGGAACAAAACCTTCTTCCTGATCTCGACCGAGCTGCTGCGTCAGAACGCCTTCAGCTCCGTCACCGCAACCGTGCCGACGCTGCTGCAGCGCAGCGGTGATTTCTCGCAGACCTTCGGCGCGAATGGCAAGCTCATCACCATCTACAACCCCTTCACCACACGTCTCGGACCCGACGGCAAGACCTACGTGCGCGATCCGTTCCCGAATAACATGATTCCGTCCAGCCTGTGGAGCGCTGTAGGAGCCAAGGTGCTCAGCTACTATCCGCTGCCGACCAGCGCTGGCGCCGCCCTGACGAACGCCAACAACTTCTTCGCCAATGGCAGCACCGACACGCAGACCACAGCGTGGGATGTGCGCGTCGACCACACCATCAGCGACAAACAAAGGATCTTCGGGCGCTACTCGAATCGCTACTATGCGTCCGATCCGAACTCGCTCTTTCCCGGGCAGACCGCCGTCGCGGAAGGTCTCATCAACGGGGAAGACTTCTCGCGGGGTCTGACTGCGGGGTACACCGCCACTCCGAATGAGAAGACCGTCTTCGATGCGCGCCTCGGCTTCGCCCGTACCCTCTACAACTACCTCAACCAGAGCCTGGGCTTTCAGGCAAGCACGCTTGGTCTGCCCGCCACGCTCAATGCCGCGGGCGGCGTTCCGACCTTTCCTGTCTTCTCGCCCGGCGGCTATACCGGCCTCGGCAACAACGGCAATCGCCACAACGCCTTCATGACCTACAGCCTGCTTTCATCAGTGACCATGGTCTGCGGCGCACACACCCTCAAGGCCGGCTTCGACGGCCGCCTGATCCGGGTCAACGATAACGAAGCCGCGGATGCGTCAGGCAACTTCTCCTTCGGCACCAACTTCACGCAAGGACCGAACCCCACCGTGGCCAGCGCGAACGCGGGCAACGGCATCGCGTCGCTGCTGCTTGGCACCGGCACGGGCGACCTCATCCAGTCCTATAAGAACGATGCTTCACAAAGCTACTACCTGGCGGAATACCTGCAGGATGACTGGAAGGTCAACAACAAGTTGACCCTCAATCTGGGCGCCCGCTACGACCTCGATACCCCGCGCACCGAACGCTACAACCGTACGAACTACTTCGATCCAACCATCGCGTCGCCTCTAGCTACAGCAGTTCCCGGGCTTCAGGGAGGGCTCGTCTTCGTAGGCGTCGACGGCCGCAGCCGACATCAATACAACATCGACGCAAACAACCTGGCGCCGCGCGTTGGCTTCTCCTACGCGGCTAATCCCGACACCGTGGTTCATGGCGGCGGAGCCATCGTCTACGGGCCTTCCGCGCAGGCCGCCGCCGGCACCATCGGCCCCTACGGCTTTCGCCTGCAGAACACCTGGGTGAGCACGCAGAACAGCAACGGCATCACGCCGTCCAACACGCTTGATAATCCCTTCCCGGGCGGCTTTTCCGCTCCGGTAGGCGCCGCGGCTGGCCTTGAGACTGGCGTCGGCGGGCAGATCGAGGGCGTCATCCGCAACACGCCCACGCCCTACGTGATCCAGTACAACCTCGACGTGCAGCAGTCGCTTACCCACGACACCACAATGGATATCGCCTACGTCGGCAACCGGGCGCGCAAGCAGCAGCAGAGCCGCGAAGGCGGCCTCGACTTCGACCAGCTTCCGGTCTCTGACCTCGCGCTCGGCAACAGCCTTCTCGATCAGGTTCCGAACCCCTACGCCGGTCTGATCACCACCGGAACCTTGACCGGACCCAAGACCACTCGCGGCCAGCTGCTCAAGCGCTACTCGCAGTTCACCAGCGTCCTTCCACTCTTTCTGACGGGCGGCAACACACAGTACGACGGCCTGCAGCTTCGCCTGGAAAAGCGCCTCTCGAACGGCCTGCAGGTACAGGCATCGTATGTCTGGGCAAAGGCCTTTGACAACGGAACCACGCATCAGAACAGCTTCGATCCCATGGCCGACTACGCCGTAAGCTCGTCCGACGTGCGCCAGCGTCTCGTCGTCAGCTACATCTACGCTCTGCCCCTGGGTCGCGGACGCGCCTTCGGCGGTTCCATGTCGAAGTGGGAGGATGTTGCCGTCGGCGGTTGGCAGATCAACGGCATCACCACCCTCCAGGGAGGTTATCCGGTGCAGGTCACGGCCAGCAACGTCTCCGGCCTCGGCACTCCCGTCGAATACGCCGACTGGGACGGCACGAACCCGAGCCTGCACACGGACATACACCAGCGGCTCAACGGCTACTTCAACACCGCCCACTTCAGCCAGCCGGCCGCCTACACGCTTGGCAACGCGCCAGCATACTTCGACCAGCTGCGCAGCCCCGGTCTTGACAGCACCGATCTCTCGCTCTTCAAGGAGTTCGGCGCCGCCGAGCGGCTCAAACTACAGTTCCGTGCGGAGGCCTTCAACGTCTTCAACCACGTCCAGTTCGGCGGCCTGGATACAGGCGTAACCGACACCAACTTCGGTCATCTGACCACGCAAAACAACACGCCGCGGCAGCTGCAATTTGCCCTCAAGCTCGTCTTCTAATTCGTGCACACGCTCCTGTGCCGCAGCGACTCTCGCGCCCGACCACGTCACCCATACCGCGGGCCGCACTATAGATCGGACCTACTCTTCTATGCGAACTTCGCTCTCACTGCTCCTGGCCTCGCTGCTCTACGGCCCGGTCGCGGCGCAGACCAAACCTCAGCCGCTGGTCATCCTCGTCACCATGGACGGAATGCCCGCGCGTGCTCTCGATGATCCGCGCCTGCCCATGCCCACGCTGCGGGCACTAGCTGCGAATGGCGCCGTTGCCGCGGCCATGCAGCCGATCAACCCCACCGTAACCTGGCCCAATCACACGTCGATCATCACCGGTGTCGATGCCACCGTGCATCACGTCGTGGCCAATGGCCTCATCGTCTTTCCGGCCGACGGCGGCGCGCCGGAGATCAAGCCCTGGGTGCCGGAGCAGGATCTTGTCCACGCGCGAACCCTCTACGATGCCGCGGCAGAAAAGGGCCTCATCACCGGCCAGGTCGATTGGGTCGCCATCTACGGCGCGAAACATGTGACGTGGGAGTTTGGCGAGAAGCCCGACGTCAATGGTCCCATCGCGCAGGAGCTCATCGCTCAGGGAACGATCACCCGGCAGGAGGTCGAGCACTTCAACGACAAGAGCAGCCCCGCCCGACGCGACGAGATCTGGACCGACGCCGCCATCGACATCCTCGAAAAACACACCCCCAACCTGCTGCTCTTCCACCTGCTCGAAACCGACAGCATCCAGCACATGTACGGTCCGCTCACCCCGGCTGCCTACGCCGCCTATGCTTATGCCGACTCGCAGCTGGCGCGCGTTGTTGAAGCCGTTCGCTCCATCGGTGCCCTCGACCGAACCACCTTCATCGTCACAGCCGATCACGGCTTCGCCACCTACACCCACACCATCGCTCCGAACGTCGCGCTCGCCCAGCAGGGCCTGCTAAACAAACGTGGCGACAAGTACGTTGGCCAGGTGTGGGTCAAAGCTGAGGGCGGCGCGGCTCATCTGTTCATCCGCGATCCGCTGCAACGGGCGGCTCTTGTGCCGAAGCTCAAGAGCTACTTTCAATCCCTGCCGGGCGTCGATCACGTCTACACCAATGACGAAGCCCGCTCGCTCGGCATACCTTCTGAGACCCAGACCGACCAGGCGCCGCAGCTCTATCTCACCGCAAAGATCGGCTACGCCTTCACCGACGATGTCGAAGGAGCGATCAGCCGTGACAATCCGCCGCGAGGCCAGCACGGCTATCGCAACACCGAGCCCGACATGCAGGCGATCTTCATCGCCTCGGGCGCGCACATCCGGAGCGGCGTTAAGCTGGGTGCGATCTCAAACCTCAGCATCGCCCCCACCGTGGCGAAGATCCTCGGAGTCACTCTACCGGATGCGAAACAGCCGCTATTACAGGACATCCTCAAGTAGCGCGAGATGGTGGCAAAACATCGCCGGTCCGATGAACGATCTCCGCTGACGACGAGCTACGCCGCACGCCCGTCGCGGTTCTGACCGTTCTAACCGATCGCATGAAGCGTTAAACGAACTGCTTCGAGACCATTCGCATGGATGCGTACGGTCTCACAACCAGTGAGCTACGGCGCTTCGCCTAGATGTTGAAGGGAGCGCGGGCTTACCTGGAAAGCGCCAAAGGTTGAGTCATCGTGTCACCCAAAAAGGGGTAGTTATGGCTCAAAAAACAACAAAACATAGCCCTCTTCGCCTGTCCTCCGATAACATCAACGGAGCCCGTATCGGCGATTAAGGCTTACTTTTGTTTGACTTGCGGGAAATAGAGACCGAATTGGCGGAGAGACAGGGATTCGAACCCTGGATACCTTGCGGTATACACGCTTTCCAAGCGTGCGCCTTCAGCCACTCGGCCATCTCTCCGTCCCTGGCGGACTTCCATGAATCTACCACGATTCGCCGCGGCAAAGCTGCCCTCAGCCGACACTGCTACGCCTCGACGGTCGAGTAACCCAACCCCGATAACACGCCTCGCATGTACGCAAAGCTCTCCACCACCCCAGGCAGCGGATCATCCTCGTGGATCTCGTATTCGAGGTCCGCACAGCCCGCGTACTTCATCCGAATCAGCTGCTCAAAGATCTCTCGTATGGGCATCACGCCTTCACCCACCGCGACTTGGCTATCCTTCGCATCACGCTGCGCCAGGTCCTTCATATGCAGATCGAACAGCCTCGGCCCGGTTTGCCGGATCGCATCCACCACATCTACGCCAGCGCGCATCGTGTGGCCAACATCGATGCAGCAACCCAGCCGCGCATCCATGGAGTCCACCGCCTTCAGCACGTCCAGCGGCGAGGGAAACTCCTTGTCCTCCGGCCCATGGTTATGAATCGCCACCCGGATGTCATACAACTTGGCAAACTTCTCCACCCGCGGCAGCACCGCGTGCGTCGGCGCGCCGACAATCAGCGATATGCCTGCCGCCTTGCAGTACTCGAATCTGGCCCGCACATCGGCGTCGTCATCCTTCGCAAAGGTGATCGTCCCCGCTGCTGTCAGCTTCATTCCCGCCGCCCGATACGCCGCCGCCTGCGCCTTCACCGCAGCCTCCGGCGCCATCGCCAGATGTATTTCCTTCAAGTTCAAATAGGGCGTTCGCAGCTGCTTCATGAATCCAATCAGCTGCGCCATATCAAATTTCCGAAAGGTATAGCTGGCAACGCCCAGCCTCACTGGAGACGTCGCCATTACCGTCTTTCCTGCCTGCGCCGTCTCTGCCTCTAACAGCGAACCTCCAGTCAGCGCGCCACCCACAGCCATCGCCGCTGCTCCCCGCATCACCGCACGACGTGTCAGAAAAGAATCCATGCAGGGCATACTAAGACCCCCTGCGTCCCCCGTCCAGTAACTCGCCCGCACCACAACCCGCTGCCGCGTAAGCCGACGGCAGCCAGCCCCGTACCACTTCCGCTAAACTAAGCCCCGACACTCACCGCACTCTCCGAGGACGACCATGCCCACTCTCTCCCGACGAAACTTCCTCGCAGGTGCCAGCCTCCTCGCCGCCGCCCCCGCTATCGCCTCGCTCGCGTCCAAAAGCCCCTTCCGCATCGCCGTCATCTCGGACGAGATCTCGCAGGACCTTGATCATGCCTGCTCCGTCATCGCGCGCGACTTCGGTCTCGAGTGGATCGAGCTCCGCGAGATCAACGGCAAAAACCTTCAGAGCCTCGACGAAGACGAGATCACAGCCGCCCGCAAGACCCTTGCAAAATACAACCTGCGTGTCACCGACATCGCCAGCCCCTTGTTCAAAGTCGACTGGCCCGGCGCACCACCCTCCTCCTACGCCGAGAAACACGATCAGTTCGGCGCCGCCGCCAGCTTTGAACAGCAGCAGGTCGTCCTCGATCACTCCATTCATCTCGCCCGTTCCTTCGCCACCGATAAAGTTCGCTGCTTCGACTTCTGGCGCCTCGACGACGTAAAGCCCTTCCGCCGCGCCATCAATGACAAGCTCCAGCAGGCCGCCGAAGCAGCAGGGAAGCAGGGCATCCTGCTCGTCCTCGAAAACGAGTTCGCCTGCAACACCGCCACCGGCCGCGAAGCCGCCGACACCCTCGCCGGCATCCCCTCTGCTCACCTCGCCCTCAACTGGGATCCGGCCAACGCCGTCATGCGCGGTGAGCTCGACGCCTTCTCCGCCGGCTGGGACGCCCTCCCCAAAGACCGCATCCATCACTGCCACGTCAAAAACGCGGTCAAAAACGCAGCAGGGAAGACCGAGTGGTCCGCCGTCGGCACCGGCTACATCGACTGGCCTGCACAGTTCAAAGCCCTCCAGCAGATCGGCTACCGTAACGCCGTCTCGCTCGAAACCCACTGGCGTGGCGCCGGAACACCCGAAGCCTCCACCCGCGTCAGCTGGGCCGGCATGAAGCAGGCCCTAGAAGCCTCCCACACCCTCTAAGAACACTCTGAGTAAGCATCGAGACCTGCTGTGTCATTGGAGCTCCTGTGTATCGAGAGCCCCTTCGTTAAGGGCATGGCTTCAGCCATGCCATCACTAACCTCCCGGAGCATGCGGCTTTAGCCGCTGAGGGCAGCTTGAACATACTCTCGGGACGAAATCAGACTCGCCCTAACAACCTGGTTTTGCCTCACCTAAAACGCACCGCCAAGTCGATCACGGCCGATCGCAGGCCCGCGGCACAGAAGGGAACTGTCTCGCGCCTCCTCCGTGCCGCCGCCCTCACTGCCGTCCTTCTCACCACTCCCGCCGCCCGCCCCATAGAGCCACCACCTCCTCCCATCCGCTATCAGCAAACCCACGCCGCCATGGGCACCGAGTTCACCCTCACCCTCTTTGCTCCCGATCAGCCAACCGCCGTCCACGTCGCCGCCGCAGCCTTCGACGAGATCGATCGCCTCGAAGCCCTGCTCAGCAACTACCGCCCCTCGAGCGAGCTCTCCCGCATCAGCCGCGAAGCCGCCACCCGTCCCGTCTTCACCGATCCCGAGACCTTTCGCTTCCTCGATCGCTTCCTCTTCTGGAGTCGCCAGTCCAACGGCGCCTTCGACCTTACCGTCGGCCCGCTCCTTCGCGCCTGGGGCTTCTTCTTTCACACCGGCCGCGTCCCCTCCTCGTCCGAGCTCCGCGCCCTCCGCTCCCATATCGGCTGGCAGCACCTCCAGCTCGACCCCGCCGCCCGCTCCATCCGCTTCACCCACCACGCCTCCATGGAGCTCGACCCCGGCAGCATCGGCAAAGGCTTCGCCGTCGACGCCGTCATCGCCCTCCTGCGCGAGCAGGGAATCACCGCCGCCTTCCTCTCCGCCGGCAACAGCACCCTCTACGGCCTCGGCGCGCCGCCGGGCTCTACCGGCTGGCCCGTCAACATCCCCGATCCCCACCACCTCGGCCGCGCCGCCGCCACCGTCCTCCTCCACGACACCTCGCTCTCCACCGGCGCCTGCACGGAAAAGTTTTTCCTCCACAACGGCCATCGTTACTGTCATATCTTCGACCCCCGAACCATGCGCCCCGTCGAGGCCATGCTCCAAACCACCGTCATCGACCCCAGCGCCACCGACAGCGACGCCCTCTCCACCATCGCCTTCGTCCTCCCACCCCGCGCCGCCCGCGACCTCATCGCGCAAGCCCCCGGCCGCAGCGCCCTCATCTTCGGCCAAACCCCATCCCGCCCCGTCTGCCTCGCCATACACTGGTCAGGAGACCCCTGCGCCTCACCGCGTCCGCCCTTCTCCAAAGGAACACCATGATTGACCGCCGCCTCTTCCTGCAAGGCCTCTCGGCCACCGCCATCGCCGCCCATCTCACGCCGCCATCCGCATCGGCCCAGACAGCACCCGCACAAGCCACCAGCAAAGCCGATCACCAGGCCGACGAACAGATCGCCCCCACCACCGACACCACCCCGCTCCGCGTCGGCATCATCGGCCCCGGCAGCCGCGGCAAAGAGCTCGTCCGCAACCTCCTCCGCGTCCCCGGCGTCCGCATCGTCGCCGCCGCCGACGTCTACCAGCCCCGCTTCGCTCAGCTCAACGAAGTCTGCGGCTACCCCGTCTCTCCGCACACCGACTACCGGGCACTTCTAGATCGCAAAGATCTCGACGCCATCGTCGTCGCCACCCCGCTCGGCCTGCACGCCAGCCACGTCCTGCCTGCAATTGAGAGCGGCCGCCACGTCTACGGCGAAAAAACCATGGCCTACACCGTCGACGAAGCCCGCCAAATCGTCGCCGCCGCCGCCACCTCAAACCGCATCTACCAGGTCGGCCACCAGTACCGCTACAGCCCCTGGATCCGCTCCGCCATCACCCGCGTCCAGGCCGGCGAGATCGGCGACGTCACCCACATCCTCGGCTACTGGAACCGCAACAACGACTGGCGCCGCCCCGTCCCCACCCCCGATCCCGGCGGCAAGCTCGAGCACCTCATCAACTGGCGCCTCTACAATCAGTGGTCCCTCGGCCTCATCGCCGAGCTCGGCTCCCACCACATGGACATCGCCAACTGGGTCTTCGGCTCCACCCCCACCGCCGCCCTCGCCTCCGGCTCCATCTGCTGCTTCCACGATGGCCGCGAGACCGACGACAACGTCCAGGTCGTCCTCAGCTACACCGCAGGCCGCCGCTTCATCTTCACCTCCATGACCGACAACGCCAAGCAGGGCGACCAGCTCTGGCTCTACGGCACCAAAGGCTCACTCAACGTCACCCTCGAAGACGCCACCTTCTTCTACGAGCCCCGCCAGCTTGCCAAGGCTCCCGCCGCCGGCAAGGGCGAAGAAAAAGGCGTTACCACCAGCGCCTCCTACCGTCCTGGCGGCGAGATGCCATACCGCGGCCCCGGCAAACCCCTCGCCATCGCCAACCCCGAAGACGCCACCACCATCGCCATCCGCGCCTTCGTCCACTGCGCCCGCACCAACACCCAACCCCTCGCCAACGCCCAGGTCGGCCTCGGCTCAGCCCTCGCCGTCATCCAGGCCAACCAGGCCCTCCGCGACAGGAAAGAAGTACCCGTCCCACCCCTCACCGTCTAACCGCCTGGCTTGCTACGTCCGATAACACATATTATGTACAGTGAGCGTCGCCAGCCCGCTTCATTGCTCTGCGCTTGAGTTCTCCAGCATAGCCGACTAGCACTTCGACATCTTCTGCTGTGCAAAGATGGCCTGCCTGCTGAGGACGCAGTGTCCCTACTCGCCCTTCGACAAACCTTCTACCGTCCTAACCACTTCCAGACTGTTCATCTTCTCCCCGGCTCAGGACCCGTGTCTAAACTTCCTCAAGCGGCTGGAA
>CAXSEC010000001.1:0-43098 GCA_964236325.1 uncultured Acidobacteriaceae bacterium | reverse complement strand
CTCGTCGACTCGCTTCATTGCTCCGCGCTTGAGCTCTCCAGCATAGCCGACTAACACCTCGACCTCTGCTTAGCGATCCACTGGTGCCCATTCATGGCACCAGATCCGGCTGTCGCCCACCTCATCTCGGCTTGAGAGCACACTCACTACCCGATTTCGCCCGCTCTGTTTCGCTTCGTACAAAGCACTGTCTGCAGAGGCTATCAACAACTCAGACGTCAGCTCGGCGGAAGGTACACAACTACACACCCCACAACTCACCGTCGTCAACTTGAAGTCGCCAGCGTAGCTCTTTCTCGCTGAGGAAGGAGGAGATCCCGCCATCTCTATCAGGGACCTGATCCTCTCTGCCACAATCACAGCTCCTTCTATACCCGTGTCGGGCAGGAGAACTATGAACTCCTCGCCTCCCCAGCGCACAGCGAGGTCTTCCCTATTGTGCAAAGCACTCCTGATTAGGGATGCAACTCTAACCAACACCTGGTCGCCATACGTATGCCCATAGGTGTCGTTGACCAGCTTGAAGTGGTCGATATCTAGAACGATGACACTCACGCAGCTTCCATCTAACAACGCCAGCTGCCATATCTCAGCCATACGATCTTCCAGCAGTCTTCTGTTGCCCAGGCCTGTTAGTGAATCAGACTGAGCCGCCTCAAGCAGCGCTGCATTTGATGATGTAATAACCCGTTCTCGAATGTCGCCGCGCACACGAAGCAGAAACCCCATGCGCTCCTCTCGCTCTAGGCTATAGGCACTGAGGAGTACAAGGCCCATAGCCAGCGTAAACACACTCATCGCCATCACTCGGATCGCCGGGCTTACGTAGGGTGTAGTGACTAACGAGATATAGACACCAGTTGCGAGACAAACCATCGTTGTTACCTGGTATTGAAACCGCAGACGCATCGATGAACTCACAAAGAGCGCACAAATAAGAGTTGTCATCATGCCATAGAAGACTCCCGCCATTCCAGCTGACGCCTGTAGAACGATATCTACACTGGCGATCGCAATGATCGTGACAGCGACAAGACCTTCACGAATCCACATCGGAGGATCGCGCCGAATAGCTTCATTCGCAAGTAATGCCAGGGGCATTGTCAACAGCATGCGACGAACGATCTGTGTCCAGTAAGCATCCTGCAGCGTCATAAGATCGATCAGCAGGCACAGCAGGCACAATGCAATCGTAGCTAGACCCTCTCGCCACATTCGCTTCGCGCGTAAGCTGGCGGTTCTTTCCTCAAACAAAATCTCGTACTCTCTTGAGAAAGAAAGCGAGGTAAAGCGCCTTCCGCCCAGCTTGTTAAGAAGGAGGTCGAGATCCCGCAGAGCTTCACCCGTAGGCAAAGCACAGGTGCGCTCGGCGTAACACGATAGGTTTGCTTCTAGCAAGTAAGCCTCTGCTGCGGAACAATCATCGTGGTTCTCCTGTCGCTGCAAAATACCGGATTGCTCGTCCAGCTTTACTGTTTGCCAAGAGCTCTCAACGTCGCCAGCTCGATCTCAGTCTTCATCGCTGCATCTATAGACGACTCAGCAGAGAGCTTCGAGTTCGTATCCTTCGTGGGAGGCCTTGTCGGGTCATCCGGCCTCGTCGATGATGTTCCTCCCGGCTGAGGCCTTCCTGTGTTTACGGCTACTTCTCCCGCAAGCGAAGAAGAGAGTGGCTCCCCGTAGACTCCTGCTCTATCTTCTGCAACCGCGTTGCCCTGCGTGTTGTCAGAGATCACCAGTCTGATCGATCGATTCCGCCAACTGTCGAGCAAGGCAGAACTGTAGCCCGCCCCTAACCAGCCGTAAGGATCCTCAGCGTTCAAGGTCCAGTACGCCCATCCAAGGTTGGGGTGATGGCCAAAATACGAAAGGAGTGACGTGAACCATTGCGCCTCACTGCCCGAATGAGTCGCCTCCGATGCAAGCACCTGGTCAGGCATCCCAAACTCTCCCACCAGGACCGGAGCGATAGCAGACTCAGCGATAAAGCCCCACTCTTTGTCCCATAGAGACCAGAGCTGTGCGGATGTTGTCGTATCCGTGAACCATGGTTGCTTATACTCCGATGGCCCATACACGTGAGCGGAGTAGACGAGTTGTGCAGGACGAGAAAGGCGAACAGGCGCAGACCGAACTGCCGCAAGATTACCTCCCCACCAGGTCGTTTCGCCTTCAGCAGTGTCAGTACCTTCGACGATAATTAATAAGTCAGGATTAATCCTAAGTACCGTGTTACCAGCTCGCTCCGCTGCAAGCCGCCAGTCGTGGGCTCCCTCACAATCCCAGCAAGCGCCGCCGCTCAGCGCATTGTGTGGTTCATTGCGCAGGTCCACTCCTACAACAGCGGGGCTATTTCGATATCTTCTCGTCAGCGTGCGCCAATCGTCGATCCAAGCCGCTTCCGTGAAGCGGTTGGTGAACCAAAGACCGCTGGCTTCTGCACTTGATCCAGCCTCCGACCTATGGTTGTCCAGGATCACCTTCAAACCGAGGCTTCCAGCCTTGGCAATCACTCGATCCAGAATCTCTACAGAATTGAGCCCAATCAGTTCCTCATTAGCCTGGCGAGCACTACTGATATAGGACCTTCTCAGAGGAATAAGCGGGGCTTCCACCATCTCGTTAGAGAAAGGTATTCTCAATACATTGAAACCATCGTTCTTAACCTGAGCCAGAATGGAACCATAATCCTCTGCTTCGAGGCCGCCAAGCGATTGCTGAGGAGTCTCAAGTCCACTCCAGTTGATCGCGCGGACTCTGAACACATGACCACTTGCATCTTCAAGATGGCCCCCGACTGCATGTAGGTAGCCCAGCCGGCTAACGGTCTCTACACGGGGAGTAACCGAAGAGACGTTAGCCTCCTGATCCTCTGATGTCTGCCGAAACTCTGGGCGCTTCAGCAGAAGTCCACTGAGTAGAACTCCAATAAGCGAGAAAAAGATCAGACCCAGAACGGGAGTGTACCTGCCGCGTTCAGCGTCCGCCAGAGTACGGCCGCTCGCGTCTGTCAATCTTTGTAAAGGTCGTGCCCGGCCCGATCGCATGAATGTCCTTAGCTCTCCCGGTCAACGGGGCAGCTTTATAGAAGGCGGACAGTGCATGAACGAGGCGTATAGGCGGTGCTGCTCAGGTAGGGTCCGCTTGTTCGAAAAGCCTACCACGACGTTTCGATGCTTCGATTGGTGCTTAAGTGTTAGTCAGTCCCTGCATAAAGTCCATAGTGGCAGGTCCACAGCTCTGCCAAGGCAATGAACCAACTGCCAGACCACATCTTCAGGATGGTCGACGCAATGAGGACATGATCCAAAAAAGAGAAATCACCCCGATGGGGATCCTTGTTCAGCCCACTGCGAAGCCGGCCCAGTCAAGTGCCCAAGTGTTGCTTGCCTGATGACTGTGTTCGCCTCACGTGCCCTGGCCGACATAGCCAGATCTAAACAGCACAATCTATCAAAGAGGAATCACGGTCCTTCAGCTTCTGTGCTTGCCGCAACCTAGGGTTGTCCATCAACGGCGTTGGTCTCGGTATCGGACTCTGACACTGTTGATAGATAGATGTCCAGGTGGAAGACGACATAGCCCGGGAAACTCTCGCGCTCATGATCGAGAGCTATGACCCTGCCAGCGATCTCACCGCAACCAACCAGTTCGCCATGCTTCGGCAAGGGAGGGCAATCCGCTGTAGATCCAGTGTAGTAGGAGCAGCTCCTATCGTTCTCTCCCAGTAGGCGAACATCCATGAGGTAGATGAGTTCTGTAATCATGCTTCACATCCTGAGCTCTAGAGATTGAGGACGTTAATACTAACGCATCACTTCAAAAAACGCTTTCTCTATAGTCAAGTTGGGGCGCCGGGTGAGAGTGAGAGTTTATGGTTCAACGATCTCAAGAGAAACGCGACACGACAGCTTCGCTGCCGCTTGAGCAAGGATAATCCGTAGCGATCGAGCGGTCTGACCTTGTTTACCGATGATTCGCCCAACGTCGGAAGGAGCTACACGCAGTTGAAGGATTGTTTCAGACCCAGTCTCAATCGGATCGACGGTGACCGCGTCGGAATGCTCCACTAGGGACTGAACCAAGTTAACCAGGAGCTCTGCAAGTACATCCGCTGGAGAAGCTTCCTGAATCAACTTTTTGTTGGTGATGTGTAACACTAGGTCTCCTTTGCTATGTGACTCGATGGGCCCTGCGGTGTTTACCATCGAAGATTTATCGGTCAATGGCACGCGCGATCCAGACCAGGCAAAGCTCGCACATGTGTCGACATCCGCCGCGACAGCTCTCGGTATGGAACAAAGCTGGACAGCGAGCAAGAAAGATGCCAAACGGGTATTTACAAAGAGCGAAGGGGTGTCTAAGGCAAACGGGACAGGATTTCTCGAGGTTGTCCCTTGATATCACGCGGTCTGGCTGCCAGTCAACACGTGATGCAGGTGAGTCCGATCATCCTCGCTCGTGGATGACCCGGTAGCAAAGCAGCTTTTCCAAAGACCAACGTGGGGGGTTACGCTTCTACGCGAACGGTTCATGACAGCAGATATCCCGACAGCTACCGATGACCAGGAGCCATCCCTACAGCAATCCATCCAGCACAAAATCATTAGCGCATCCTAACGCAACGCCTGCATGTTCACAGGTTTACCCTCTAAAAGCCACAGCGGGAGCCCTCCCCAAAGTCAACTAACCGAGATGGAAGCGCAGTCATGGAAGACGTCCTCGGGAAACCTTTGATCAATCTTGTCTTGCTTCTCTGCTTGGCCGCTTCTCTCGTCGGCCAAGCCCTCCCGAGTGCAAGTAAGTCCGGGGACCTTTTTTTGGGTGCTGGGTACGTTCGCGCAAACCCTGATTACAGCCCCGCCACGTTTCAGGGCTTCTCTCTCTTTGCGACTGCTGATCTATCAACGAACTTCGGCGCCGAAGCTAAATTCCACCACATCTCGGGTCCCGCTTCTGACGCAATATCCGAGACAACCTACGAGTTAGGGCTTCGTGCCAGAACTCATCTTGGTCCAGTAGTGCCCTTTCTTGAGATCTTGGCCGGCCTGGGCTCCTTCAGTTACCAGAAAAGTCTCCAGAATGGGACCTATGGGATCTTCGCCGGTGGCGGCGGGATTGACTATAAGCTCAGCCGGAAGTTCATACTGCGCGGCGAGTATGAGTACCAGAAGTGGAGCAACTTTCCACCTCGAGGTTTGCAACCAAACCTGGCAAGTGTAGGTATCGGCTATCGTCTTCAATAAAAGCTCCTTGAAGGGTGCCGTCTAAGCTCACATCCAGTCCACGTATGACGTCCGCTTGTACGTGGTTCCGGCTGCTAACCGGAACCTAAGTTCAAATCCATCCTTGCGAAGACACCCCTACAAGGGACAATCAATCGCCAGAACGTTGATTGTGCATATAGTCTCGTAGCTCGCGCCACAGCCACCTGACAAGCCAAACGCATAACCACATGCAACAGAGACCCGCGATGAGCAAGAGGTATAAGCCAGGATGTCGGATTGGCATAGCTCTTAGGATATCGTTCGCACCTTCTGGCGCCACCATCAATGGAAGCGCGGCTCGCAGGCGGATTACTCCACGTCCCCATCTCCGCAGGCGTAAACTTAAGTTCGCTATGGTTGATACGTCAGATCCTGATCCGGCACTTGAGACTCACGCGACTCCTGCGAGCCCGGGCCACCTTGCTTCCGAAGACTTCTACCTCGACGGTCCCTTCGTGGTCTTCACGTCTGCCTATCACCTTAGGCGTGGCTTCTGCTGCAAGTCGGGCTGCCGGCATTGCCCGTACAGATAGCTCCTCGGGGAGATGAGGTCAGCTTGCGCTTCATACCCAATCTGCCGGATCGCGAAGCACTCGACACAGCGTCGGTTAGCCACCACCACAGTCCGCACCACTTCCCTCTCCCGCTTCCAGCCTGCTCGCTCGCAACGCTCGATCGATCGTCAAAATCGAGAATGGAAGGGGCTCGCGGTCACGTATGATCGCGGCTGTACTCCAGTGTCAGCCGAGCTATAAAGCCATCACAAACGATGCGCTACGCTAGCCAGACGAGCTCGTACGGTTCCAAAGCTCGCGAACCTCTCAGGGTCACAAAGGATCTTCAGCTTGCTTCCGAGATCGATCCGACTATTAGCCTTGCATCGCGCGGACTCGAAGAAGTAGCTTGAAGTAGACATCCTGGCTCGAGCCCGGGGAAAGAACCTGACCGGTTGCTTTGGCAGCTTCCTACGGCGTAGAAGCGCACGCAACGATGGTGACTACGCTTACTACAACGAAAGTCTGCGCCGAAGAGCAATCCGGTCGGAGCCGCGGCCGCAGCTTAGGGCGTCTTCAGGAGCTTCGCATCCGGTTTCGACAGCTCCCTCATCGCTTTCTCCAACCGTAGAAAATACTGGTGCCGAATCGCCCATCCCGAGTACTCCAGCACATAGGAGTTCAGCACGGCCGTTGCCGTCGAGTGAGGAACGATCGGTCGGAAGAGCACCATCTGCGAGAGTGAAATGCCGAGCGAGACCAGCCCCAAGGCCAGACGCCGCGATGCGGCAACCCGCCGCAGCCCTTCTCCGGCCAACAGCAACCCCGGAGCCACCAGATAGGCCAGATAGGCTGGATCCGAAAAGAAAATCAATGTGTAGAACGCAAACCCCGGCCACAGCAGCCAGGCGAGCGACCGCATCCAGGTGTCTTTCGTAAGCACCCACCCAGCAACCATCGCGATCGCAAGCAGATTCCAGGCGTTGAAGATAGAACAAGCCAGATGGATAAGATTCGCGATCTTCTTGGCAGCAACTTCATGCGTCAGCAGACCGTTGGCTAGAGGTCCAGCCTGCCCACCAGCCGATCGCAGAGGCGACAGGATCCCGCCGCCAAAATGATGCACCGTGGGCACATACCAGAGAGCCACTACGGGCACGGCCACGCTCGCAAAGCGCATAAGTTGGCGTCGATCCCGCCGCCACATCGTAATCAGCAGAAATGGCAGGGTAAACACCCCCTCGGAGGGCCGTATGCCCGCCTGCAGAGCCCACACCACTCCCATCCACCAACCCGCGTCTCCCTCTAACGTCAGGTACACCAGCCCCATCACCAACGCAGCACTGAGCGCGTACGTCGAATGAATGTCCGAGACAAACCAGATCACATCCGAAAACGCATAGCAGCTGGAAAGCACAACGGCCAGCCCTGGATCAAAAAGTCGACGGGCCACGAGCGCAAACAGTAGAACCCCCGTCGTAGAGGCCACTACATTGACCAGGTGCAGGGCCATCTCAGGGGTAAGTGGAAAGAGCGCCGTGAGCACCCATCCTAGGTCCGCAAACAGGAGATACCCCGGTGGCTGGATGAACATCTCTCCTGAACGAATGGCTGCCACATGGGTTGGCCCATCCACGTAGTAGGGTGCGGACGTATAGATCAGTCGGCTTAGCAGCGTTACCACTGCGAGTAGCCCGGGCCAGTATCTGCCTAGGGAGCCCTGCCAAAGATTGGCAGTGTCCCCGATTCGAGGTGAGCCAACGTCAGAAACCGTACGGGCCAACATAGACCTCCCTTCATCGCAGACCCATCACGCGGGGTGGGTATGATCTTCCTCAGCGTACCTCAGTTCCCTTCCGCCAGAACTTGGCTCGCTGGAATCTGATCCTGCCGTGGACCAGTCCTGACCCGACCTTCAGCGCCATCGCCTTGAAGACTCTCGCCGGCGAGCAACCTCCGCCAAACCGTGCTTTGCCTCCGCGAAAACGCGCTGCACCTCCACCAATTACCCTGTTTTCATGCGCGTTATTCAGACCACCTTCGGCGTCTTCCACCACTTTGAGCTCGCCCGCGAACTGCTCCGCCGTGGCCACCTGCAGCGCATCTACTCCACCTTCCCCTGGAAGCGTCTCAAACGAGAGGACATTCCTCGCGATCTCGTCCGCACCTACCCCTGGATCCACACCGCCGAGATGCTCTCCCGCCGCCTCGGCTTCCAGCCCGCCTGGCTCCTCAACCCCATCGGCTACGCCAACGCCCTCACCTTCGATCGCTTTGTAAGTCAACAACTTAGGCGTGAGCAGCCACCCACCGCCCTGATCGCGCTGTCAGGCTCGAGCCTTCTTGCAGGCCAGCAGGTCCAGCGCCAGGGTGGCATCTTCATCTGCGACCGCGGCTCCTCCCATCAGCGCTATCAGGAAACCCTCTTGGCAGAAGAACATAGCCGCTGGCCCGTGCCGAGATCGGACCCTGACAGCCGAGACACCCGCCGCGAAGAAGAGATCTATCGTCTTGCGGACGCCATCACCGTTCCCTCCTCTTTCGCAGCACGTTCCTTTTACGCGATGGGCGTCCCAAAGCACAAGATTCAAATCATCCCGTATGGTGTACGCCTGGAACAGTTTACGAAGACGGCCGAAGCTCCTGATGATCGTTTGGAGGTGCTCTTTGCCGGGGCCGTAGGGCTGCGCAAAGGCTTTCCTTACCTGCTGCAGGCCTTCGCCTCGCTTCGCCACCCGGCAAAACGACTTCGAGTCGCAGGCGCCATACAGAATGAGATCAGATCCTTACTTCCAAAGCTGCCGCAGACCAACGTGGAATATCTTGGTTCCGTTCCTCAATCCCGGCTCATCGAGCTGATGAACACAAGCCACTTCATGGTGCTTCCCAGCATTGAAGAAGGCCTGGCTCTGGTACAGGGGCAAGCCCTTGCGTGCGGCTGTCCTGTCATCGCGACGACGAACACTGGCGCAGAGGATCTTTTCACGGATGGTGTCGAGGGCTTCATCGTTCCCATCCGCGATGTTGCCGCGTTGACCGACCGCATGCAGCAGTTTGCGGATGATCCCCTGCTTCAGCGTCAGATGAGCCATGCAGCCTTGGAGCGCGTCCGCCATCTCGGCGGCTGGAGCGACTATGGCGACCGATGGGAACAGCTCTTATCGCGCTTGTCCACCGATCCTCCACCAACGAAATGAACAATCTCCAAACGATCGCCTTCGGCCAGTTCTACCTCCTGCCAGAGAGCTCGCGGAACAATCTCACCGTTGCGCTCCACGGCGATTCGGTCCAGCTTCATCCCATGTTCCTGCAGAAAACGATGCAGTATGGTGCTGGTGGTCTCAGCTACGTGTACAGTCTGGCCATTGAGGAGGATCGTCATAACCGCTGCTTAGAGTATCAGCGAAAGGCCTCGGCGGCACGCTGCTGACTCTCAGCGGAGCAGGAAAGAAAGGCGCTGCGATGACAGGCCCTCAGGATAGTGATCGACTGCTCGACTGCAGCCACGCGCGGCGTTACCTCTACGCCGAGGGGCATGGTTTCTTCGAGGTACTCCACGGCGTGAGCGAGGCACCCCATTCCGCGCAACGTGCGGTGATGAGGCCGGCGTAGCGACAGGCCCACGCGGAGTCTTCTAAATCGGCGACAACTTCTGCGGCGAAGGGGCAATAGGTCTGAAAGAACGGCGAGAGTAGCGAGGATCACAGGTTTCTCCAGTGCTGCAGAGCGTATCGGCCGCAGGAGAAAGATGTTTAGGCACGACTTCCGATCAACAACGCTATTCCAGACGTCTCTCCTGGACAAAGGGCACTCTGCTGAGTTTCATCGGTCCCCTTCCTCCTCCCAGACCTGGCGCTTGACGAAGGCTGTCTTCGACAAATCGCTTTGCGGCGGTTGCGGCGCGTGTCAGGTCATCTCCAAGCACAAGGTGACCGAGGAGAGCGCTTGAGAAGGCACAACCCGTCCCGTGAGTCGAGGACGTAAGGACGCGGGTGCCTTCAAGTTGCAGAGGCTTGCCCTTCGCAAGCACAAGAAGATCGGTGGGCTGCTCGCCATCGCCGTCTGTCACAATCACGCTTTTCGCTCCCGTGCGATGAAGCAGATCCTGAGCAGCCTCGCCAACATCGGAGGTAGTGACAATCTCCAGTCTGCAGAGATGTGCAAGTTCAGCCCGGTTCGGCGTGATGCACGTTGCGTGCGGAAACACCTGATCCTGAAGGACCTCGAGCGCATCTTCATCCAGCAACGACGCACCGGAGCTTGATCGCAGAACCGGATCGATGATCACAGGCAGCGCTGAGCGTGCGCACATTTTCTTTAGGAACTTCCCCACGACCTGTGTCACGGCCGCATTGCCCAGCATCCCGATCTTGATCCCGGCCGGAGACAGGTCGCGTGTGAGGTGCGTCAGCATCTCCTCGAGAAGACTTGCATCTACCGGGGAGACCTTGGCGACGCCCATCGTCGATTGCACGGTAAGTGCCGTCAAACACGCGGTACCGAAGAGACCGAGCGAGGCAAACACCTGAAGATCCGCCGTGGCGCCCGCGCCCGAGGACGGGTCGAAGCCGGCAATCGTGAGCACAACCGGAGGTTTGACTGGAGACGGCGTATCGGCCATGAGGTTAGGATGAGCCTAGGCGCTCACGATCCTGGTCGCAAGTTGCCTCAGCCGGATCTCCCTCAGCGAGACGCCGTTCGTTCTCTTCCAAGGAGATCTCGTATGCAGAGTGTCACGCAGTTAGCGCAGAACCAGATCAGCCTCTATGCGCGCTCGAGCGATCCCCGTGATCGCCTGATCGTCGCTCTTGATGTGAGCTCAGCTGATGAAGCGCTCACTCTTGCGAACATGCTCGACGGCCGATCTCGCTGGCTCAAGATCGGCCTGGAGCTTTTCTATGCAGAGGGTAGAGACCTTGTCCGTCGCCTCCAGGATCGCGGCTTCTGCATCTTTCTCGATCTCAAGGTGCATGACATCCCCAACACAGCTGCTGCAGCGGTGCGCTCTGTGACCAGCCTTGGCGTGCAGCTACTCACCCTGCATGCGAGCGGCGGAGCAGCCATGATGCAGGCAGCCTCAGCGGAAGTAGACCGGCTTGCAGACGCTCCGCTCCTTGCTGCCGTGACCGTCCTGACCAGCATGGATGAGGCCCAGCTCCACGCCGTCTCGGTCGAGCAAACGCCGCAGCAGCAGGTGCTCACGCTTGCAGCACTGGCACTTCAGAGCGGTATACGAGGTCTGGTTACGTCGCCACTTGAGCTGGCCATGCTGCGGAGTGGGTTTGGCGCGACGCCGATACTGATCGTTCCTGGCGTCAGGCCTCCTAACACTCAAGTGGACGACCAGCTTCGTACCGCGACGCCGGAGCGCGCCATGCGGGATGGTGCATCGTTTCTCGTCATCGGCCGACCGATCACGAAGGTTGAGGATCCGGCACGCGCAACCGAAGCAGTCCTGCAGCAGATGGCTGCAGGGCTCGCTTAGGGCACATTCCGATCCTCGCAAACTGAACTTATCGCGACGAAGCGTGAGTAAGCGGGGCAACCGCGAGCTACGGTATCGCCACGAGGGATGCCTTCGCGGTAGGAAAGCACCCTAGACGTCCTAGTATTTAGGCACTCGAAAAGTTAGAGCTTCTCGAAGAAGTCGCAGACCGAGCAGGAGATGTACACTCCGCCAGGCGTTCCACGCTCACGATCCTTAACCCGCTTCACAATACGCGTCGGCTTGGAGCACTTCGGGCAGTCCGTACTTTTATTAGTGTCCATGACCTTCTTGCGGTCGCCGGTCTTGGCAATCTTTGCCATGATCTAAACTCTCCTGGAATGCTCTGTCGCGTGCTGCGGTGATGGCTTCAACGCTCAGAATGATTAGGGTTGAAGTGAAAATGGCAGGTGACAAGAAGCGATTTTGCGCAGCGCCCCGCCACAACTCTCCAGGCCGTAGTTTACACGACTTACACCTCGGGGTACCCGTAAGGCAATCCTAGGGATGGTCCGCAGAAGGCGGTGCCGCCTCGTCCGTAGGCTGCTTTGGCATCTGCACCCGGCCCGGCGCTCCATCCTTCGCAGTAGGCTCTGGTTCGCCCTGCATGCGCAGTGTGGGAGGAGCAGCCACCGGATCATCGGCACCCTTTGCAACGTCACCCATCTTGATCTCGCGTGTGGGTGCAGGTGGTGTGAAGCCGCCCATCTCATCTTTCTCGTGGATCTGTAGCGGCTTTCCCACCTCCGCGATCTTCAGCATCGTCACCCGGTCACCGGTGAAGCGCACGAAGCGCACTGTCTGCGGCACATGCCCATAGATCCACTCCTCATAGCGGCTGCCACTCGCATCATCGCCGGTGCGCTCATGCACCTTATTATCCGGTTGACCTAAAGCCGCAAGCACCATGCGATGGCTCATCCCCACAAGAACTTCATGCGCGGCAATGGCCTGGCGCAGTGCCGTGGGCAGCGTGTCAGCATAAGCCTGTGCTGAAGATTTCACGCCGAAGTCGATGACCGGCTCGAGCAGTGCCTTCACCTCGGGCGCCGTGATATCCGGGATGCCGTTTGGAAAGACCAGCGTGACGCGAGCACCAGTAGCCTCTTCCATGGGCGCGGCGCTCGCATTTCCAAATTGAACGTGACGCAGGAAGCGGTGTTTCACATACGGGCCGCCATTCAAGTCGATGACAAGACGATCCCCTTTTACTACCAGCGCGCTCACCTGAACGCGATCTCCAGGTCCAGCGGCCTGGCCCTTCTCGAACAGCATGTGGCGATACTCCTTGGCTCCCGGGGACAATGCGCCATTCGCCTGGAGGGTGAGGCCAGCACCCAAAGGAAGTGCACGATGAGCAAACCCCTGCTCCGCCACCAGCATGCGCTCAAGGTCACGAGAGCCCCGTTCAGTCAGGTGATCAGAAGAAAGGGGAACATCGGTTGGCGTGAAGTCGGTGGCCACATCGGCGGTCGCTGCATGTTCCCCCACGACGAAGACCTGCGCGCGGCCAAGCTCGCCACAGAAGAACAGCAACGTCGCGATGAAGAGGAACCTGCTCGACCCGGCAGCCATGACAAACCCTCGATACTGGCTAGCTTGGACCCTTGCCCATGCTTTTGGCAAGGCGCTTTGCCTGCCATTTTATCCTCGGTAACAATCGGCCTCGAGAGCTTGGAGTAGACGAGATCGTTAGGGCAACGGGTCAGTCCGGGACTGCCCCTGCGGGGTCATCGGGAGGATCTGCACCAACGGCGGCGGAGGCGCCGACTGCTCCATGGCGGTATGTGCCTTCGGCGGAGGGACGTCCAGGGGGTACCCTGCAGCGACGATCGGAGCATGCGTATACGCCCACGCATACTCCCGCGTCACCAGAAACAAGACCACCATTGCCCCTACCAGAACGACCGCAGTCCAGGGCGCGGCCACTGGCCCTAGGCCACCTCCGGTAAGCGGCCGTGATCCCTGTGCCTGCGCCTGAACGATGCTCGACAACTTCGTGCCGCTGAACAGCGGCAGGCCGAACAGGATCGCCAGCGCTGCATTCCAGGCAAAGTGCACGCCCCACCCAAGCCAGAGGCCGAAGCTCCGGCGCCATGCCATGGTCAGCAGGATGGCCAGCAGAAAGGCGACCAGCAGCGCGGGAAGACTTCGCAGCGAGAAACTCACCAGCACGGCGTAGATCCCCGCGAGAGCGATCATGGCGCCATTCGGTCCAAATGAGCTCTCCAACCGGCGAAGAGCATAGCCGCGGAAGACCGTCTCAATGGTCAGCGTGGCGAGCCCTAGCGTCGCTAGAGCAAGCACCGCTGCAAGAACCGCGCTTGGTGCTAACCCTGTCTGCACGTAGAGCGCTCTTCGCAACGCAAGGGGAAGGACCGCGACCACGACCACACCCCAGCCCACAGCGGCGCCAAGCAGCCACTCGCGGCCTGAGGTCAGCCGCTTCGGCAATCCGATCAGCTGGCGGACCGACACGCGTTCACCGCGAAGCATATCAAGGGCAAGCAGACCAAGAACGACGAGGAAGAACAGGAATGTTGCGGCTAGAAGCGGAACGAATACGCCACCCAACAGCCATCCGAGAAGCCCCGTCGCCGCCCGCTCAGAGATCTCACGACACGCCCACCACCAGAGTAGCGCCAGGATCGTAAGCGTCACGCCGCCGGGTGGTCGTCGCGACCGCCGGTAAGGATTCGGGGGGGTTGACTTCGAAGGATTAGGATTCGAGACGAACACGGCCGCTGATGCTCCCGGAGTGCGGTTCAGGCTGTCACATAAAACTGCGCGATGTTGCGGAACTTCTCATACCGTCTCTGCCGTCGTGTCTCATCAGACATGGCCAGCAGCTCCGTCAGATTCTGCTGCAGCCGTGTGCCAAGCAGTTGCGCGGCGGCAGCCGGGTCAGCCTGCGATCCGCCCTGCGGCTCTTTGACAACTTCATCGACGCAACTGAGCCGCTTCACGTCGTCAGACGTAAACTTCAGCGCGGCCGCGGCCTGCTCGCGCTTGGAGGAGTCCTTCCACATAATGGAGGCACATCCTTCCGGAGAGATCACCGAGTAGATCGCGTTTTCGAGCATCAGCACACGGTCTGCCACCGCCAGGGCCAACGCTCCACCGGAGCCGCCCTCGCCCGTGATCGTGGCAATCACCGGAACCCGCAAGCGGGACATCTCCAGCAGGTTGCGCGCAATCGCCTCGCCCTGGCCACGCTCCTCGGCGCCGATCCCGGGATTGGCGCCGGCCAGATCAATAAAAGTAAACACCGGATGGCCGAACTTCTCCGCAATCTTCATCGCGCGCAGCGCCTTGCGATAGCCCTCCGGATCTGGGCTGCCGAACCGCCGCGCCACCCGCTCCTTCAGCGTTCGGCCTTTCAAGTTGGCCACCACCATCACGGGCTGATGCCCAAACCGAGCCATGCCGCACGCAAGTGCCGCATCATCACTGAAGGCGCGGTCGCCGTGAAGCTCGCTGTACTCGGTAAACAGTGCATCCACAAAATCCATCGGATACGGCCGCTGCGGATCCCGGGCGATCTCCGTCCTCCGCCACGCCTCCGACATAACGGGGGGCGCCGTCGCTGCGTTTGCTACCTGTCTACGATCCTGCTCGGGCATGTTTACCTTTGGCGATATCCCTTATTGTAGTGCAACCAGCTACACAGTCTTCGGCCAACAGCCGCACGAAGACGAAGCACACAGGTATGAATTTGGTGCACCACAGGAGTCTCGCAAAATGTCCATTGACCCCACTACAGATCACGACCAGCCCTGCCGCCGCGCCTCAGTCAATAATCCGAACTCCGCCGCGGCCCACCAGCTCCTCAATGCGGTCAATAAACAGCCGATCCGCCGCAACCATGACATTCTGCGGCTCAAGCACCGCGCAAAACTCCCCAGGTTCCTCTAGGTCGAGAAGCAGCCGGCCCGTTCCCGGAGCCTCCAGAAAGATCGCCAGCAGCTTCTCAAGCAGGGCGACATCCGGATGATGCAGAGGCACCTTGATCCGCAACGACTCCGGTAGCTTAAGCTTCACATCTTCGAGCGCTTGAATGGTGGAGATTGCCAGCTTTGGTGCCGCATCTTCCTCGCCCCGCAGCACCCCTCGGACGACGACAGGCACATCGATCTTCAGCCGCTCTGCAAGCTTCTCATAGCTCTGGGGAAACGCAATGATATCGATCTTTCCCAGCGTATCTTCCAGGCACGCCTGCGCGTACATCTCTCCTGACCGCTTTGACTTGGCCACCTTCAATCCAGTAATGACACCGGCAATCGAAATCTCATTCTGCGGCGCTTCATCGCGCCCGCGCCGGAACACCTGCGGCTCCGGCTTCATCTCACACGCGGCTACCGTATCCACCACCTTCATATTTCGTAACTTCTCACGATACTTATCCATCGGGTGGCCAGACACGAAGAATCCCAGCACCTCTTTTTCGTTCTGCAGCCTCGTATGCTCATCCCACTCCGGAATCTGCGGCAGCGCATCAGCAGACTTGGACAGCGCCGGTCCATCGTCGAAGATGCCGAACAATCCGCTCTGTCCCGCCGCGATGTCGCGCTGCGACTTCTGTGCTCGCTCCATGGCACGGTCCAGTGAGGCCATCAGCTGTGCCCGTTTGCCCAGCGAGTCCATCGCGCCGGCTTTAATCAGCGACTCCAGCACCCGCTTGTTCAGCAGCCGCAGCTCGACCTGTTCGCAGAAGTCCCACATCGTGGCGAAGCTCTGCTTCCCTGCCCCCGTCGCCGCGGATCGCGCGGCCAGGATCGAATCAATCGCATTATGCCCAACGTTCTTGATGGCCGCTAAACCGAAGCCGATCGCCTCCCCGGTCGGTGTAAAGTTCGCGTGCGAGGTCTGCACGTTTGGCGGCAGCACCGGAATCTCCATCTCGCGGCACTCGGAGATGTACTTCACCACATTCTCCGGCTTCGAAGTCTCGCTCGTCAGCAGCGCCGCCATAAACTCCACCGGGTAATGCGTCTTCAACCACGCCGTGTGATACGCCAGCAACGCATACGCAGCGGAGTGCGACTTGTTGAAGCCATAGCCCGCAAACTGCGCCATCAGATCGAAGATCTTGCCCGCCATGTCCTTCGGGTGCTTGCGTTCCGCCGCGCCCGCCATGAAGCGATCCCGCTGCTTGGCCATCTCAACGGGATCCTTTTTACCCATCGCCCGGCGCAGCAGGTCAGAGTCCCCCAGCGAGTAGCCGGCCAGCACGTTTGCAATCTGCATCACCTGCTCCTGGTAGACAATCACGCCCAGCGTCTCCTTGAGCAGCGTTTCGAGCTCCGGCAAGAGGTACTCGACTAAGCGTCGTCCCCATTTGCGCTCGATGAAGTCGTCGATCATCCCACCCTGGATCGGACCGGGACGATACAGCGCGTTCAGCGCGGTCAGATCTTCCACGCTGGTCGGTTTATAGCGCCGCAACACGTCCCGCATGCCGCCAGACTCAAACTGAAACACGCCCGAGGTCAGCGCGCGATGAAACACCTGCTCATAGGTCTTCTCGTCGTCGAGCGGCACCATCGCCATGTCGACCACCTCGCCGCGATTCTGCAGGATCAGCTTCAGGCAGTCGTCGATCACCGTCAGCGTCGTCAGGCCCAGGAAGTCCATCTTCAGCAGGCCCATCTTCTCGACAGCCTTCATGTCATACGCCGTGACGATCGCCTGCTCTTTGGTCCGCGTCACAGGAACCAGTTCCGTCAGCGGCTGCGGCGCAATCACCACACCGGCCGCATGCACGCCGGCGCCACGCACCAGGCCCTCCAGCCGGATCGCCGCGTCGATCACCTCTTTAATCTTCGCGTCACTCTCATACGCCGTGCTCAGCGCGGTCGAGTCCTTCATCGCCTGCTCGATCGTGATCCCGATCGTCGCCGGAATCATCTTCGCGATGCGATCCACCTCGCCGTATGGCATGTCGAGCGCCCGGCCAACGTCCTTGATCGCCGCCTTCGCCGCCATCGTGTTGAACGTAATGATCTGCGCCACCTGATCGACGCCGTACTTGCGTCGCACATACTCGATCACCTCGCCGCGTCGGTTCATGCAGAAGTCGATATCAATATCGGGCATCGACACTCGCTCCGGGTTCAGGAAGCGCTCGAACAGCAGCTCATTCTGTAGCGGATCCACGTCGGTAATCTCCATCACATACGCCACCAGAGATCCCGCCGCTGATCCACGTCCCGGCCCAACCGGAATGCTCTGCTCGCGCGCATAGCGAATAAAGTCCCAGACAATCATGAAGTAGCCGGGAAACTTCATCTGCTTGATGCACTCAATCTCCCGATCGAGTCGCGCGTGGTAGTCCTCAACGCTCTTCTTCTGCAGCCCCCGCGCCACCAGCTGCGTGTAGGCAGTCGCCAGCCGCTTCTGTAATCCTTCCCGGCACACTTGCTCGAAGTAGCTCTCGAGCGTCTCACCGTCTGGAACGATGAAGTCCGGAAAAGGATTCTGCACCTTCGACATCTTCAGGTTGCATCGATCCACAAACTGCATCGTCCGCGTGCACACCTCTTCGTGCCCCTTGAAGGTCCTGTGCATCTCCTCCGCGGACTTGATGTAAAACTCCTGCGTGTCGAACTTGAAGCGCTTCGGATCGTTCATCGATCCAGCCGTCTGCACGCACAGCAGGATCTCGTGCGCGCGGCTGTCATCATGCGCCACGTAGTGGCTGTCATTGGTCGCAATCAGCGGAATGTCCAGATCGCGCTCCATCTTGAAGAGCGCATCGCACACCGCCTTGTCTGGCTCAAGTCCATGATCCTGAATCTCCAGAAAGAAGTTTCCTCTGCCGAACATCTCCTGGAACTGTCCTGCCGATCGCTTCGCCTCCTCATACTTCCCTGCCATCAGGTGCTGGTTCACCTCTCCCGCCAGGCAGCCGGAAAACCCAATCAGACCGTTCGTGTGCTTCGCGAGAAAATCCTTGGAGACGCGCGGCTTGCGATAGAAGCCATGCAACGCCGCCTCGCTCGTCAGCCGCACCAGATTGCGGTATCCCTCCTCGTTCTCCGCCAGCACCAGAAAGTGGTTGTACCCGTCCGCCAGCTCGCGATGATCCTCGGTCTTCGACAGGTACAGCTCACAACCAAGGATTGGCTTTAGATTCTTCTTCTGCATGGCATCGAAGAAGTGGACCGCGCCATAGATGTTGCCGTGATCGGTGATCGCCGCAGCCGTCTGCCCCATCTGGCCGAGGTGCGCGGCCAGCTTGTCGACGTCACACGCTCCATCGAGCAGGGAGTAATCGGAGTGCAAATGGAGGTGCGTAAACTCAGGTGCAGCAGGCATCAGGGGGAGTCTCCAGCTGCAAGTTTATTCGCTTCCCGTTCGCCGCCTCTTGAGGAAAACAGGGACAATTCTCAGCGAGGCATCTGACCGACATCAGATCGGCAGAAATGGCGATGCCTTGAAGCCAATCCATCGCAGCCGGAAGCAATACGTCGCCTCCGACAGGTACGCCAGAACGATGTGGCCCTTCGAGAACTCCGGCGGCCAGATCGCGTCATGGGTTCGCCAGGACATATCAGGATGATGCGCCAGGATCAGCGCCGCACGTGGGAGATGGCTCGGCGAACTCACCACCTCCGCGCTCTCCCAACCTTGGGCTTTCATCAGCAGCTCGCTGTAATAGATGTTCTGGATGGTGTTCTGCGCTTGCCCTTCTTCAATCAAAGCATCCTGCGGCACGCCCTCCGCATGCGCCAGCTCCACCATCGTGTGCGCTTCGACAAACTGGTTATGCGCTGCGCCGCCGGTCATGATCAGGCGCGGCGCAACGCCGGCGCGGTACTCCCGCACCCCCTCCGCAACTCGCATTCTCTGATCAGCCGACGGCGAGCCATCCGGTAGCGACGGCGTCCCGAGAACAATAATCGTGTCGAAGTGGGTCGCCGTCGTGTCCCGCGATGGAATCGTGACGTAGGACACGAAGACCCCCAGCAGCCAGAGCAGCGCCACCGCCGGCAACACCAGAACCATCCCGATGCGTCGCCTCACGCGCTGCCTGCCGGCGGCCCCGCAACTCCATCTTCCGTCAGCAACAGCTGCACCAGCGAGACATACATCCCCACCGCGTCCAGCAGCTCCCGCTTGCGGATCCGCTCCGCTGGCGTATGCGCCACGTGAATCGATCCCGGTCCCAGCAGGAACGGCTCACCCCACGCCGTCAGCGATGGAATATCCGTCGTAAACTTGGCAATCATCGTCGGCAACGCGCCAACACCGCGCATCCGGATGAACGGCAGATCCAGGCTGAAGGCCACGGCCGCGCGATCCCCCACAATCCTGCGGATCTCTGCGCGCGTCTCCTCGGACGGCCCCACCAGCCGGATCAGCAGATGCGCCTCCGCCGCGTCAGCAATCACGTTCGGCGCTCGTCCCCCGGAGATCAGCCCCACATTCAAGGTCGAGTCTCCGACCACAGCATCCACCGGCAGCTGCATATGCTGCAGATCGTGCAGCGCACCCACCAGCTTGTCGATCGCGCTCTCCCCCAGCTCTGGATAGGCCGAGTGAGCCATCCGGCCCGTCGCCCGCAACTCCGCCCGCAGCGCCCCCTTCGATGCAACAGCGAGGCAGTTATCCGTCGGCTCTCCGTTAATCAGATAGCGCGATCCCCTGGGATGAAGGTTGGCCACCGTAGCCCCGGCGGAGTCCCGCTCCTCCCCCACCACAAACAGCAGGCCGACGAAGACGCCCATGGCCCGCAGACGCTCCGCCGCGGCAATCTGCGCAGCGATGATTCCCTTCGCGTCGCAGCTGCCACGCCCATACAGAAATTCCTCGTCCTCGGTGCTCGCAAAGAACGGCGGAACCGTATCCATGTGCGTCGAGAACACCACCGCCGGAGACACACCCGGCAGGCTCGCATACACATTAAACCGCTCATCCGCTCCGCCGCCCGGAGTCAGCGCAGGATCCGGCTGGCTCACCGGCTGTCGTTCCACCACGTATCCAAGGTGCGCCAAAAACTCCGCGAGAAACCTGCCCGTCGGCCCTTCATGGTAGGTCGTCCCATCGATATCCACCAGCTGTCTCGTCAGCGCAATCGGGTCGAGCTCCATGCGTCCCAGCATACGTCAGCCCCATCAACAATCAAGACTCGCTCCGTCCTCGTACACTCAAACCCATGTCTCAGGAGTCTCCGAAGAAGCTACCGAATCCCTCCCTCCTCACCTCCCACGTCCGCCAGGTCGAGGATCTCGCTGGTCCCGCTGGCCGCCTGGAAGCGCTCCTGAATACGGGTGCTTCCGACTCGCCCCTCTGCGCCCTCATCACCCATCCTTATCCGCCCGCAGGTGGCACAATGCACACGAAGGTCGTCTACCACACCATGAAGACCCTCACCTCGCTGGGGATCCCCGTGCTGCGCTTCAACTTCCGCGGCGTCGGCCTCAGCACTGGCGCGTTCGATAACGGCCGCGGCGAGCAGGACGACGTGCTCGCCGGTCTCGCCTGGCTCAAAACGGCCTTCGCCTGCCCCATCCTGTTTGCCGGCTTCTCGTTCGGCTCCTACGTCGGTCTTCGCGCCTGTTGCTCGGATTCGCGGGTCATCGCTCGCATCGCTCTGGGCCTTCCAGTGCGCGCCGCCAACCGCGACTACACCTACGACTTCCTCGATCAGTGCCCCGGGCCGATGCTGTTCCTCAGCGGCAGCGAGGACGAGTTCTGCCCGCCATCAGACCTCACGCGGATTGTGGGCCAGCGGCCCGAGCGGCAGATCACCCTGATCCCCGGCGCCGACCACTTCTTTCAGGGCACGCCACACTCTCCGGCGTCGAAGCTGGGCGAGATGCAGCACACCCTTCGTGACTGGCTGCAGCAAAGCAATCTGCCGATCTTGCGCCGAAGTGATCTACCGCTGCCAGGCACCGAGACATCCCCGACCCAAACCTAGACTTGCGCAACCGCCTGCAAGTCCCTCGTCAGCCCCGCCGTCCGCTGCAACCACTGTGCCACAACTAAATTCACGGTCTCCGGAACCTCTTCAAACGCAATATGACCGACCCCGGGCAGCAGCATCAGCTCCGCCAGCGGCAAGCTCTGCCGCAGCTGCTCCGCGGAATCAACCCCCACTGCCCGGTCGCGATCGCCCCAGATCAGCAGCGTCGGAACCTCGAGCATCTGCCCCAGCTGCACCCGCAACCTCGCCATATCGCCGCGCCAGCGGGAGAGAATCTGCATGACATGATCGATCGTGCCCGGTATGTGCAGGCCATCCGTATAGCCCCGTAGAGCATCGAGCGGCATCCGTCGCCGGTCACCATACATGCGTTTCAAAGCAATCGCCTTCCACTGCTCTGGCAGCCTCGGGACCAGTCGCGCAAACCAAACGCCAAGCCGTGTGTTGTAAAACCGCACCAGCTGGTCGCTCAGGTTGCAGAACGGATTTGCCGGCGCAAACAGGATCAGCCGCCGCGTCCGGCTCGGATGACGGGCTGCAAACATCAGCGCGATCGCACCGCCATGCGAGTGAGCCGCGATATCCGCCTGCTCAATCGCAAGCGCGTCCATCAGCATGGCCAGGCGGTCCGCCGTCGCCGCCAGAGAGGCGTCCAGCCCCTCCACGCGTCCGGACCCGCCCATATTCGGCAGGTCGATGGCATAGACCGTGGAATGCTGCGCAAATGCAGAGATGTTCTGGCGCCAGTTCTTCGTCGACCCCACCAGGCCGTGGAGCAGCAGGAGAGGCTCGCCGCAACCAACTCGTTCATACCGCACCAGCGTCTCGCCGACGCTGATAAAAGCTTCCTGCACGAACATGACCCCAGCTCCCACCGTATTTCCTGGCAACTTCCAACAACCTACCAATGTTACAGGAATATGAACAGGTAGACGCAGACCGTTCCACAACTCCGAAGATGTAGCGACCAGGCTATGGTTTTTGGGAGATCTATCGTTACTCTCAATTCAGCGTCGTTACTTTCACCGAAGCGAACGGCACCGCGTCGTCCGTCCAGATGGCTATCTGATTGCACGCTAGCTCTTCAACAGCTCGATCTCTAATGCAGCAAGCCTTCCAAACCCGTGTGCTGGCTGTCGTGCTCGCCGTCGCCACTGTGGCTGCGGCCGTCTGCTCCGCGCTCAACTTCCACCAGGAAATGCAGTTCGACGTGCCGACCGACGGCGTCTGGTGGATGGAGGCGCATGGCGGCCTGCGAGCGGAACAGGTTCCTTCCGGAACCCCCGCCGAACGCGCCGGCGTCCGCAAAGATGACATCCTCCTGGCTGTCAACGACCGTCCCGCGCCTCGGCTCGCCATGCTCGAACGCGAGCTCTTTCGCAGCGGCATCTGGTCCCATGTCACCTACACCATTCAGCGCAACTCCGGCTATCGCCCGGGCGCAGGAACCCGCCTCGAGATCCCGGTCATCCTCGAGCCTCTCGACCGCTCCAGCAACGACGGCTTCCGCCTCATCGCCCTCTCCTACCTCTGTATCGGCATCTACGTCCTCTTCCGCCGCTGGACCGCTCCCAAAGCCACCCACTTCTACGTCTTCTGCCTCGTCTCCTTTGTCCTCTATGCCTTCAAGTACACCGGCGTTCTGGACAGCTTCGACCAGGTCGTCTTCTGGGGAAATCTCGCCGCCACTGCCCTCCAACCCGCGCTCTTCCTGCACTTCGCCGTCAGCTTTAGCAACAGTCCCACCTCCTCCTGGCGATCGCGCTGGGTGCGCCTCCTGCTGGTCGCCACGTTCTACGTCCCCGGCGCGCTTCTTATCGCCCTGCAGTTCGTGGCCATCCATTACTGGACCGCCACGGAGATCCTCCGTCATCGCCTCGACCAGATCGGCGTCGGCTATCAGGCCCTCTACTACGTCATCGCCGCCGTCGTCTTCTGGATCCGCTACAAGCGCGCTCACTTCGCACTCGAACGCCAGCAGCTCAAATGGCTCACCCGCGGCACCTTCGTCGCCGTCACCCCCTACACCCTTTTCTTCGCCATTCCCTACATGGCGGATGTCCCTACACCCGGCCTCCTGACCAAGCTCGCCGGCCTCTCCCTCGTCGTCCTTCCCCTCACCTTCAGCTGGGCCATCGTCCGCTACCGCCTCATGGACACCGACCTCATCTTCAAGCGGGGCGTCACCTACACCCTCGCCACTGCCTCACTCGTCGGCCTCTACTTCGCCGTCGTCGCCGTTACGGCAGAGACCGTCCGCAGCCGCCTGCCAAGCCTCCGTCTTTGGGGCCTGGTCGCCGCCGTCACTATCACCGGCATCGTCTTCGACCCACTCAAACGAGCCATTCAGGCCCGCGTCGATCGACTATTCGACCAGAAGCGCTTTGACTACCGCGAGACCCTGGTCGAGTTCGGCCGCGGTCTCAACTCCCAGACCGATCTCCGCACCCTGGTTGACGCCATCGTCGAGCGCCTCCCCCAAACCCTGCTCGTCACCCGCGTTGCCGTCTTCCTCTCCGACGAAAGCACCGTCCGCCGGCCTGTCTTCCATCTCGCCGGCTCCCATGGTCTGGATCTCTCCGCCGCCGACCTCTCGAACCTCGACCTGCGCTTCCTCAACTTCGACGAAGCGCAAGCAACCAACCACATCTTCTGGGAGAACCCGCGCCAGGTGCTTCGCCTCCCCACGACCGAACGCGCCTCCGCCTCCCGCCTCGATCTCAACTACTACCTTCCCTGCCGCGTCGCCTCCCGCGCCGGCCTCGGCACCCGCACCGTCGCCGTCATCGGCCTCGGCCTCACTCGCCTCGGCGACTTCCTCTCGAGCGAAGACGTCGAGCTGCTCGAATCGCTCGCCAGCTACATCGGCATCGCCATCCAGAACGCCCAGCTCTTTCGCCGCCTGGAGCTCCAGATCGGCGAGTTCGAACGCCTCAAGGAGTTCCACGAAAACATCGTCGAATCCATCAACGTCGGCGTCTTTGCGGTCGATCTCGACGACCACATCGAAAGCTGGAACCGCCGCATGGAGATCCTCTTCGGCCTTGCCCGCGCCGACGTCCTCCGCAAGCCGCTCTCGGCCGTCCTGCCCGCCGACTTCCTCAGAAAGATCGACAGCGTTCGCCTCGAACACGGCACCCACGCCTTTTACAAATACCGCATCGAGCTCCCGGATGGCGAGCCGCACATCGCCAACATCGCCGTCGCACCCCTGGTCTCGAAGACAGCCGTTCCCGTCGGCCGCATCATCCTGATCGACGACATCACCGACCGCGTCGAGCTCGAAGCCCAGCTCACTCAGTCCGAAAAGCTCTCCTCGATCGGCCTGCTCGCCGCCGGCGTCGCGCATGAGGTCAACACACCGCTCGCCGTCATCTCCGCCTACACCCAGATGCTCACCAAGCAGATGGCCGGCGACGCCAGGCTCACGCCAGTCCTCGAAAAGATCACCCAGCAGAGCTTCCGCGCGTCCGAGATCGTCAACGGCCTGCTCAACTTCTCCCGCACCAGCGGCACCGAACGCACCAGCGTCGACCTCAACAAGCTGCTCCGCGACACCGTCAACCTCATCGACCACCAGCTCAAGACCGCAAAGATCGCCGTCGATCTCGACCTTGACTCGTCGCTCGCCTCAGTACAGGGCAATCAGGGCAAGATCCAGCAGGTCCTGCTCAACTTCCTCCTCAACGCAAAAGACGCCATGCTGCACGCCGTCTCCGGCCGGATCACTGTCACCACCTTCAACCGCGACAGCAGCGCTATCATCCGTATTCAGGACACCGGCAGCGGCATCAGCCGGGAACACCTGCACCGCATCTACGATCCCTTCTTCACCACGAAAACCGCCCCCCGCGAGGGCGAGCACAAGGGCACCGGCCTCGGTCTCGCTGTCAGCTACGGCATCATGCAGGAGCACGGCGGCAAGATCCACGTCGAAAGCTCCATCGGCATTGGCACCACCTTTGAACTGGAACTCCCTGCCTTCGCCCCCATACTCACAGACGCTGCCTCCGATGCGGGCGAAAGGACCATACTGCATGTCTGAAGTCATCACCGCTCCTCCCGTAGCCCGTGCCGCCGTCCACGGTGCCACGGATCGATCCGACCGATCCATCCCCCACATCCTCATCATCGACGACGAGGCCGCCGTCCGCGAGTCCCTCGAAGTCCTCCTGAACCTCGAAGGCTTCTCCGTCACCATCGCCCCCGAAGGCGCCAGCGGGCTTGATCTGCTCTCGCGCGTAGAGTTCGACCTTCTCCTGCTCGATCTCGCCCTGCCCGGTGAAAGCGGCCTCGATCTTCTGCCCCGCATCGTCGAGCTCCGCCCGCAGCTGCCCGTCATCATGATCACCGCCTATGGCACCGTCGGCAACGTCGTCGATGCCATCCGCGCCGGCGCCGACAACTTCGTTCAGAAGCCCTGGGACAACGAGAAACTCCTCCTCGACATCCGCTCCGCCATCGCGCGGCGCCGCGCCGAGTCCGAGGTCGTCCTCCTCCGCCGCACCCTCAAGCAGCGCTACAGCTTCGACAACATCGTCGGCAAAAGCGATCCCATGCTCCGCCTCTTCGACGTCGTCGTCCAGGTCGCGCCCTCCCGATCGACCGTCCTCATCCAGGGCGAAAGCGGCACCGGCAAGGAGCTCATCGCCAAAGCCCTCCACGCGAACTCACCCCGTCGCGACCGCCCCTTTGTCCCCGTCAACACCGGCGCCGTCCCCTCCGAACTCCTCGAATCCACCCTCTTCGGCCACGTCCGCGGCGCCTTCACCTCAGCCGTCTCGAGCAAGAAAGGTCTCTTTGAAGTCGCCGACGGCGGAACCCTCTTCCTCGATGAGATCGGCACCATGGGCATGGACATGCAAGCCAAGATCCTCCGCGTGCTGCAGGACCGCCGCTTCATGCAGCTTGGCGGCACCCAGGAGATCCAGGTCGACGTCCGCATCATCGCCGCCACCAACGTCAACCTGCAGAACGCCGTTCGCGACGGCCGTTTTCGCGAAGATCTCTTCTACCGCCTCAACGTCATAGCCCTCGAGCTCCCACCACTCCGCACCCGCAAGTCCGACATTCCTCTGCTCTGCCAGCACTTCCTCAACTTCTACGCGAAAGAAAACGGCGTCGAGCAGAAAGTCCTCTCACCCGAAGCCCTCCGCATCCTCATGGACTACGATTGGCCCGGCAACGTCCGCGAACTCGAAAACGCCATGGAACGCGGCATCGTCCTCGCCAACGTGCGTGTCATCCAGCCCGATCTCCTGCCGCCGCAGATCACCGGCAGCAGCTACACCGCCACCGCCCTCGAGCATCGTCCCGACGCCTCCCTCTTCGAACTCATGGAAGAGATCGAGCGCCGCATCATCTCGGACCGCCTCGAACGCTGCCACTGGAACCAGACCGAAGCCTCCGAGTTCTTCAAAATCCCCCTCTCCACCCTCAACCAGAAGATCAAGCGCCTCAACATAGAGATTCGCAAACGGCCCCGCGACTAACCCGTTCTCTCTTCGCCGCTGCTCGTCCTTTCGTCGTCATCCCGTAGAGAGCTGCTTCTCGACCAGAGAGGCCTACGAAGCGAACATCGCGCAGGCTATCCTTTCGACTCTGAGCGAAGTCGGCTGGAGAGGAACCCGTATTTCCGCTTCAATCACAGAGCACAGCGACACGGCCACCAGCAGCCCGGAGACGATCGGCACTCTCCGAGCCGCTGGACCCAATCACTCTGTTACGCCTAGGACAATAGCTTCTTGAGCAGGCCCTCAGCCGGTGTATCAAAGACGCGCACGGCTCTTTCCGCGGCGCTGCGAGCACTGGCTGGGTTGACGCCAGTGATGATGCGGCCAGCCGTCACAGAGTAGTCGTCAAAGGCCGACATCGGCGAACTGTAATCCGCCCCGACTTTGCTGACCGCCTCAAGAACCGTCGCCACCCCATCAGACTTCAGCCGGTCGAGAAGGTTCAGCACCATCTCCCCCTCAGTGGTGAATCCAGTCACCGTCTTGCCCGCGATCACAGACCTCCCGGTCTTCGCATCGATGATCCCCGGCAGCAGCACCGGACCATGGCAAACGGCAGCGAGCACGCCACCACGATCCCAGACATCCAATGCGATCGCCTGCAGCCCCTTCGCCTGCGGATAGTCGTACAGAGCGGCATGGCCGGCGGACGCAAAGAACAGTCCGTAGTCTCCGCTCTTCACGGCGGACGCCTTCATGCACTGTGACGTGAGCTTGACCATGAACGGACTGCTCGCATTCTCATGCACGGCCTTATCGCTCCCCGCCAGAAAAGGTGGCGTCAGAGAGAACTCATCAAAACCAAAAGAGCCGGTCTCCGAGGCAAAATCCACCTCAAACCCTGCCGCCGTCAAGACCTGGTATGGGTGTAGAGCTTCGGTGAAAAACACGCCTGTCTTCGATCCATCAGGAAAGATGGCACCTTGAAAGCTGCTGACCGAGATCAGCGCCTTCCGCGGGAGAGTCGTGAACATGTCTGGAGTCCTTTGTCTTACAAGGTTGAATTGCGGTGCGCGCGTTGTTCTGTTGCCCAGGTCGAGTTCAGTTCAAGCGACGTGATGGATTGCCTGCTACCTCGCCGAAATGAGTCAAACTCTAGGAGATTCAGTCGTAGACCAGTCGTCTATTCGCTGTCACACTTTATAGACCAATCGTCTACAGAAAAGCAAGAGGCCCATTCACCCGCATCGCGAGATCGGGCAAGATAGGCTTTGACTAAGTAATATGTCGGTTTAGGCGCATAGCTTCAGCCCTGCCGGAACTGCTTTCCCTGAAAGACCGGCTTTGGCCGCCGGGTCTAGCTTGGTCATACTCCCAGGACAGGAGCGGACTCTCCCAAAACTAAGCCGAGGCTCGGAACTACAGCGCCTCACCGGCAAGAATCCGCGCGGTCGCCGCATTTGCCTGAACGAACGCAGCCCGATCGCGGGAAATCTTCGAGATAAGACTAGCTCCCATCCACAAATGATAGAGCGTCTGCGCAGTCGCACCAGGACTTCCGGAGATGGCGATAGAGCCGTCAGCCACTCCCTCCTTCAGCACGCGTGCAAGTCGAGCAACGATGGCCGAGGTGCCGGCCTTCAACACCAGCCGCATATCTTCCGACATATCCGAGACCTCGGCGCCAAGCTTCACCGCGAGACATCTCCCGTTAAGATCGTCCTGCTCCTGGTTTGCTCTGAAGATCCGCCAGTAGGCAATCAGCCGCTCCCGGGCCGTGCGGCCAGGAGCCAGTAAAGACGCGTCGATCTGCTCGAGATCCTTCTTAAAGTAGTGCTCCAGCAACTCTTTCCCGAAAGCCTCTTTCGAAGCAAAGTAATAATAAAACGACCCCTTCGGAATGCCAGCCTCACCCAGAAGTTGGTTCAGCCCCACCGCCGCAAAGCCCTTCGCCCCCACAATGCGCTGCGCAGTGTCCAACAGGTGTGTCTTTGCCGTGCTGTTACGGGAGGTTGCTTCCTTCCGAGCCATCTCTCCATAGTAGTCGAGCGGCCGCGTAGGATAGCAGCGAAGCTCTCCGCCGCGTTCTGTTTGCTCGTGAAGTTATTCTTCAACTACCGCTAGCCAGCCCCGAAAGGCATGCAAGATGAAGCATCTTTATCTGCTACTCGCCATCCTCGGTGCAGCGATCCCCTACTCGCAGTTCGTACCCTGGCTTCTCCTCCACGGCCTGGATCTTCCTCTCTTCTTCGAGCAACTCTTCGCCAATCGTATCTCCGCGTTTTTCGCTCTGGACCTGATCCTCTCTGCGATCGTCCTCATCCTCTACATCAGCCATCGCGGCGCACAAACGCGGACCCCACACCTCTGGGTGCCGATCGTTGCGACCTGCCTGGTTGGCATCTCCTGCGGTCTGCCCCTCTTCCTCTGGCTCCAGGAGCACCATGCCGCCACCAACGCGCCAGACCTGAGCACGCAGCAGTAAACATCTAAAACCGTACGCTAAGTCTTCCGACGCTGAACACAGCCAGCCCGGATGACTCACCCTTACGGCTCTGCACCGTTCGTCCACACAGATATATCCGCCTTGTGATTACTTACAAGGGGCTCGGCCATAGCTACCCGATGTTCCAGTCCCCACTCGGCCATTGATGCCATCACGGGACGAAGGGTATTACCCAGGGCTGTAAGACTGTACTCAGTCTTCGGAGGGATGACGCCGTAGTCGCGCCGCGCGAGCAGACCACACTGCTGCAGCTCGCGCAGCTCCTTGGTCAAGATGCGATCGCTCACCGGCGGGCACGCGCGTCGAACCTCAGAGAAGCGTAGCGGCTCATTACGCATCAAGGCCCAGATGATACGCGCCTTCCATCTGCCACCCAGAATGCGCGAAGTGAAGGCGACAGGACAGCCAGTGGTGAGCTTCATACAAAGACGACACTAACAAAAAAATCCGTACTTGCCGAACGGTGTGCCTTGGCATCTTCTAGGAATCAGCCCGGGACGGAGCAGCTCGCCTTCGGGTATGGAGGAAACGTGAAAGCCATTTGCGTCAAGGCCGACCGCACGCTTGAAGTGCGTGATGTTCCCACCCCGATCGGGCCGCCGCCCGGCCACCTGATCGCCGAAATCTCGGGGGCAGCGATCAACCATGGGGACAAGTCATTCCTAACTAATCCCGGCGCGGCCGCATCGCGGGCTTTGGATCGCGCTTACGATGTTTGGGGTGCCTCCGCGGCTGGCATAGTGTTGGCCGTAGGCGAGGATTTACCAGCAGAGCTGGTTGGCCGTGGAGTCGCGATCTATCGTTCGCTGGGCAAGAGCGCGCAAACTCTTGGCCTGTGGAGCGAGCAGGTTCTGGTTGAACGCACGAGCTGCGTGGTTCTGCCGAAAAGCGCATCTGCGCGTGACTACTCGGGGTCGCTGGTCAATGTCATAAGTGCCTATGCCTTTCTCGAGCAGATCGCCGTTGAAGGCCACAAGGGCGTGATTGTCACAGCAGGCACTTCAGCAACAGGGCTCGCGATGGTGGCTCTTGCGCGGAGGCGCGGCGTGCCAGCGATCTTTCTCGCTCGGTCGGAGGTCGCGGCTGCAAAGCTGCGCTCCCAGGGCGGTAAGCATGTGCTTGTTACGAGCGATAAGGACTTCGAGAGCAACTTGGGCAAGCTCGCGGCGGAACTTGGCACAACAGCGGTGTTTGACGGCGTTGGCGGCGAGCTCACCAGCCGCATTGCGCCAACGCTCCCCATGTACTCCGCGATCTACTTCTACGGATTCCTGGGAGCTGCCGCACCCGTCACCATCTCCTCTCGTCTCATCATGGCCAAGAATCTTGTGCTCAAGCGATTCAGCAACTTTGCCAGTGAAACGGTCGCTGATCCTCAGCGTCTCGCCGCGGCCATCACCTATCTGGAAGGTGTGATTGATGATCCTCTCTTCCATACGCGGATAGGCAAGGAGTTCGCGTTCGATCAAATAGATGCGGCAATGGCCTATGAGGCGACGCCGGGCGCGAAAGCGGTCCTCGTGCCTTGAGAGCAGCAGCAACCGCCGGAAGCCAGCGTTTCAGCCTGCAGAAACGAAGGTTGGCGCGACGACTCCAGGAGCACTCTGCCAACATCGATACCTCGCACTTTCGCTCATCGCCGGCGAGAGCTCTGCCACTAACGCCGCGCCTGAATCACAATCTTCATCGAGTCCGCCTGCGGGTGCGACGCCAGTTCAATCGCCGCCGCCGCATCCTCCAGCGCAAACCGGTGCGAGATCAGCCGCGTCAGATCAAACCCCGTGCGGTACCCCGCAAACACCAGCTCCTCCACCTCCCGATTGATCGCCACCGACGCACTATACGACCCCATCAGCGTCTTCTCGTCCATGCACACCGCGCCCGGATCAAACGGCGCCTCTTCATGCTGCGTCTGGGCAAACAGCATCACTCGCCCGCCTGGCCGGATCGCCTCCATCGCCGTTGCGATCACAGCGGTCCCACCCACCGCAACCAGCGCCACATCCGCGCCGCGTCCATCCGTCACCGCCTTGGCCGACGCCGCCACATCCCCCCGCGCATCGAGCGGTTGATGCAGCCCAAACTGCGCCGCAATCCGATGCCGCTCCGCGTACAGATCGCTGGTCAGCACCGTCGCGCCCATTTGCTTTGCCAGCGCCGCCAGCAGGATCCCGATCGGTCCCTGCCCGATCACCAGCACTGTCTCGTCCACCTTCAAATTCAGCATCTGGACCGCCTTGAAGCACGTGTTCACCGGCTCGAGAAAGCACGCCTGCTCAAACGGAACATCGTCCGGAACCTTCACCAGACCGCCGTCCACAATCCAGTCCATCACCCGGATGTACTCTGCAAACCCGCCCCCCGCGGCGGCAAACCCCGCTGTGCAACCAACCCGCTTATAGACCTCGCACTGCGCAAACGTCGCCTTGCGGCAGAAGTAGCACGCTCCGCACGGAATGTGGTGATACGCCATCACTCGCTCGCCCACCTGGAAGCGCGTCACCCCCTCCCCCACCCGCGCAACCGTCCCCGCCATCTCGTGCCCAAACACCCGCGGCGCCGCATGTGACCCCGTATGGATCTTCTTCAGATCCGTTCCGCAGATCCCGCATGTGTCGATCCGCACCAGCACCTCCCCTGGCCCAATCTCAGGGACCGCGATCTCCTCCACCCGCACATCGTTGATCCCGCGATACACCGCCGCCCGCATCGTACGCGGCACCTCCGCCTCCCGCTCTGCTCCCTGTCTGCTCACCATCGTTGCCATCGCATCTTCCCCTTAGCCCTGCCTGTCCAGATCCTGCTGCACTGCCATCGTCAACGCGCGCAGCGCCCGTGCACTATCCCGACCCAGCCGCACCGCACCCCTCCATCGCTGGGGTCGCACCGCCACATGCCGCGCGAACGCCATCTCGCGAAATCGTCCATCTGCCGTCGCAAACCGCTCCATGCCGTCCAGGGACACTTCAGATCCATCGGAGATCGCCTTGATTGCACCGAACCGCAGACCATGCGCCTCAGCCAGCCGAGCCACACACGCCGCCTCCATATCCACCATCACCGCCCCGTAGCTCTCCATCAATCGCCGCTTCTCCGCCGCTCCAGCGATCACAGCCACCGTGGCCAGCACTACCTCACCGCCATCCGCTATGAAGCGCTCACCCGTCCGCACATCGATCACCGTTCCCGCGCACATCACCTCACCCGCCCGAATTCCCGCAGCGCAGGCCCCCGCCAGCCCGATCGAGACCAGCCGCTCCACCTTGCCCCGCGCCAGCGCCAGCCCCACTGCCTTCGTAACCCGCTCGCATCCCATACCCGCACACACTGCTACACTCGACCCGCGCTCGAACACCATGGCCCCGCGATCCGTGGTCGCCAGCCGCATCCATCCTCGCGTCAGACCCGCAAGCTCCCGTGGCAGCGCCGCAATCACGGCCGTTCTCAACCTTCCGCACCCGCACTGATAGGCGGTACCGGCGCATACCCATGCTCGACAAACCAGGCAATTGCCTTTCTCAGTGCACTGTCGACCGGCATCACCTTGAATCCAAGCTCCCGCTCGGCCTTCGACGAGTCGGCGAACATGATCTTTCGCCCCATCCGCACCGCCTCAACCGTCGCCCGCGGCTCCCGTCCGCGCAGCCGCCCCGTGATCCACTCCTCAAAGAACGCAAACACCATCGCCGCCGTATGCGGAACCTTCATCCTCGGCGACGGCAGCCCGGTCAGCGCCGACATCCTGTCCAGAATCTGCTTCAGCGACAGGTTCTCTCCACCCAGAATGTACCGCTCACCCGGCCGGCCGCAATCGAGCGCAGTCACATGCATCCGCGCCACCTCCTCCACATCCACCAGGTTCAGCCCCGTATCCACATAGGCGGGAAATCGCCGATTCAGGAAGTCCACCACGATCCGTCCCGTCGGCGTCGGCTTTCCATCGCCAGATCCGATCGGCGTCGTGGGATTCAAAATCATCACATGCTGGCCGCGAGCCGCCTCGCCCATCGCCACCTGCTCCGCCAGGAACTTCGACCGCTTATAGTGCCCGATCATGTCGGCCAGCGAGACCTCCGTCTCCTCATCGACAACACTGCCATCCGAGCGGAATCCCATCGTCGCCACGCTGGACGTATACACCACCCGCGGCACCCCAACCTCCGCCGCAAGCCGCAGCAGATCGCGCGTCGCCTCCACATTCGCCGCATACATCGCGGCAGGATCTCGCACCCACAACCGATAATCCGCCGCCACGTGGATCAACGCATCACAACCCGCCAGCGCGGATCGCAGCGGATCTACCTGCCGCAGATCTCCGCGAACCAGGTCCAAATCTCTCAATCCCTCGAGGCCCCGCAGATCGCTGGTCGGCCGGACTAAAATCCTCTGCCGCGCACCACATGCCGCAAACGCCCGCGCCACATGCCCGCCCACAAACCCGGTCGCTCCCGTAAGAAAGATGCGCATACACACTCAGCAGCCGGCCACAGGTTCGCAGGCTTCTCGACTCAATCCAGCCGCTCGGGTTCGATCTGGATATTCCGCTCGCCCGCGGCCTTCTTCTCCCAGTAGCGCTTCACCCATGCCTCAAACGTCTTCCCCGCAGCCGTATCGCGACCCGTAAACGCCACTGCGGCAATATCCGCATACGCAACATTGACCTTGCTCTGGTCCTTCACCGGAATGATCCGCACATAAGACTCGCCAAGCGTCGCACCGGATCGACGATCGAAGAGGTAGCCTTCGACCACCGTACCGTCCTTCGTCGTTACGGTCACATCGCCGCGATAATCAAAGGCCTTCTCCAACGCCTCGCGAACCTCGCCGTCCGTCGCCATCGCCGGAATCCACCCTTCCAGCCGCTCTCGCTCGCGCCCCGCCGCAACCTCAATCTCATCCGGGTTCTCGTGCGCTAGCTGCTCGAGCTTCGCGCCCTCCTGCTGATCGGTCGCCATCCTTAGTCTCCAGACACCATCTCAACCGCCGATCGCTCTGCAACCGGGTTCGTCTCAGGCGTTGCAATCTGCACCAGCGGCGCCGGATGCGCCGGCTTCCACTCGTTCAGCAGCTTCTCCGCGCCCTCATCGTTATAGGTCGAAAAGAAGATCGCCTTCGCCGTCTGCAGCAGCCCTTTGAGCGAGCCGAAGGTGTAGTTCACCCCACTCGCCTCGTAGCCGGAGTGCACCATGCAGTTCGCACATCGCGGATTGCCGCTCTCCGTGCCATAGTTCGCCCACTCCACCGATTCCATCAGCTCCTGGAAGGTATCCGCGTAGCCGTCCTGCAGCAGATAGCACGGCTTCTGCCAGCCAAAGATCGAGAACGTCGGCATCCCCCACGGCGTGCAGGTCAGCTCCTTCTTGCCCATCAGGAACTCCATAAACATGGGCGATGCATTGAAGCGCCACGTCTTCTTCCGGTTCGACAAAATCGACCGAAACAACTTCTTCGACCGCGCCCGCCCCAGAAAATGCTTCTGATCCGGCGCCTTGTCGTACGTGTAGCCCGGAGACACCATCATGCTCTCCACGCCCACATCCATCAGCTCATCGAAGTGCAGCCGCACACTGTTCGGATCCGCGCCATCAAACAGCGTCGTATTCGTCGTCACCCGGAACCCCGCCGCCACCGCCGCCCGCACACCCTCCATCGCGATATCGTACCCGCCCTCGCGGCACACCGAGAAGTCGTGGTGCTCCCGCTGCCCATCCACATGCACCGAGAACGATAGATATTTGGAAGGCTGGAACAGGTGCAGCTTTTCCTTCAACAGCAGCGCGTTCGTGCACATGTAGACATACTTCTTCCGCGCCACCAGGCCCGCCACAATCTCCGGCATCTTCGGGTGTAGCAACGGCTCGCCGCCCGGAATTGCCACCATCGGCGTGCCGCACTCATCCACCGCCCGGAAGCACTCCTCGGGGCTAAGCTCGGCCTTCAGAATATGCGCCGGATACTGCACCTTGCCGCATCCCGCACACGCCAGGTTGCAGCGAAACAAAGGCTCCAGCATCAGCACCAGCGGATACCGCTTTCGTCCGCGCAGCTTCTGCTTCATCACATACGAAGCCACGGTCCACGCTTGAGAGACAGGTACGGCCATCGGTCACTCCTCAATCCATCAAATTCGCAGCAGCCAAGTCTCAGGCCGCGCTTGCTTCCCGCTCCATCGCGCGGGTGTACGTCGTCAAGGCCAGCAGCGGAAAGTACTGCTTATACAGGTGATATCCCAGGTAGAACACCCGCGGAAATCCCGTCCCCGTGTAGTAACTCTCCCCATTGCGGCCAGAAATCAGCTCATCCCAACTGCCATCCTCATGTTGCCGCTCAACCAGCCATCGCACGCCCTTCGCTACTGAGTCCGAGCGCGTATCGCCCGCCGCCAGCAGCCCTAACACTGCCCATGCCGTCTGCGATGGCGTGCTCGCCCCAATGCCCCGCTGGGCGGGATCGTCGTAGGTGCCACAGCTCTCGCCCCATCCGCCATCCCCGTTCTGCACCATGCGAATCCACTCCGCCGCCTGCTGCACCGCAGGCTCATGATTCCAGAAGCCCATAGCCTCCAGACCGCGCAGCACGAGGAACGTGCCATACAGATAGTTCACGCCCCATCGGCCGAACCAACTTCCGTCCGCCTCCTGCTCCTTTAAGATGAACTGGACAGCCCTCTCGACTCGCGGATCCTGCCGGGTAAATCCATACATCGACAGCATCTCGAGCATCCGTCCGGTGATATCAACAGTCGGCGGATCAAGCATCGCGTTATGGTCAGCAAACGGGATGTACTGGAAGATGCTCTTGGTGTTGTCCTTGTCGAACGCGGCCCATCCTCCGCTCTTGCACTGCATCGCCCAGATCCACGTCAGCGCCCGCTGGCATACCTCATCCTGGTACCGCTCGCGAGGATTGGCCACACTGCGCAGCGCCAGCAGAACTTGCGCCGTATCATCGATATCCGGGTAAAACTCATTGTTGAACTCGAAGTACCAGCCGCCCGGCTCAACGTTCCGCACCTTCTCCGCCCAATCGCCCTTGTGGCGGACCTCCTTCGACAGGACCCAATCGGCGGCCCGCAACAGCCGCGGATCATCCTTCGGCAGGCCAGCCTCGCCCAGCGCATAGATCGCCTGCGCCGTATCCCACACCGGAGGAAAGCACGGCTGCATCCGGAACGTTGGCGTTCGATACTCGTCTGTCCCCTCCGGACAATCAATTCCTAAACGCTCAAACTCGTCCAGCGCCCGGATCATCTGCGGATCATCCACCGACCGGCCCAGGCAGCGTAATGCCACAATCGAGTTCAGCATCGCCGGATAGATCGCGCCCAAGCCGTCCGATCTCTCAAACCGCTCGAGCATCCACGCCTCGGCCCGGCGCAGCGCCGCCTTCCGCAGCGGCCGTATGTGCACCCGCTCTGACAGATGCGCCACCCGGTCCAGAAACAAAAAGAAGTTTCGCCAACTCACCGGCTTCTTCTTGTCCCAGCGCAGGCGCAAATCCGCATTCTCGCGCCCGCCCACAAACAGCTCTTCAATACTCTGCTCCGGCGGCAGCTTCTTGAACGGCTTCTTGGCGAAGATGATCGACAGCGGCACCAGGATGCCGCGCGACCAGGAGCTGATCTCGTAGATGTTGAAGTAAAACCAGTTCGGAAATAGAACAATCTCCGGCGGAATCGCCGGCACCGCGTCATAGTCGTACTGTCCCACCGCGCAGAGATAGATCTTCGTGAAGGTATTGCACTCCACCACGCCGCCCAGCGACAGCACATTCTCCCGTATCCGCACCATAATGGGATCATCGGCCGTGTAGCCCATTAACTTTAGCGCGAGATACGACTTCACCCCATAATTCACATTTGAGACGCCACCCGGGTACAGGCTCCATCCACCATCGTCATTCTGGTGCCGCAGGATCTCGTTCACCGCCCGCTGCATCTTGCCCGGATCGCCGGTTCCCAGCAGCGTATGCATGAAGATGTAGTCCGCCTCGAGCATCACATCGGCCTCGAGTTCGCCGCACCAGTACCCTTCTTCGTTCTGCTCCCCCAACAGCCACTCGCGCGCCCGGACCAGCCCCTCTTTCACCCGTTCAAGGCTCAGGTCCATACGGCCAAAGCGCGGCTGCGTCGCGGCTCCTGTGGTCGATCCCGGGTTGTGCGGAACTTCATTCATGAGAGGAGACAGCGGATCCTAACGCGCACTCGCGGGCGCCGTGCCGATCGCCGGAGCCGATGCAATCGCCTGCACAATCTCGGGCGGCAGGCCAAACCGTACGTTCTCCGGCATCACCTCAACCTCCCTCGCATCGCCGTACCCGCGTTCGTGCAGGAACGACACCACCTCCTGCACCAGCACCTCCGGCGCCGACGCGCCCGCCGTCACCGCGACCTTACTCACACCCTGCAGCCACTCCGGCTGGATGTCCTCTGCCTTATCGATCAGAAAGCTGCGCGTCCCCAGCTTCTCGGACACCTCGACCAGCCGGTTCGAGTTCGAACTGTTGCGCGATCCAACCACCAGCACTAGATCCGCCGTGTGAGCCACATTCTTCACGGCCGTCTGCCGGTTCTCAGTGGCGTAGCAGATATCCTGCGCGTGCGGCCCAACGATGTTCGGAAACTTGATCGTCAATGCCTCAATCATCGTCCGAGCTTCATCCAGCGAGAGCGTCGTCTGAGTCAAATACGCCACCTTGTTCGGATCCGGCACCACCAGCGCCTCAACCTCCTCCACCGTCGAGACCACCTGCGTCACCTCCGGGGCCTCGCCCTGTGTGCCCTCGACCTCTTCATGATCGCGATGCCCCACCAGCACCAGCGAGTACCCCTGCTTGGCAAATTTGATCGCCTCAACATGAACCTTCGTCACCAGCGGGCAGGTGGCGTCAATCACCTTCAACCCCCGCTCCCGGGCCCGTGTGCGAACCGCCGGAGATACGCCGTGCGCGGAATAGATCACGCGGCAGCCCTCGGGAACCTCGTCCAGTTCGTTGACAAAGATCGCGCCCTTCTTGGCAAGATCCGTCACCACGTAACTGTTATGCACGATCTCCTTGCGGACGTAGATCGGCGCACCAAATGTATCAAGCGCAATCTGCACAATATCGATCGCCCGCACCACGCCGGCGCAAAATCCCCGAGGCTTCAGAAGAAGCACCTGGTTTGTCGTTAGATCCTTATCTTCTAAGGCTTGCGGGTTCGCGGGGAAGGGTGCCACAGGGGTTGGAGTCACATGGAAAGTATACCGCGTTCACCGTGGGGAAGCAGGTAAGGTGAACCTGGCATGGTGCAAACCCACATCCTTCGCAGCCAGCGAACTTGTGACCTCCCTGCAGGGATCTTGCCTCTCCACTGCGAAACGCCTCCCCAACTCCATCGGCACAATCGTGCTCCGCGCCTCTGTGGGTGGTCGTTCTGAGCGCAGCGAGCGAATCCAGCATGCCGCTACCCGCGCTCACCCCAGGTGTAGGTCGATCAAGCTGCGTCCTTGATCGCACCAGGCGACAAAGCCCTACCGGCTCTCCGCCAACAGATGCTCTGCGTGCCGCAGACTCGTCTCCGTCAGCTTCGATCCGCTCAGCATCCTGGCAATCTCCTCCCGCCGCTCCTCATCGGTCAAGGGCCGGATGGAGGTCTGCGTCCGCCCCTTCGTCTCCGCCTTCGCAATCAGGTAATGCCGATCCGCAAACGCCGCAATCTGTGGCAGATGCGTAATACACAACACCTGCTGACCCTTCGCCAGCGCCTTCAGCTTCTGTCCTACCGCCTCCGCTGCCCGGCCGCCGATGCCCACATCAATCTCATCGAAGATCAGGCTCCGTTCCATCGCCCCCTTGCGATGCCGCCCCCGAACCTCGTCCTCCACCGTCACCTTCAGCGCCAGCATCACACGCGACATCTCGCCGCCCGACGCCACCTCATCAAGCGGCTTCAGCGGCTCACCCGCGTTGGTCGCGATCAGGAACGTGATCGTGTCGTAGCCGAGGGCCGTCCACGATCGCTCCTCCTCCGCCCGTCCCGCCACCTCAATGCCCAGCCGCGCCCGCATCGCCAGCTCGCCGATCGCCGTCTCGGCCCGCTGCCGCAGCCCTCCAGCCGCCACCGTCCGCGCATCACTGACAACCTTCGCCGCAGCCCGGTAGGCCTTCGCCTGCCCCTCGAGCGCCGCGCGCAGCTCCTGCACTACGTCGTCACGATTCTCCACCTCGTCCAGCTTTGCCGCCGCGTCGTGCCCAAACGCCAGCACCTCCCCAAGGCTTGGTCCATACTTTCGCTTCAGCCGCTCTAAAGCCGCCAGACGATCCTCAATCGTCGCCAGCCGGTCCGGCGACGCCTGCACTCCGTCCGCAAAGTCCCGCACGCTCGCGTCAACATCCTCGATACTGGCCTTTGCCTCCGCCAAACGCTGCGCTGCCTCGACGAAACGAGGGTCAAATCGAGCCAGTTCCTCCACCTGTTTCAGCGCCGAACCCACCGTCGTCTCCGCCGATTGCTCCGCCTCATAGAGCAGTTCATGAGCCGTCATCGCCGCCGTGAACAGCCGTTCCGCATTCGCCAGGATCCGCTTCTCGGCCTCCAGCCGTGCGTCCTCATCCCCGCTGGCGATGCCCGCCTCCGCAATCTCCGAGCTCTGAAACCGCCATAGATCCGCCATCCTCAACCGATCCGTCGCGTCTGTCTCCATCTCCCTGAGCCGCTTTGCCGTAGTCTGCCATGCTGCAAACGCCGCCCGCACCTCGCCGGCCTCAATGCCGCCGAAGCGATCGAGCAGACCCCGCTGCTGCGCGGGATCAAAGGAACTGGTCGTCTCGCTCTGCGCATGGATCGCCGCCAGCTCCGGCCCCAGCTGCCGCAGCACCGCCACCGTTGCCGGCTGATTGTTGATGAAAACACGGCCTTTACCGGCCAGTGTGATCTCTCTCCGAAGCAGGATCGTGCTGTCTTCTCCATCGATGCCGTTCGCTTCAAGCACCGCATCCGCGCCCGGCGTCGCTTCAAAGACACACGCCAGCGTCGCCTTCTCCTGCCCATGGCGCACCACGTCAGACGACGCTTTGCCCCCCAGCAGAAGCACCAGAGCATCGATCAGGATCGACTTGCCCGCACCCGTCTCGCCCGTCAGGAGGTTCAGCCCAGGCCCAAACTGCACCTCCGTGCGCTCGATGACGGTGTAGTTCTCCGCGCGTAGTTCGAGCAGCATGGCTTCCCTCCCGCCGGTGAACATCCCACCGTCATCGCGAGCATAACAAAGCGTTAGGGCACTCGGGGCAGTCGCGCCTCCAGCAAAGAAGCACCCCGCGTGGTACCCCTCGTCGCGTCATACACGGCCTTCGGCAGACCTAAAACCAGTACACTAAGCGCCAGATCAACCTTATGCTCGCCACCCTTTGTCTCGCTCTCTTGTTCTTCCAGGACGACGCCGCGCCGGCCGGTCCCCCCGCTGCCGCTGCGTCCTCGAGCGCCCTGCTCGACATGATCCACAACAGCGGTCCACTCGCCTTCGCTGTCCTGATCGTGCTGCTGATTGCCAGCGTCTTTTCCTGGACCATCATGATCTCGAAGTGGACCTACTTTCGCCGGGCACAGACCCAGGGAACCCGTTTCATCCGCGCCTTTCGCAAATCAGGCCGACTGAGCGAGATCGCCTCCGTCGCCGAGCAGTTCAAACCAAGTCCCCTGGTCACCGTCTTCACCGAGATCCACGACGAATACATGCGGCAGAGCGCAGGCCGCGGTCTGCCGCGCAATCCGCTCGGTCTCGAGCGCTCGGCCCTCACCGCGTCGAGCGAAGCCCTGACCGTCATGGAGCAGCGCATGACCTGGCTGGCGACAATCGCCGCTATCGCCCCCTTCATCGGCCTCTTCGGCACCGTCATGGGTATCATCGACGCCTTCCATGGCCTTGGAACACAGGGCTCCGCCACCCTGCGCGCCGTGGCGCCCGGCATCTCCGAGGCTCTCATCACCACGGCGGCCGGCCTGGTCGTCGCCATCCCCGCTGTCGTCGGCTACAACCAGCTCACAGCGCGGCTACGTGACTTCGGCGCGCGAATGGACGACTTCGGCCGAGAACTCCTCAACGCCATCGAGAACGCCGCCATGATGACGCCAGCCTCCGCCCAGACGCCTGCTGCTCCCGAAGAACCCCGCCGAAGGAGCTTCTAACCATGGCCTTCACCGCTCGCGGCGGGTCGCACGCCCGTACCCAGACCGCCTTGGCAGAGATCAACATCACGCCGCTCGTCGATGTCGTTCTCGTCCTCCTGTTGATCTTCATGATCAGCGCTCCGGTTCTGCAGTCCGGGCTGGAAGTCGCCATTCCCAAGACGCGCACAGTCAACGCCTTGTCTGAAGAGCGCCTGGTCGTCACCATCAACAAGGACCAGAACGTCTTCCTGCAGGACAAACCCGTGAACGTCAACGAACTTCCTGCGCGTCTTAGAACCTCAATCGGCGGGGACGCGGCACGGCGTGTCATCTATGTCCGCGCCGATGAGCAGGTGCCCTTTGGTGCATTTGCCTCGGTGATGGACGCCGTAAAGCAGGCCGGCATCACCAACATCAGCATCGTCACCCGGCCGCTCGATAAGTAGCCAGACAAAGTAGCCGCAAACGAACCTCACCGGATCAACACCTCATGACCGCAACACAGCGAACCTGGAGCGACCCGGCCGCAGGCAGCGGCGAGAGCGAAGGCGCGAGCTTTGCCGGCTCTCTGTTGTTCCACGCGCTTCTCTTCGGCGCTATCGTGGGTGGCTCGCTGGCCTTCCGTCACCACGGTCAGAGCTGGGGCCAGCATGACATGGCCGCGGGCGCGATCCAGGCCACCATGGTCAGCTCCCTTCCCCTGCCGCCCCGGCAGAAGTCCCTCGACACCGGCGTTCTCACCTCAGAGAAGCCGAGCCCCGCACCTACGCCAACCAAGGAACGCACCGAGCCGCCACCATCTCCGAAGGACCTTGCGATCCTGAAGAAGGATCTGCCCAAGCCCGCCAAGGTGGCCGATCGCCCCACACCTGAACCGATCAAACATCCGCAGCCCGTTCGACCCGATCCCACCAAGGCCACCTCGGGCGAGACGGCAGGGATCCGTATCGCGCAGGCGACCATGCAGTTGAAGAACGGCACCGCCTCCATCAGCGTCGAGGATCGCGCCTTTGGTGCGCGCTTCGCCTACTACGTGAACATCGTGAATCGCAAGGTCGCGCAGAACTGGTTTACCCAGGAGGCTGACCCGCGCGCCAGTCAGGGCAAGCGCGTCACCATCGTCTTCGACATCGATCGCAGTGGCATCCCTTCCAACATCCGAGTAGAAGACGCGAGTGGCTCCCCGTCGCTTGATCAATCCGCGAAACGCGCGGTACAACGTGTGCAGGACGAGGGCTTCGGACCGCTCCCTGCAGGCGATCACATCACGGTCGACTACGCCTTTGATTACCGGCAGCAGTAGCTTCCCTGCTTTCCACGTCGTCACATGTGGTTTGCGACTACCATGGGCTTGCATGTTCAGACCGTTTCGATCGCCTACCACCTGCCGCCGCATCCTTCCCTGTCTCCTCACCCTTCTGGTCTTCGCGGGCTGCCTGAACGCGCAAGACTCCTTCCATACCGAAACGTCGAGCGGCGCGGATCGCATCCGCATTGCCGTAGCCGACTTCAAGCCGGCCTCGAACGATGCCCAGACAGCGCCGCTGAAGCAGGTCTTTGACAGCACGCTCTCGAGCGATCTGACTGCGGCGGGCATCTTCGACATCGTTGCCAAGAGTCTGCAGCCGCAGGCTACGCCGGGCGGCCCACAGGAGATCAGTCTGCCGCAGTGGGCAGCGTCGCCATCCTCGGCAGCCATGGTCGCCTTCGGAGCACTTGCCGCGCAGAGTGGTCGAGTTACCGTGCAGGGCTATCTGTTCGACGCCAAGAACACCCAGTACCCGCAGGTGCTGGCTAAGCAGTACAGCGAAGAC